>JAJYKK010000008.1 GCA_021788645.1 Pseudomonadota bacterium
TCGAATCCTGCTTGCTCGTTCTCCGGCGCAACTGAGCGTCAAGAGGGTCGAGTTGGGCACGAAAGTGCGTCAACCGACTGCGGATAAATCCGATGCGCAGATATGCGCAACTTTTTAGGAACAGACGCTCGCCATGCTGCCCCCTGATTTTCTGGTTCGCCTAGCCGCCATCGTGGGCGAGGCCAATCTTCTCGCCGACCCGGTGGACTGTTTCGCCTACGGCTACGACAACAGCCGGAAACTCGCCCCCCCCGAGGCGGTCGCGCTTCCCACCGAGGCGGATCAGGTCGGCGCCATCGTACGCCTTTGCAACGAGCGCGACGTGGCGCTCACGCCCCGCGGACGCGGCACCGGAACGGCAGGCGGCAGCCTGCCCTTGGCGCAGGGGCTCGTGCTGTCTCTCGAACGGCTGCGGCGCATCCGGGCGATCGACCCGGCCAATCGGGTGATCGTGGTCGAGCCGGGATGCCTCAACCAGGACGTCCAGGAGGCGGCCAAGGCGCACGGCTTGTTCTGGCCCCCCGACCCGTCGAGCGCACCGTTTTGCACCGTCGGCGGCAATCTCGCGACAGGGGCCGGCGGGCCGCACGCCGTCAAGTACGGCACCACGCGCAACCATGTGTTGGGCCTAAGCGCCTTCACCGGCGACGGCCGCCCGATCCGGACCGGCTGCTACACCACCAAGGGCGTGGTGGGCTATGACCTGACCCGGCTGCTGATCGGCTCGGAGGGGACGCTGGCGGTCATCACCGAAGCCACGCTCAGTCTCACGCCCCTGCCGCAAGGCTCGAGCGGGCTGACCGCGCATTACCGCGATATCGAGAGTTGCGCGCTGGCCATTTCCGCGATCATGGCCCAGCCCCGCACCCCGGCCGCCCTCGAGTTCCTCGACCGGGCCTCGCTGGATCTCCTTCGCGCCCATCGGCCCGGACTCATCCCCGAGGGAACGACCGCGATGCTGATGATCGAAGTGGATGGCGGCACGGCTGAACGCGAACAGACCACCGAGGCGGTTCTTCGAGCGGCGGAGAATGCCGGTCTCATCGAGGCGCGCCCGGTATCCGACCCGCAGGCCTTGTGGGCGGCCCGCAAGGCGCTCTCGCCGCTCCTGCGCGACATCGCCCCCAAAAAGATCAACGAAGACGTGGTGGTACCCGTCTCGGAACTGCCGAAGCTGCTCGTGGGCGTGGAAGAACTCTGCCGCCGGCACGCCATCGCCAACGCCAACTTCGGCCATGCGGGCAATGGGAACATCCACGTCAATCTGCTGGTGGACCCCGACGACAGCGCCCAGGTCGCACGCGCCCATGCCTGCCTCGACGAGATTTTCAGCCTCGTGCTCGCCCTCAAGGGCACCCTGTCGGGCGAACACGGCATCGGCAGCGAGAAGCGCGCCTTCGTGGCGCGCGAGATCGACGCCCCCACGCTCGCCCTCATGCGCGCCATCAAAGCGGCATTCGATCCCAAGGGGCTGCTCAATCCCGGGAAGCTATTTCCCGACTGACGGGGCCGTGGCGCACGGCGCGGGCAACGCCACCGCCCCGGAGAACGGCCGGCTCGCCTGCTTGAGCGCGGCCAGCTGAACGGCGCCTGCCCCGGCGATCAGAAAGCGGGTCGGCCCGGATGGCACCACACGCTGCCCCATCTTCGCCGTCGCGACGCCTTGCGCGCGTACCTGGCGCAACAACCGGCGGGCGCGGTCCTGGGTGGACAGCACCCCCAGGGAAACGGCGTACTGCCAAGGTCCTGCAGGCCGCAGGACCTCGTACTGGGTGATGCCCTTGGCCTGGAGGGTCGCCACTTCGCCTTGCGCCGCCGCAAGGCTTGCGGCCGGCGGCAGGTACACCCAGTAGCCAATCGGACGCGCAGTCTGCAGCGGGGTCGCGTTGGCGGCCAACCGCAGGGTCGCCAAAACCGCTTGCGCCTTGGCCACGTCAGGTCCCGAGAAGGGGCCCCACTGGAGGCACGCGACCGCGGGAGCGGCCTTCGGCGGCGTGGGCGCGGTCGCAGGCGCAGGGCCAGCGGGGGGGGCGGGCAGTAGAACGATCCGGTTCGCGTTCAGCGAACGCCGCGCGGGTCTTGCCTGATCCTCGCCCGAGAGCCGGGAAAAGCCAAAGAACGCCCCGTTGGCGAGAACCAGGCATCCGAAGATCCAAAGCCAGACCCCGCGCTTCCCACGTTGTGTGCTGTTCATCCGCTCAAACCCGCCCGATGCGCCGAGCCCCACCCACCTGCGGCCTCAGGCCTGCGCGAGCTGGATGAGACCCCCAAGGACGAGATTATCTTCCACGCGCAGCGGGATGTTCAAGAGCGGGCGCAGGACTTCCGCATCGCCCCCATGCAGGATGCACAGCACGTTGCCGCCCTCCGTCTCCATGGTGGCGCGGAACATGCGATCGATGGCCCCGGCGACCGCGAGCCAGGCGCCGGTGAACACGCCATCGGCGGTGCTGGTGGGAAAGCGCTGCAGCGTGCCTTTGGCCGGCGCGACGGACGCGGTCCGCCGGGCCAGGACATCGAACATCAGATCCGGGCTCGGGAGAATGATGCCGCCCAGAAATTCGCCTTCCTTGGTCAGGACATCGCACGTCACGGCCGTGCCGATCCCCACGACCAGACAGCTGCCCCCGTGCAGATGGCGCGCCGCCACCAGCGCGGCCCACCGGTCCGACCCCAATTGGGCCGGCCTCGCGTAGCGGTTGATCACGCCCCCCTCGGCGGCTGTCGGGGTCACCCAGGTCGCCTCCTTGTGCCAGTGCGAAATGAGCACGGTCAACGCGGAGCGCGCCTTCTGCCCTGCCACGTTGGAGATGATCACCTGGTTCGGGACGGGGAAGGGCCGCCAAGCCTCGGCCAGCCGAACCATGTCGACATTGGCCACGGCGCCTTGCGCCAGCCAGGCCCCGCGCTGGTACAAGCCCCACTTGACCCGAGTGTTTCCTGCATCGATGGCGAGTATCATCAGAAGACTCTTGCCCCAGCCTGCGGCCATGCAGCACGGGACATCCTGGCTGCCCCCCATGCCGGCCGGCACGATCCAACCCCCTTACCTCGGCGCATCCGAGGCGGCGCGCAAGGTCATCTCGCCTGCATTGATGCGCAGCAACTCGCGCCCTCGCAGGAGCAGCAAGGCGCCGTCCTCGGTGATGCCCTCCACGCGTCCCGGCAGGACATCGCCCCCCGGCAGCACCAGACGCACCGGTTTGCCCTGGTAGGCATGCGCCGCAAGCCACTCCTCGCGCAGCCCAGCGAACCCGTTCGCCTCGAACTCGCGCAGCACCGCGCCCAGGTCCCGGAGCACCTGATGCAGCAAGGCGTTTCGGCTCGGTACCTGCCCGACGATGGTCGCAAGATCGATCACCGCCTGGTCGATCGCATCGCGCGTGCGCGCACCCAGGCGCACATTGAGGCCGATGCCGATCACCGCGGTTGTCGGTCCCAGCGCATCACCTTGCAGTTCGATCAGAATCCCCGCAAGCTTACGGTACTGATATAGCACGTCGTTGGGCCATTTCAAAGCCGCCCCCGCGATCCCGGCAGCCTTGAGCGCCCGGGACAAGGCGACGCCCACCGCGAGGCTCAATCCGGACAAGGCGACCGCGGGCTGGTCGAAGCGCCAGAGCACCGAGAACAGCAGCGAACCCCCGAGCGTCGCGCGCCATGCGCGGCCACGCCGCCCACGGCCCCCCGTCTGCAGCTCGGCCACCACCAGCCGCCGGTGCACCGCGCCCTGGTCGGCGCCCCGGAAGCATACGCTGTTGGTGGAATCGACCACATCGAGCACCTGGGGGTTGAGCTCGGGAAAAGCCTGCGCCAGGCGCGCCGCGTCGATCCACTCGATCGGGCGCTCCAGCCGATAGCCGCGCCCGGAAATCCGGGCGAGATCCACATCCCAGTCCTTGATCTCCGCGAGCGCGTTGGAGACGGTCGCGCGCGAAATGCCGAGTTCGCGCGCCATTTCCTCCCCGGAATGGAAGGTGCCGTCGGACAAGCGGCGCAGCAGGGCAAAGGTAAGGGGCTTCACGGCAGAAAAAGGACCGGCGTCTCGACAATGACGCCGCCAGTGTACCAGAACCGCACGGCCCCGCCGCAAGAGGACCGCGCGCTCAGATTCCGTATTTCTTGATCTTGTACCACAGCGAACGCTCGCTGATCTCCAGCAGGCGCGCGGCCGCGGACTTGTTGTCGCCGGCCCGGCTGAGCGCCTCTTCGATGAGGCCCCTCTCGAGCTCGGCCACTTGCGGCTCCATGGCCAGCGCTTGCGGCCACTTCGCGCGCGATTCGCCCGAGGAGGCCCCCAGGAAGGGCTTGAACAGGGCCTCGGGCAACAGGGTCGAGCTGATGGTCTCCCCTCGGCTGAGCACCGCGGCGCGCTCCATCATGTTCTCAAGTTCCCGGATGTTGCCCGGCCAGCGGTACTCATCCAGACGCCGCAAGGCGCTCGCGTCAAGCTCGGGCACGCGACGGCCCAGCTCGCGGCAGTGTTTCGCCAGGAAATGCCGGGCGAGCAGCGGGATGTCTTGCCGGCGCTCGCGCAATGCCGGCACATCCAGGCGCACCACGTTGAGGCGGAAATAGAGGTCCTGGCGCAAAGCGCCTTCCGCGACGGCTTCCTGGGGATCCCGGTTGGTGGCCGCCACCACGCGCAAGTCGATCGCGACCGGCCTATGGCTGCCCAGGCGCTCCACGCTGTTTTCCTGCAGAACACGCAACAGCTTGGCCTGCAGCGCCATGGGCATTTCGGTGACCTCGTCGAGAAACAGCGTGCCCCCGCTCGAGGCCTCGAACCGCCCCATCCGGTCCCTGTCCGCACCGGTGAAGGCGCCCTTGCGGTGGCCAAACAGCTCGCTTTCCAACAGGTCGGCGGGAATCGCGGCACAGTTGATCGGGACGAAGAGCCCGCCGCGGCCGGATTCCTGGTGGATCGCCCGGGCGACGAGTTCCTTGCCGGTGCCCGTCTCGCCGATGACGAATACCCCGCTGCGCGTGGGCGCCACCTGCCGGATCAGCTCATACAAGGCGAGCATCGCGGGGCTTTGGCCGACGAACTCACCGAAGCCGCGCCCCATCTCCTCGCGCAGAAAGCGGTTCTCGCGGTCCATGTGCGCCACGGCGAGCGCGCGCGAGACGGCGAGCTCGACCGCAGACATTTCGAACGGCCGGATGATGTAGTCGATGGCCCCGAGCTTCATGGCCTCGACCGCGCTCGTCACGCTGCCGTGCGCGGTGAGGACGACGACCGGGACGGCTTCGCCCCGCTCGCGCAAGGCGCGCAGCAGGCCGAGGCCATCGAGCTTCGGCATGCGCAGGTCCGTCAGCACGAGGTCGCACGGCGCCTCGGCGAATCGATCGAGCGCTTCCACGCCGTCGGCGGCGTGCACCACCTCATGCCCCATGGCCAGGAGCGCGATCTCCAATATCCTGCGCATCTTGTCTTCGTCGTCGACCACAAGGATGCGGTTCGTCACGTGAGTTCTCCTTGTCGTTCGGGCGCGAACACGACGGCAAATCCCGCGCCCCCCAGGGGGGACGCCCCCGCCGTGATCTCGCCGTGGTGCGCATGGACAATCTGCTGCACGATCGTGAGCCCGAGGCCGACACCGCCTTGCCGCCGGGTAAAAAAGGGATCGAAGACCCGATCCCGCTCGTCCGGCGCAATGCCCGGGCCATCGTCGTCGACCCGCACGACGAGGGTCTGCGCCCCGTTGACGTGCTCAATCGGATCCGCCCGCCTTCCGGCACATGCTGAAGGGCGTTGATCACCAGGTTCAGAACCACCTGCACCATCTGTTCCCGATCGCAGGCCAGCACCGACTGCCGCGCCGCCAGCCGGGCGTCGAGCCTGATGCCGTTCTTATTCGCCTTGCTCGCCGTCAGGGAAAGCACGTGCCGGATGATCTCGTGCACGTCCCGGGGTTGGAACGCGGGCGCGCGCGGGCTCGCGCACTCGAGCAGCGTGGTGACGAGGCCGTTCAGCCGATCCGTTTCGCTCACGATGAAGCCGGCCAGCTCACGGTCCGACGCCGTCAGGCCGGCGCAACGCTCCAGCATCTGTCCCGAGGACTTGAGGATCCCCAGCGGGGTCCGCACCTCGTGCGTCATGATGGCGGCCATCTCGCCGACCACGGCGAGCTTGCCCGCACGCACCACGTGCTCGCGGGAGCGCTCGAGCGCCTCGATCATGTCGCCGAAGGCCTGGTTGAGCTCGCTCACTTCGCTGATACGGGTCTGCACGACGGGCGCAGAGGCCTTGCGGCCGCGCCGAAAACCCCGGGCGAACTCGGTCAGGTGCCCGATGGGCGAGGCGAGCCGGCTCGAGAGCCGCATGGATAGCCATGCCGCCACCGCAAGGCTGAAGAGGAGCCCGCCCAGCATGGCCCAGGCCAGGCGCCACACCGGCGCGAAGGCGACCCGGGTGGGCTCCACGACCACGATGTGCCAGCCGAACCCCGAAAAGTGCTCGTACCCGGAAGAGGCCGCCGCGCCCACCAACAGCTCGCCGATGCCCGCCACATCGGTCTGCGCGTTGCCACGGCGCGCAGCCGCGCCGCGGCGGAGCGGCGGCACCGGAAAGGCTCGTGCCTCGAGCCGCGCCGCCAAGCCTCCCGCCGCCGCGATGGCTCGGTTTCGGCTATCCAGGAGCAAGGCGGTGCGACCGCTCCCCGCCACATCATCGGCGAGGAAGCCGGATACCGCCTTCCAGTTGAGCTCGGCGTAAAGGTAGCCCAGATTTCCACCCCCGAGCAACGAAGGCACCATCGTGCGCAAGACATAGCGGGGACCCGGCGCGGCCACGCCGCCCGGCCTTTGCTCAAGAACGACCGGGGCGTTCGACGCCTGGCTCGCGTCCGGCATCGCGGGCGCCGGCTGCCGTATTTTCCCCAGCAGGCGCAAATCGGTGGAAGCAACCACGCGGCCGGCCAGGTTCGTGCAGTACAGCACCTGGTAGACGTCGCCGTGGCCGGCCTTGAGATCGCTCAGGAACCGCGCCACGCGCTTGTCCACATCCCCGACGCGGATGTCCTGCATGAGTTCCACGCGGCGCCATTCGCGCATCTCCTCCTGGCGCTCGAAGAAGAACATGTCGATGCGCTGCAGCAGCCCGGAGGCGCTGTTGCCCAGGTTCTCGGCAATCTCCGACTGGAAGGCCCGGCGCACCGCGATGAAGGACAAGGCCCCGCTCAGCACCACCGCCGTGACCACCAACACCAGAAACCCGCGCAGGATCGCCGCGCGAATGGTGATCCCGCGCCGCTCCCGGGTTACGGGCGGCATCGCCTCTCCTGGGCATCCTCCCGCCGGATGGAAAACTGGTACACTCTTGCCTCTTGCGCGTGCCGACGGGAGCGATCCCGCCGACACAGTCAAACAACGATTCAAAGGGTTATGGATGCGAAGGGGGGCGTTGTTGCGACAACAATCCGCAGACCCGACCGGCGGAGATCATAGCATGCCGCCCGCTCGCCGCCCCAGCGAAGACAGTGCCGATGCGCCGCGGGCGCGTCGGGCAGGCCATCTGCGGCGGCTCCTGCTCGGCCTCCTCATCGCATCGAGCTGGCCCGGCCTGGCGCACGGCTACGAACTGGGCCATGGCTATCCCCTGCCCTTCCTCGGGCTGTCGGCGGGAGGCTACTACAACATTCAGGCCGCCTCGCTTGCGGGCGAGCCGACCAGGGCCTCGCTCCAGGTCTTGAGCCTCTTCCTCCACGGCAATCCGCGGCCGGACTGGCATTTCTTCACGGAAATCGAGGCGAACAACGTGCTCACGTGGTCCGAGGGGAACGCGCACAGGCCCGAGGCGGACCTCGACGTCGAACGCTTCTATCTCGACCACAACCTCAGCACGCGCAGCACCGTGCGCTTCGGCAAATTCCTCACGCCGATCGGCCGCTGGAATCAGATTCACGCCGACCCCCTGGTGTGGACGGTCTCGCGGCCCTTGACCACCATCGCGGCCTTCGCGCCGAGCGCCTCCGGCGCCCAGCTCTATGGCAGCTGGCCGGTGCGCAAGGCCGCCATCGACTACCAGCTCTACGTGGACGACTCGGCCCAACTGGATCCCACCATCGGCCACGAAGAAACCTATCCGGATCTGGCGGTGCGACCCAACCCCCAGAATGCCTTCAACCAGGGCGTGGGCGCCCGCCTGCGCTACCGCAGCTTCAACGACGACCTGCAACTGGGTCTGTCCATCGCCCATTTCGCGTTGCGAGAACTGCAGGGCTACAAGAATCTGGTCGGCGCCGATCTCTTCTACACCCGCCACGAGGCCGAGCTGACCGGAGAAATGGTCTATCGTCGGGACGACAATGGCGGCGGCAAGGAATGGGGAGGCTTCCTGCTGCTCGCCGTCCCCCTGTGGGACCATGTCTATGGCGTCGCCTATCACGAACGCTTCAAGGCCGAGCTCTTCAGCGTTCCGGTCGACACGACCAGCGTGGGGATCACCTACCGTCCGACCCCGCCATTTTCGATCAAGATCGAGCACCGCCAGTCCACCGGCACCGCAAGCCTCGCGCCCACGGGGTGGCTGTTTTCCGTGACGGCCCTGTTTTGACGGCGCGCGCCTTGATCCGGCTCGCATTGGTGGTGCTCTTGCTCTGCCGCGCCGGCGTAAGCCTCGGCGAGGACACCATCGCCGTGATCGTGGGGGATGCGCCCCCGCACATCGCGCTCGACCGGTCCACGCTCGCGGATATTTTCCTCAAGCGCATAGAGGTCGACAACGACGGGAAGGCCATTGTCCCGCTCAATCTGTCGTCGACCAATCCGCTTCGGATCGCCTTTTCCCTGGCCTTGTTCGGCAAAGGGCCGCAAGGCCTCCAGCGCTACTGGACGGAGCGCTATTTCCAAGGGGTTTCGCCCCCATACACGGTGGCCTCCCAGGAATCCATGCTGCGCTTCGTGGCCCGTACGCCGGGCGCCATCGGATACGTCGCCGCCTGCCGGGCCGACGCCCGCACCAAGGTCGTGGCCCGACTTCCCGTCCCGCCCGCCCTCGCTTCCGTGCTCCGCAGGCTGTGCGGGCGCGGCGCTTCACCCTGACGCCGCCACGGCTTGGCGGGTCCTTGCACTTAGACTGGACATCCCATTTGGGCGTTCCCCGGGCCTCGCACGCCCGATTTTCCCGATAGCACGCGGCCTGATCGACTCCCGTGGCGGCCCTGCCCTGCCCGGTTCGCCCCCCGAATCCTCATCGCAATGCGCATCCCGTGCAGACAATTTTTGCGCACTCGCTCAATCTTGCGCACTCGCGAATGCGCCATATTCGCCACACTGTTATTAATAATCAGAATGGTACGAGTCATGGCATGAATCTGGCTCATGCGGGAGGACGCTTATCGCCGAGGTCCATCCCGCACATGATCACCGACACCCCGTTCGTCGACACCCACGTCGATCCGCTGCTCGCGGAAATCCCGGCCCACTTCTCCCTCGATCTGGCCGGCCCGTCACACCCCGCCCGCCCCGCGCTCGAAGCCTTCGTGGCCGGCGTATTCCTGCGCGCCTATGGCGCCCGACTCGACCGCTTTTACGCCAACCTTCTCGCCTTCGGCATCGGCGGAAGGCTGCAGGCGGTGGTGGGCGCGCGTTGCGCGCAATCGACCCGCTTGTTCGCCGAGCAATACCTCGATGGCCCGGCGCAGGAGCTGGCGAGCGCGCGGCTCGGCCATCCGATCAGCCGCGCCAGCATCGTGGAAGTCGGGAATCTCGCCATCGGCTCTCCCGGGCAAGCGCGCTTGATCATTGCCGCAAGCACCGCCTTCATGGCGGCAGCCGGATACCGCTGGGTCCTCTTCACCGCCGTCCGGCCGCTCGCCAACGCATTCGCGCGCCTGGGCCTGCGGCCCATGGCCCTCGCCGACGCCGATCCTCGCCGCCTACCGGATGGCGGCATGTCGTGGGGCACCTATTACCGGGCCTCGCCCAAGGTCTATCTGGGCGACATCCTCGCGGGCCATCGTAAACTCTTTGGCGGCGTCGCCCGCCACCCCCAACTGAGGAGCCTCCTCCAATCCGCCGGCAGGCTGGGGACCGGCGCGCACCTCGCTGCGTGCGCATGGACGTGGCCAATCGCGGAGGCACGCCCATGAAGGTCCTTCTGGAGCGCGTCCGCGCACACGCCAGTCACCGTCCACGCCAGTTGGCCCTGCGGGACGAACAGGGGGAGCTGGATTACCCAGGGCTTCTCGCCGAGGTCGAGTGCCTTCGGGCACTGGTTCGCGGACAACGGGTCGGCCTGTTGCTGGACAATGGTCTCGCCTGGGTCTGCCTGGATCTGGCCGTTCTCGCGCACGGCGGCATCGCGGTTCCCCTCCCGACGTTCTTCTCCGACGGGCAGTTGAGCCACGTGCTGAACGATGCCGGCGTGACGCGGGTCATCACGGATCAGCCGGAGCGTGTCGCGGCGCTGCTCAATGCCCCGCCCGACACCGTCATCGCGGTCGCCGGGCGGGGCCTGGGCTTGTTTCGGCGCAGGTGCGGCGATCCGCCAAGGCTCCCCGCCGATACCGCGAAAATCACCTACACCTCGGGCTCCACGGGCGCGCCCAAGGGCGTGTGCCTGTCCGGCGAGACGCTGGCCGGGGTCACGCAGGCGCTGTGCGAGGCCGTGCGAGGCACGGCGAACGACCGTTGCCTGTCGGTCTTGCCCCTGTCCACCCTCCTGGAAAACATTGCCGGCGTCTATGCGCCGCTCTGGGCCGGCGGATTGAGCCAGGTGCCCTCCCTGTCTTGCTGCGGCGTATCCGGCTCCTCCGGGGTGCGCGTCGAGGCGCTGTTCAGGGTGATGCACTGGGCCGCTCCCACCATTACCGTCCTCGTCCCCCAGTTGCTCAAGGCCGTGGTCGGCGGCGCTACCGGCGGGCTGAGCGTGCCGGCGTCGCTGCGTTTCGTCGCCGTGGGCGGCGCGCCGCTCGCCGCACCTCTGGCGGCGCAGGCGCGCCGGCTGGGCCTGCCGGTATTCGAGGGCTTCGGC
Source organism: Pseudomonadota bacterium (assembly GCA_021788645.1). Taxonomy (GTDB): domain Bacteria; phylum Pseudomonadota; class Gammaproteobacteria; order Burkholderiales; family JAKAFK01; genus JAKAFK01. The sequence goes on from JAJYKK010000008.1 coordinate 10,979, forward strand.
CTGTCCGAGGCCGGCTCCGTGGTGTGCCTCAACCTCCCGGACGCCGAACGCCCCGGCAGCGTGGGCAGGGCACTGCCCCACGTGCAGGTGCGCATCCACGCGAGCGGCGAGGTCATGGTCCGCGGAGCGGTGTTTCAAGGCTACCTGGGCGGCGCTTGCGGCCTGGCGTCGGGCGAGCTCGCCACCGGCGATCTGGGCTACCTGGATGCGGACGGATTCCTTTTCCTGACCGGGCGCAAGGCGACGTCCTATTCCACCGCCTTCGGGCGCAACGTCGCGCCGGAATGGCTGGAGGCACTGCTCGCCGGCCATCCCGACATTGCCCAAGCCGCGGTGTTCGGCGCGGGGAGGCCGTTCAACGTCGCCGTCGTGGTGCCCGGGCGGGGCGCGTCGCCCGAGGCCGTGGGACAGGCCGTGACCGCGATCAACGGCGGGCTGCCCGACTATGCGCAAATTGGTGCGTGGGTGGTCGCCGACGAACCCTTCTCCGGCGCCAACGGCCTGCTCAACGGGGCGGGCTGCCCCATGCGGGCGGCCATCGCGGCGGCCTATCGGACGCCTATTGCGCAAAAGTACGAGGAAGCCCATGACGTTCTATGACCACCTGGTCGTGCAGACCGCGCAGGCGCGCGACCGGATGCGCGCCTGCCCCCTCGTCACCCGCGCGCTCGCAGGCGAGGTGTCCCTTGCCGAATACCGGCTTTTTCTGGAACAGGCCTATCACCACGTCAAGCATACCGTTCCGCTCCTCATGGCTTGCGGCGCCCGATTGCCTGAGCGCCTAGCCTGGCTGCGCACCGCCATCGTCCGCTACATCGGGGAGGAAGACGGTCACGAGACATGGATTCTGGATGATCTTGCCGCAATAGGCGGCGACCCGAACGCGGTGCGCGGCGGCTTGCCGCTCACGGCCACGGAACTCATGGTGGCCTATGCCTACGACACGATCCACCGGGGCAATCCGGCGGGCTTCTTCGGCATGGTCTACGTCCTGGAAGGCACGAGCGTCGCCCTCGCCCATGCAGTGGCCGGCGCGCTCCAGCGGCACCTGCGGTTGCCGGATCAAGCGCTTCGCTACCTCACGTCCCATGGGAGCGTGGACCAGGGGCATGTCCGCTTCCTGGAAACGCTGCTCAATCGCCTGGAGTCGGAGGAGGACCAGGCCGCGGTGCTCCATGCCGCGCAGGTGTTCTTCCGCCTCTACCGGGAGATGTTCGGCGCGATCGGCGCGTATTGTTTGTCTTGTTAGGAGAGCACTTCGTGAAGAGATATTTTCTGCCCCTCGCCTTGACCGCGGCGCTGGCGGGCCCGCCCCCCCATGCGGCAGCCGCACCGCTCGATCAGGCGATTTCCGCCGTGGCGCAGCAGTGGGCGCACATCAACTACCAGCTGCCCCCCGGCCGGCAAGCGGCGGCCTTCGGCGCCCTCGTCAAACAAGAATCCGCCCTGGCCGCGCGCTACCCCGGGCGTGCGGAACCCCTGATCTGGCGCGGCATCACGCTGAGCTCGCTCGCCGGCGTCGAGGGCGGATTGCACGCACTGGAACTCGTCAAGGAAGCCCGACGTGACCTGCGCGCCTCGCTCAAGATCGACCCGACGGCGCTGCAAGGCTCGGCCGACACGTCCCTGGGCGCGCTGTACGACAAGGTCCCGGGCTGGCCCCTGAGCTTCGGAAATGACCGGAAGGCCGAAGGCTACTTCAGGAAGGCCCTGCAAATCGATCCGAGGAGCATCGACGCCAATTATTTTTACGGCGATTTTCTTTACGGCAAGCACCACTATGCCCAGGCGCTCGCCGCGCTGCGGCGCGCCCTGGCGGCGCCTCCCCGCCCTGGCCGGCCGCTCGCGGATCAAGGCCGGCGGCAGCAGATCCTTGCGCTCATGGCCAAGATTCGCGCCCACGGCGGGGGCGTCCTGACTTCGACGGAGCGCTGAAACCATGGACTTCAAAAACCGACGCATCCTGTTGACCGGCGCCGGGGGCGGCATCGGGCGCATCCTGAGCGAACAGCTTGCCGCCGAGGGCGCGCGGTTGTGTCGCCTGGTGCACTGTTCGCGCGTCAGCGGCGCGGCAGGGCAGCTCGCCAGCGAAGGCGGCGGGGAAATTTTGACGCTCGCGTGCGATGTCACCCAAAGCGCCGAACGCGAGGACGCGGTCCTCGCGGCGGAAGAAACCTGGGGGGGCGTCGACATGCTCATCAATCTGGCCGGCGTCCTCGACTTCAAGCCGTTCCAGGCCATGGAACCGGGCATGCTCCATCGCATGCTGGCGGTCAACATCGAGGCGCCCATGCAGTTCGCCCGGCTGCTGCTGCCGGGAATGCTGGCGCGCGGCCACGGGCATCTCGTGAACGTGGGCTCCATGTTCGGCAGCATCGGCTTCCCGTTCTTCTCCGCCTACTCGGCCTCCAAGTTCGCGCTCCGGGGCTTTTCCCAGGCCCTGCGCCGGGAGCTGGCGGGCACCGGGGTGCGGGTGACGTACGTCGCGCCCCGGGCGGTGAAGACCCCGCTCAATCCGCCGATCGTCCACGAGATGGCCGCGCAAGGCTTGATGACGATGGACGACCCCGAACCGGTCGCGCGCGCCATCCTGCGCGCCATCGCGCGAGAGCGCGGCGAAGCCTATCTGGGGTTCCCCGAGAGCGTTTTCGCGCGCCTCAACGCGATTTTTCCGGCGCTGGTCGATAAGGCCCTCGCGAAGCAGACACCGACGCTCGCGCGGTACGCCACGAGCCGCGCCTCCCGCTAATCCCGTCTTTCACTTTTTGTCCAAAGGAGCGCTATGAACATCAAGAAAATCCTCCCCCTGGCCGTGGCCCTCGTCAGCGTCAACGCATTCGGCGCGGGCTTTTACGTGGCGGGCGAAGTCACCCACTCCAACGACACGCTGGGCACCGCGCATGCCGAGCACGCCTTGACGCAAGCCGGCGCCACCGGAGTCGCGGCCAGCGCAAGCGGCAGCAGCAACCAATGGCGCTTGCAGCTGGGCTATCGGTTCAATCGCCATTTCGCCGTCGAAGGGGGGTATATCGATTTCGGCCGCGCGAACTATTCCGCCACGTACGCCGGCGGGACGGCGAACGGCACCGTCAAGGCGGGCGGGGTCGACCTGGCCGCCTTGGGCTTTCTGCCGCTCACGAAGCGTTTTTCGGTGTTCGGCAAAGCGGGACTCGTGGCGGCCCGCGTGACCGACGACTTGAGCGCTTCCCCGCCCGCCGGCGCGGCCGCCTCCCACACGGCCACCACCGCGGTCCGTCCTCTGCTCGGCGTCGGGGCAACCTACCGGGTGAGCCGCACGGTCGACCTCCGGGCGGATTTCGACCACGCGAGCAATCTGGGGAAATCCGGGAAGACCGATGCGCTGACGAGCAACATGCTTTCGCTGGGGGTCGCGTACAAGTTCTAAACCACGCGGCGGCATCGCTTGCGCGGGCCGCCGCGGCCTGCTAGTCCGGCTTTATCCCGCACATTGCACGGCACCACCAGACAGGAGCCAAGATATGGGGCAAGCGCTGAGGAAAAAGGTCGTCCGTGGCGGCGTGATCATCTGGCTTGCGCTCTTCGCGAGCGAGTCGTTCGCCAACAACGGGCCCTTCGGCATCGACCACCGCTGGCATTACGACAACAGCGGCATCTGGAAGCGAAGCTACCAGCTGGATCTGCTCGACACCATGATCGTGGGCGAATTTGCCGGAGGCCTCTACGAGGGCGGCCACAACCGCCTCGGGCGCACCTATTGGCAAGCGATCGATTCCTCCATCCTCGCCGGGGCGTCGGCGCAGGTCCTCAAATATGTCTTCACCCGCGCGCGCCCTGCCCAGAGCAACGATCCCAACAAATTCTTCCAGGGCGGCAGCCACTACAGCTTCCCGAGCGGCGAGGTCGCGGGCGTCACCAGCATCGTCACCCCGTTCGTGCTCGAGTACCGGCACGAGTATCCGGCGATCTATGCCCTGGAAGCGCTCCCGCTTTATGACGCGGTCGCCCGCATGAAGGTCCAGGGGCACTGGCAAAGCGACGTCCTGGCGGGCTTTGCGTTGGGTACGTTGACCGGCTGGTATGCCCACTCCAGAAAACACCCGTTCTTCTTGAGCATTCTCCCTGGCGGCGTCGCCGTCGGCCTGAAGAAACGGTTCTAGGCCCGGCGCGCGGGGCGCACCCCGGCTACAGCGCGGCCCCGCCACCCTGGTCCCGGCGGGACGTCCCCTTCTTGGGGTGGATGACGGCCACTGCCTCGCCGCGCTCCGGGCGCGCGCCTGTCAGGGCAGGCGCCGCCCCCGCCGCCGATCCCGGAAGATGGGGCAGCACGGCGCCCACCCCCACGGCGAGGAGAACCGCGTGGCAGAAGACTTGCCATCGCGCGGGCCTACCGCCCGCGCGGCGAGGCCCCTGCCGCACGAAAAGACGCCGTCGGAAGGCGGGCGCCATGCGCCCATTCGAGCTGAAGACAACGCCGCAGGCCCTGGCGACTCTCCCCATCAACGCACCGCTCAAGGCATTCTCGCACCCCGGCCCCGTCATGACAGATGAATTGGGGATCGGCGACTAGCAAAACGGCCGCGGCGGACTCGCGCGTAGGAGTGGGCGTCGCCCGGAAAAAACAAACCCCCGTTTTTAGGCGGGGGTTTGAGGGAGGGGGAGCCTGGCGGTGACCTACTTTCGCATGGGAGACCACACTATCATCGGCGCGCAACCGTTTCACTTCCGAGTTCGGGATGGGATCGGGTGGGTCCAGCTGGCTATGGCCGCCAGGCATAAGGGTTGGGCCGGGGCTAAGGCCCCGGCCTGGCAAAGGGGAAGGGTACAAGGGTATTGATGTTGAGGCTGCTTAAGGTTATAGGATCAAGCCGCACGGTCAATTAGTACAGGTTAGCTTAACGCATTACTGCGCTTCCACACCCTGCCTATCAACGTCGTCGTCTTCGACGAACCTTTAGAGGGGTTAACCCCCTGGGAAGTCTCATCTTGAGGCGAGTTTCCCGCTTAGATGCTTTCAGCGGTTATCTCTTCCGCACTTAGCTACCCGGCGATACCACTGGCGTGATAACCGGTACACCAGAGGTGCGTCCACTCCGGTCCTCTCGTACTAGGAGCAGCCCCCCTCAAACTTCCAACGCCCACTGCAGATAGGGACCAAACTGTCTCACGACGTTTTAAACCCAGCTCACGTACCACTTTAAATGGCGAACAGCCATACCCTTGGGACCGGCTACAGCCCCAGGATGTGATGAGCCGACATCGAGGTGCCAAACTCCCCCGTCGATATGAACTCTTGGGAGGAATCAGCCTGTTATCCCCAGAGTACCTTTTATCCGTTGAGCGATGGCCCTTCCATACAGAACCACCGGATCACTATGACCTACTTTCGTATCTGCTCGACTTGTCAGTCTCGCAGTTAAGCATCCTTTTGCCATTGCACTATCAGTACGATGTCCGACCGTACCTAGGATACCTTCGTACTCCTCCGTTACAATTTGGGAGGAGACCGCCCCAGTCAAACTGCCTACCATGCACGGTCCCCAACCCCGATCAGGGGTCCAGGTTAGAATCTCAAACACACCAGGCTGGTATTTCAAGGTTGGCTCCATAAGAACTGGCGTCCCTACTTCACAGCCTCCCAGCTATCCTACACAGGTCTATTCAAAATCCAATGCAAAGCTACAGTAAAGGTTCATGGGGTCTTTCCGTCTAGCCTCGGGTAGATTGCATCTTCACAAACATTTCAACTTCGCTGAGTCTCGGGTGGAGACAGTGTGGCCATCGTTACGCCATTCGTGCAGGTCGGAACTTACCCGACAAGGAATTTCGCTACCTTAGGACCGTTATAGTTACGGCCGCCGTTTACTGGTGCTTCGATCAAGAGCTTGCACCCCATCACTTAACATCCCAGCACCGGGCAGGCGTCACACCCTATACGTCCACTTTCGTGTTTGCAGAGTGCTGTGTTTTTATTAAACAGTCGCAGCCACCATTTCACTGCAACCCCGTTTAGCTCCGGACGCGAGGTCCTTCACTGACTTGGGGCACACCTTATCCCGAAGTTACGGTGTCAATTTGCCGAGTTCCTTCACCCGAGTTCTCTCAAGCGCCTTAGGATTCTCACCCTGCCCACCTGTGTCGGTTTGCGGTACGGTCTCAACGCGACTGAAGCTTAGAGGCTTTTCCTGGAAGCTTGGGATCAATGGCTTCGCAGCTCATGGCCGCTCGTCATCACGCCTCATGGTTGACCACCCGGATTTGCCTGGGCAGCCCCACTACACGCTTAAACCGGGACGTCCAACACCCGGCCCACCTACCCTTCTCCGTCACCCCATCGCATCGCATCGAGGTACAGGAATATTAACCTGTTTCCCATCAACTACGCCTTTCGGCCTCGCCTTAGGGACCGACTCACCCTGCGCCGATGAACGTTGCGCAGGAAACCTTGGGCTTTCGGCGAGGGAGCTTTTCACTCCCTTTATCGCTACTCATGTCAGCATTCGCACTTCTGATACCTCCAGCAGCCCTCTCGAGCCACCTTCGCAGGCCTACAGAACGCTCTCCTACCATGCGGTTGCCCGCATCCGCAGCTTCGGTGCACAGTTTGAGCCCCGTTACATCTTCCGCGCAGGACGACTCGACCAGTGAGCTATTACGCTTTCTTTAAAGGGTGGCTGCTTCTAAGCCAACCTCCTGGCTGTCTATGCCTTCCCACTTCGTTTCCCACTTAACTGTGTCTTTGGGACCTTAGCTGGCGGTCTGGGTTGTTTCCCTCTCGACACCGGACGTTAGCACCCGATGTCTGTCTCCCGTGAATCCACTCCTCGGTATTCGGAGTTTGCCATGGGTTGGTAACCAATAATAGGCCCCTAGCCATAACAGTGCTCTACCCCCGAGGGTGTGTCACAAGGCACTACCTAAATAGTTTTCGGAGAGAACCAGCTATTTCCGGATTTGTTTAGCCTTTCACCCCTATCCACAGCTCATCCCCTAGTTTTGCAACACTAGTGGGTTCGGACCTCCAGTGCGTGTTACCGCACCTTCATCCTGGCCATGGATAGATCATCCGGTTTCGGGTCTACACCCAGCAACTGATCGCCCTTATCAGACTCGCTTTCGCTACGCCTCCCCTATTCGGTTAAGCTCGCTACTGAATGTAAGTCGCTGACCCATTATACAAAAGGTACGCAGTCACCCCCTTGCGAGGGCTCCCACTGTTTGTACGCATACGGTTTCAGGATCTATTTCACTCCCCTCCCGGGGTTCTTTTCGCCTTTCCCTCACGGTACTGGTTCACTATCGGTCGATTACGAGTATTTAGCCTTGGAGGATGGTCCCCCCATCTTCAGACAGGATTCCACGTGTCCCGCCCTACTTGTCGCAACCCTAGTTCCACACTGCCGTTTTCGTCTACGGGGCTATCACCCACTATGGCCGGACTTTCCATTCCGTTCCACTAACGGCTGCGCTAAATGTTGCAGGCTGGTCCGATTTCGCTCGCCACTACTCTCGGAATCTCGGTTGATTTCTTTTCCTCTGCCTACTTAGATGTTTCAGTTCAGCAGGTTCGCTCTACCCACCCTATGTATTCAGGTGGGAGTGACCTCGCGGTCGGGTTTCCCCATTCGGACATCCCCGGATCAAAGCTCGCTTGCCAGCTCCCCGAGGCTTTTCGCAGGCTGCCACGTCCTTCATCGCCTGTAATCGCCAAGGCATCCACCATATGCGCTTAGTCGCTTGACCCTATAACCTTAAGAAGCCTCAAGGCCATAAGTACTTAAGCGTTTGCCATACAATCAATACCCGTCCCGCCCCCCTCTCGGAGAACAGGACTTCTTGTACTTCTTCCACTTTGTTAAAGAACGCAATCCCAAAGGATTCAACTGAAGGCAACGCCCTCACTTCAACCCTCTGGCTCCTGGTGGAGGTGAACGGGATCGAACCGATGACCCCCTGCTTGCAAAGCAGGTGCTCTCCCAGCTGAGCTACACCCCCCCTCAAACCTGGTGGGTCTGGTTGGATTTGAACCAACGACCCCACGCTTATCAAGCGTGTGCTCTAACCAACTGAGCTACAGACCCCACGCCACGCGCGAGGGGCCACCCCCTCCTTGCGCTCACTCACACAGCCGATAAGTTGTGGGCACCCATCCCCGAATTCGAGGCCTCGGGTTTCCCCTCGTCCCCTGTCTCTTGAAAGGAGGTGATCCAGCCGCAGGTTCCCCTACGGCTACCTTGTTACGACTTCACCCCAGTCATGAATCATACCGTGGTAAGCACCCCCCTTGCGGTTAGGCCACCTACTTCTGGTATCACCCACTCCCATGGTGTGACGGGCGGTGTGTACAAGGCCCGGGAACGTATTCACCGCGACATGCTGATCCGCGATTACTAGCGATTCCGACTTCATGCAGTCGAGTTGCAGACTGCAATCCGGACTACGACGCGCTTTCTGGGATTGGCTCCGCATCGCTGCTTGGCAACCCTCTGTACGCGCCATTGTATTACGTGTGAAGCCCTACCCATAAGGGCCATGAGGACTTGACGTCATCCCCACCTTCCTCCGATTTGTCATCGGCAGTCCCATTAAAGTGCCCAACTAAATGATGGCAATTAATGGCAAGGGTTGCGCTCGTTGCGGGACTTAACCCAACATCTCACGACACGAGCTGACGACAGCCATGCAGCACCTGTGTTGCGGCTCCCTTTCGGGCACTCCCGCCTCTCAGCAGGATTCCGCACATGTCAAGGGTAGGTAAGGTTTTTCGCGTTGCATCGAATTAATCCACATAATCCACCGCTTGTGCGGGCCCCCGTCAATTCCTTTGAGTTTTAATCTTGCGACCGTACTCCCCAGGCGGTCAACTTCACGCGTTAGCTGCGTTACTGAGTGATCAAGTCACCCAACAACTAGTTGACATCGTTTAGGGCGTGGACTACCAGGGTATCTAATCCTGTTTGCTCCCCACGCTTTCGTGCATGAGCGTCAGTATCATCCCAGGGGGCTGCCTTCGCCATCGGTGTTCCTCCACATCTCTACGCATTTCACTGCTACACGTGGAATTCCACCCCCCTCTGACGTACTCTAGCCTCGCAGTTTCAAGCGCAATTCCCAGGTTAAGCCCGGGGATTTCACACCTGACTTGCAAAACCGCCTGCGCACGCTTTACGCCCAGTAATTCCGATTAACGCTCGCACCCTACGTATTACCGCGGCTGCTGGCACGTAGTTAGCCGGTGCTTCTTCTGCGGGTACCGTCAGTAACAAGCGGTATTAGCGCTCGCCGTTTCTTCCCCACCGAAAGGGCTTTACAACCCGAAGGCCTTCTTCACCCACGCGGAATGGCTGGATCAGGGTTTCCCCCATTGTCCAAAATTCCCCACTGCTGCCTCCCGTAGGAGTCTGGGCCGTGTCTCAGTCCCAGTGTGGCTGATCATCCTCTCAGACCAGCTACTGATCGTCGCCTTGGTGGGCCTTTACCCCACCAACTAGCTAATCAGACGTAGGCCGCCCCAATAACGCGAGGTCTTGCGATCCCCCGCTTTCCCCCTCAGGGCGTATGCGGTATTAGCACACCTTTCGGTGCGTTATCCCCCATTACTGGATACGTTCCTACGTATTACTCACCCGTTCGCCACTCGTCGGCACCCCGAAAGGCCCGTTACCGTTCGACTTGCATGTGTAAAGCATTCCGCCAGCGTTCAATCTGAGCCAGGATCAAACTCTTCAGTTCAATTCCTAACTCGCTCACCTAAATATTACAGGCTCGCAAGCACTTCATCTCTCTTAACACCACGGCTTCCACCGTGGCTCGGAAACAAGTGCCCACACTTATCGGCTGTGCATTGTTAAAGAGCGGTTCTGCTTGCGCAGTCGCTGCGTCGCCGCAGCAAAGACGTGCATTATACAAGCAGCTCGGAGTTTGTCAAGGTTCTGACGAACGTTTTGGGCATCCCCTGCTGCGTCCGAACTCCGCGTCCTTCGCCGCATTGCAGCGAAGGAGTGCGCATTATACAGGGGTGATCGCGGGGGTCAACACCTTTGTGAAACTTTTTTGAAACAGGGGCACACAGGCTTGTTTTTATGGGCAACGTCGCTCCCGCCCCAGACCGCCGAAACCAGGCGGATGGCTGCTTGATCTGATGCGGATGGGGGATGCCTTCTGCGCGGGTCTCAAGAGCTGCCTCCTTATGCTGTCCACGGTCGGGCGAAGGCCAAGGACGCCTGGAGGGAGACCGCCCGGGTCTCGGGCAGAACGCCGAACAGTTGATCAAGCGAGGCCACGAGACCGCGGTGAGTGAAGAGGTTCATGCGCTGGCGCGCCACGAGGTCGGCCAGGCTCCAGCCGAAACGGGAGGACCGTTGCGGATCGCGCAGCAGCAGGCATGGCGATCAACGCCGTCCAGATCTTGCACTTGACCGCAGGGGCCGAAATCCCGGCAAAGATCTTGATCTTCAGGTTCTGGCTGGGTGCCTTGAAGAACAGCGCGATCTGCCCGCGGTCCTTGCAGATCGCGGCGCAGGCAGCATGATGCCTTCACGCTGCCTCTCCTCTGGTCAGGCGCGGAATGGGTTTGGCGATTCACCAACACCTTACCCCTTTCGGATGACCCAACGTCATCGGCGGTTTTGGCCCGGAGTGAAGCAAATAGCCTTTATTAGGTGGAAAATAATCGGCGCACGCCCGCATGCCGCGCTGGGGCGCCTCGGGGCACCCGTTGCGCGCGCCCTGCCGCCGCCACCGCCCGGATCCGAATGAAGCCCAACCGCATGGACATTGCCGTTCGCTCGCCCCCCCTGCGGAGCCGGAAGACTCCCCGGCGGCGTTGCCAACCCGGACGCGCGCCGCTGAGGATGCAAGGGTCGGCGCGCAGCCCGAAAAAGCACCGCGAGCGGGCGATGGGAGGGCGCGACGCGGCGCCCACGATCGACTTCCCGGCAGGCGTCTTTGCAACATTCCCCTCAGGATCCCGCAGGACATGCCGTTATCTGCTGTAGCGCGCACCCTTGAGGCGGAAGACATGATGGCGACAACGATGACCAACCCAGCCGAACGGTCGCTCCTGGAGCAGACATTCCCCCGGATCCTGGAGCGCATCGCGCTCCTCTGGCCGAGTCCGATGCTGGAGACCTACTTCACGGAACTGCTGCTCGACCAGCGCGGCGACCGTGCCGGATTTCCGCCGGAGGTGATGGCCGAACTCATGTTCCTCCACGAACTCTATCTCAACGTGCTGCGCCCCGGGGTGGGCTTTCACCCACGCTGGTTTTGATCCCGGCGGGACTCAAATCAGCGTGATTCTCGCCACGCGCCGCTTGCCCACCTGCAAGATGATGCTCTCGCCCTTGGCGATCTGGGCCGCGCGGTCGCAGACCTTCTCGCCGTTCAGCCGCACGCCGCCCTGCTCGATCGCGCGAATCGCCTCGGAGGTGCTGGCGGTCAGCCCCGCCTGCTTGAGCACCTGAACGACCGGCAGGCCATCCCCGTCGGCCGGCACCCTCACCTCGGGCAACTCGTCGGGCAAAACCCCTTTCTGAAAGCGCGCGATGAACTGCGCATGCGCGCCCTCGGCGGCGACGCGCCCATGGAAGCGCTCCACGATCTCCAAGGCGAGCTTGATCTTGACGTCCCTTGGGTTGGCGCCTGCCGCCACCCCTTCGCGCAACTGCGCGATCTCTCGCCCGCCGAGAAAGCTCAGCAGATCGAAATAGCGCCACATCAGGTCGTCCGAAATGGACATGAGCTTGCCGAACATCTCGGGAGGGGGCTCATTGATCCCGATGTAGTTGCCCAGCGACTTCGACATCTTCTGGACCCCGTCGAGTCCTTCCAGGATCGGCATCGTCAACACGACCTGGGGAGGCTGGCCGAAATGCTTCTGCAGTTCGCGCCCGACCAGCAGATTGAATTTCTGATCCGTGCCCCCGAGTTCGACGTCGGCATTGAGCGCGACGGAATCGTAGCCTTGAATCAAGGGATAGAGAAACTCGTGGATGGCAATGGGCTGCCCTCCCTGGTAGCGCTTGTGGAAGTCGTCGCGCTCGAGCATGCGCGCCACCGTGTGGCGCGCGGCAAGGCCGATGAGATCGGCCGCGCTCATCTCGCCCATCCAGCTCGAATTGAACATCACGAGGGTTTTCTCCGGATCGAGGATCTTGAAGATCTGCGCCTCGTAGGTGCGCGCGTTCTCGATCACATCGTCGCGGGTCAGGGCCTTGCGCGTGGCGCTCTTGCCCGTCGGATCGCCGATCATCCCGGTGAAGTCGCCGATCAGGAAAATCGCCTCGTGGCCGAGCGTCTGGAACTGGCGCAGCTTGTTGAGCAGCACCGTGTGCCCCAGGTGAAGGTCGGGCGCCGTCGGATCAAATCCCGCCTTGATGCGCAGCGGCCGGCCGAGACGGAGCCTTTCCTTGAGCTCGGATTCCACGAGCAATTCGTCGCAGCCTTTGGTTATGAACCCGAGCGCCTCATCCATGGCCAACATCGTCCTTGCGATCCTTATGCTTCAACACGCCCGACCCGGGAAATCCCACCCAAGGCCCGCGGCAGGCCACGGGCGGCCGTTTGGCGATCCTTCACTTTTCTGCTAAAGTTCCGCTACGGTGAAATAGCACGGGACTTCGACAGCAATGAATGAGGACAGGGGCGCTATTCTAGCGCAAAAGGCGCACGAGCCGAAACCGAAGCTGCGCTGGCTCATCGCCTTGGCGACCGTCCCCTTCCTCGGCGTCGCCGTCGCCTTCGGCACGGCGCCGGACACGCAGACCGCGCCCGTCAGCATCGAGACGGTCATTCAGCATTTGCCCTCGCCCCAGCTGCAACTCGCCCCCGACAATGCCCATGACGGGGTCTATTGGGACGAAGCGCGCATCGAAGACGGCGACACCCTGGCCGACGTGCTGAGCCGTCTCGACGTCCATGATCCGGCCCTCCTGCGATTCGTCGACACCGCCCCGCAGGCGCAACCCCTGTTCGAGCTCGCGCCCGGGCGGACCTTCACGGCCGAGACGTCCGCCGGCGGACGTCTCCTGGCCCTCCAGTACCTCACCGCCGACAACCATCTCCTCGTGGTGCGGCGCAACGGCGACGCCTTCACCGCAACCTCCACCCCGGCAACCCTCAAGCCGACCCTCGTCCGCTGCGCGGGCAGCATCGGCACTTCGTACTATGGCGCGCTGGATGCCGCCGGCGTTCCCGCCCGCATCGCGCGGCAGATGGTCGAGATCTTCTCGACCAAGGTCGACTTCCACCAGCCGTTCCAGCCCGGCGACCATTTCGCGCTCATCTACCAGCGGCTGGACTATCAGGGCCAGCTCGTGGCCCTTGGCCATATCCTGGCGGCCGAACTCGTTCATCGCGGCAAGGACTACCGCGCGGTCTATTTCCAGGACAAGGACGGGCAGGGAGGCTATTACACGCCGAGCGGTCATGCCTGGGGAGTCGCCTTCCAGCGGTTTCCTCTGCAGTACACCGACATCACGTCCCCGTACGGGATGCGCTTCGATCCAGTCGTGCACCGGTGGGCGCTGCACGCAGGGGTCGATTTCGGCGCCCCCATCGGCACCCCCATCCATGCCACCGCGAACGGCACGGTGGCCTTCGCCGGGCAAGAGACGGGCTACGGGAACATCGTCGTGATCGACAACGAGCCCCCCTACAGCACGGCATTCGCCCACATGTCTCGATTCGCCAAGGGCCTGCATCGCGGCACGCGCGTGCATCGCGGCGAAGTCATCGGCTACGTCGGCGAAACGGGGTGGACGACCGGTCCCCACCTGCACTATGAGGTGCGCATCGACGGCGTTGCGCGCAATCCCATGACGGTCCGGCTGCCAAACGCCCGCCCCATCGCGGCCGGGGGCCGCACGGCCTTCCTCGCGACCGCGCGACCGCTCGAGGCGAGCCTGGGCGCCCTGCGCAATATCAGCGTCGCGAGCATCGACTAACCGTTCGCGCCCGCGCGACGCCCGCTCACCGCCATGGCCGTCCAGCCGGAATACTACGTCGGGCTCATGTCGGGCACCAGCCTGGACGGCATCGACTGCGCCCTGGTGGCGTTCGGCACGGGCCGTCCGCGCCTGGAAGCCACCCATTTCGTCCCCTATGCCCCCTCCTTGCGCGAGCGGCTGCTTGGGTTGCACACCCCGAGCCGGGACGAGCTGCACGCCGCCGCCCTCACGGCCAACGAGCTCGCACGGCATTACGCCCAGGCGGTCCTCGACCTGCTGCGACAACACGGCCTGCCGCGCTCGCGCGTGCAGGCCATCGGCTGTCACGGCCAGACGATCCGGCACCGCCCGGACGCCGGCTACACGGTGCAACTGGGCAATGCCGCGCTGCTGGCCGAACTCACGGGAATCACCACGGTCGCCGATTTCAGGAGCCGCGACATCGCCGCCGGCGGCCAAGGCGCCCCCCTCGTGCCCGCCTTTCACGCCGCCATGTTCGCCGCCGCCGCGCACCGGGTCATCGTCAACATCGGCGGCATCGCCAATCTGACCGATTTGCCGCCCGGCGGTACGGTAAGCGGGTTCGACTGCGGACCCGGCAACCTGCTCATGGATGCCTGGGCGTTCCACCAGTTGGGGAAGGCCTATGACGAGGACGGCGCCTGGGCCGCGCAGGGGCGGGTCCTGCCCCGCCTTCTCCAGGCGCTGGCGGCCCATCCGTTCTTCCTCGAGGCGCCGCCCAAGAGCGCCGGGCGCGAGACCTTCAACCTGCCCTGGCTCATATCCCATCTGGACGGCGCGGAAGCGCCGGCCGACGTGCAAGCGACCCTGCTGGCGCTCACCGCGCGCACGATCGCACAGGCCGTCCGAACCCGCGCCCCCGCGCGCGGGGAAGTCTACTTATGCGGCGGGGGCGCGAGAAACCGGGCATTGCGCGAGGCAATCGCCCAGGCGTTGTCTCCCATGCCGGTGGCGCTCACGGATGATCTCGGGGTGGATGCGGACTGGGTCGAGGCATTCGCCTTCGCGTGGCTGGCGCGGCAGTCGCTTCTGGGCGAACCGGGCAATCTCCCGGCCGTCACCGGGGCGCGGCATCCATGCGTGCTGGGGGCCATCCACCGCGCCGAAGGCGGATCGGGCCGCCCGACCGATTGAGGCGGCGCAGCCGCATAAAACGAAGGCGCCCGAGGCGCCTTGCGGAAGGTACTGCTGAGAGCAAGCTGTCTAGGCGGAAAACGAGGAGCCGCAACCGCAAGTGGACGTCGCGTTCGGATTCTTGATGACGAACTGCGCGCCTTCCAGGCCTTCCTGATAATCGATCTCCGCACCGACCAGATACTGGAAGCTCATGGGATCGATGAGCAGGGTCACGCCGTTTTTCTCCATCGCCGTGTCGTCTTCGTTGATCGCCTCATCAAAGGTAAAGCCATACTGGAACCCGGAACATCCGCCGCCGGTCACGAAGACGCGCAGCTTCAAATCGGGATTGCCTTCCTCTTCGATCAACTGGCGCACCTTGGTCGCGGCGCTGTCGGTAAAGATCAGCGGGCTTTCCATTTCGGTTGCTGCATTCATTGTCGTACTCCTTAAGATAGCTTCAAAACCGCATTATTCGATCCCGAACGACCCAGGTCAAACGGCCTGGCGTCCGCCCGGTGGCTGAGCGATACCGTCGACGACGAGCCCAGCGGAACTCCGAATAAGACCCAGGCATCCCGCGCGAAGTTCCTTCCCCGCATCCCCCTCGCGCCCGCTGCCGAACCGGCGATCGACCCAGGGGCACGCCCCCGCCTGTCTGCGACCTGGCTTCGAGACAGCATAGTCCATTCCATGGCGCGAGGCAAACCTCACGGCATGAGGGGCAGATGATCCAGCCCGGTGCGCTCGGGCAGGCCGAACATCAGGTTCATGTTGTGGACCGCCTGCCCGGACGCGCCCTTGACCAGATTGTCGATCACCGACAAGACGACAACGGTATCGCCCCCCTGCGGGCGGTGAACCGCCAGGCGGCAGGTATTCGCACTGCGCACCGAGCGCGTCTCGGGATGCGAACCGGCCGGCAGCACGTCGACGAACGGTTCGTTTTGATAGCGCGTCGCAAAAAGCGACTGCAGGTCGACCTCTCGCGTCAGGCGCGCATACAAGGTCGCATGAATGCCCCGGATCATGGGGGTGAGATGCGGCACGAAAGTGAGCCCCACCGGCGCCCCGGCCGCGCGTGCGAGCCCTTGGCAAATCTCGGGAAGATGGCGGTGGCCCGCCACCCCATACGCCTTGAAGTTGTCCGAGGCCTCGGCAAACAGCGTGTGGACCTCGGCCTTGCGCCCTGCCCCGCTCACCCCGGATTTCGCATCGGCGATGAGCATCCCGACATCCACCACGCCCGCCTCGATGAGCGGCAGGAAACCGAGCTGAACCGCCGTGGGATAGCAGCCGGGATTGGCCACCAGGCGGGCGCCGCGGATCGCTTCCCGGTTCACTTCCGGCAGTCCGTAGACGGCTTCTTGGACGAGCGCCGGACAGGCATGCCGCATCCCGTACCACTGCTCCCAGACCGCCACGTCGCGAATCCGAAAGTCGGCGGCCAGATCGATCACGCGCACGCCGGCGTCGAGCAGCGCCCGGGTCTGTTCCATCGCGATGCCGTTGGGCGTCGCGAAGAACACCACCTCGCAGGCGCCGAGGGGGGCCGCCTGCGGGTCGCTGAACGCAAGGTCCACGCGGCCGCGCAGGCTCGGAAACATGTCCGCGACCGGCATCCCGGCTTCCTTGCGGGAAGTGATGCACAGGAGTTCGGCCTCGGGATGTTGCGCGAGCAGCCTGAGCAGTTCCACGCCGGTGTATCCGGTGCCGCCGACAATGCCGATCCTGACCATCCATGAATCCTCGCGAGGACGCCGCTGCGTTCAGGACGACGGAATGGCCCGCAGTCCACGCAGGGCGCCGAGGGATCGATGAGGCCCCAAACCGCCTCGCCGATAAAAAAGCCGCCCGGAGGCGGCTTCGTGGCGCAGCTGCAACGCCGCCTAGCGCTTGGAGAACTGCTTGCGTCGGCGGGCCTTGTGCAGGCCGACTTTCTTGCGTTCGACTTCCCGCGCATCCCGAGTCACCAATCCCGCGCTCCGCAGGACCGTCTTCAGGCTCGGATCGTATTCGATCAGGGCGCGGGTGATGCCATGGCGAACGGCGCCCGCTTGGCCGGATTCGCCCCCGCCTTCCACATTGACGAGAATGTCGAAGGCGCTTTCATTCTTGGTGAGCTCCAGCGGTTGGCGCACGACCATGCGGCCCGTCTCGCGAGAGAAGTAGACATCGACCGGTTTGTCGTTGACGACGATGTTGCCGCGTCCCGGCTTGATGAAGACCCTGGCGACCGCTTCCTTGCGCCGTCCGGTTCCGTAATGGTATTTTCCGATCATGGCTTCGCGTCCTCAGATTTCCAATGCCTTGGGCTGTTGCGCCGCGTGCGGATGCTCGCCCCCCTTGTAGCACTTGAGCTTCTTCAGCATCGCGTAGCCCAGCGGGCCCTTCGGCAACATGCCCTTGACGGCCTTTTCCAGCACACGTCCCGGGAAGCGCGCCTGCAGCTTGGTGAAGTTGGTCTCGAAGATCCCGCCCGGATAGCCGCTGTGGCGATAATACATCTTGTCCTGAGCCTTGTTGCCGGTGACGCGAAGCCTCTCGACGTTGACCACCACGATGTAGTCGCCGGTATCAACGTGCGGCGTGAATTCAGGTTTGTGCTTTCCGCGAAGACGGTGGGCAATCTGGGCAGCCAAACGCCCGAGCACCTTGTCCGTGGCATCGACCACGTACCAGTCCCGCTTCACTTCGTGCGGTTTTGCAGAAAAGGTTTTCATGGTGAAACCCCGGTAACCAAATGTCTTGAGAGAAAGAGCGGCATTTTATGCGGAGATGGCGGCCGCTGTCAACGATAGATTGCTACCGCTTCCGGTGATCAGGGCCATGGCGGCGGGACACCTTACCTCTCATCTTACCAGAACCGGCCCCAGGTGCGCGCCCTGCCCTGTCGACGTGCGCCACCGACGCCGCGCCCAGGCATAAAAAAGGCGCGGTTCAAATATGACCGCGCCGAATCCACCAAAGAGGAGGATGGAGGAGACACATCGTGAACGCCTGAGCAGCCAAACGCTCACCATGTATAAGCATCCTAGAATATAAGCATCTAATAGGCAAGTTTCGCGTGTCGAGAACATAGAGAACAAATACACCGCCCGGGTCTGGCGCCAGTGATCTGGCCGGTTTTATGCTTTGTCCGGGGCGGCACGGCCCGCACGCGATCGAGAGGCCCTCTCGGCCGTCCAGTCGGTTGCCCGGGAGTGCGTTGCGCCTTGCGATGCATGCCCGGAAGGAACGCAACGCCTTGCGCCGTCCGGCGCGACATAGTCCCTTGTAATACTATATATTTCTATAAGGGATCCCATTCTCTTCAAACGCCTGCGCCCCACTCGCGGAAGCCGGGCGGCCAGAAGGCCGGGCCAGGGGAAAACGTGACACCATCGTCCAACGCTGCCGACACCGGCCGTGCGGCCTCTGCGCGGCGCTCGGCCTTCCGTCGGGTGCTCTCGGGCACCATTGCAGGCGTCCTCTCGCTCAACCTCTTCGTCATCGGGCTCGCGGTCTACACGCTCCATCGCAGCAGGGAGCTGTATCTCCGTCAGACCGAGGTCAACGTCAAGAATCTCTCGACGATTCTCGCAGCGGACGTCGGGGGCCTCATGGGGGACATCACCCTGACCTTGCAGAACATCGGCGACGAAGCGCAGCGCGAACTCGCGAGCGGCGGCCTAAGCGGTCCCGTCATGACCGCCTTCCTCCGGCGCGCGGCCGCGCGCCTGCCCCAGGCCAGAGGGCTGTGCCTGGCCGATGCGCAGGGACGGCTGCGCTATTCGGCTCACCGCCTGGTGCCGCCCACTCCTCCGGTCACCCGCCGGCCGTTCTTCGCTTATGCGCGCACCCACGCCGAGCCGCGCGTGTTCATTGGGCATCCGGTCCAAGGGCGCCGAGCCGGGCAATGGGTCCTTCTGGTGCCGAGCCGCTTCACGGCGCCCGACGGCGCGCTGGGCGGCGTCGTGGTGGCATCGATCCCGGCCGCCGATCTTTTGCATCGGCTGTCCGAGATCGACGTCGGCGCCCATGGCGTGGTGGTCCTCTTTCAGATCGATGACGGTCGGCTGCAGATCCTCGCCCGCCATACGCCCATCGCCCCGAACGGCAGCGTGCTCGGTCAAGCCAAGGTCGCCCCGATGTTGCTCTCGCTCCTCGCGGCGGGCAAGCAGTGGGCCGTCTATCACACGCACTCGGGCGCCGACCACGTGCTGCGGACACTCGCCTTCCGCCGGATCCCCGGGCTGCCGCTTCTGGTCGTGGTCGGCATCGCCGACCAGGATGCGCTCGCGGCCTGGCGGCGTGAGGAAGTCGTGGTCACGCTCTATGCGGCGTTCTTCGTTCTCGGCACCGTCCTGGTCAGCGGCCTGTCCCTGCGTGGATTCCGCCAGCGGCTCGCCGCCCGCGACATCGCCTCGCGCAAGGCGGCGAGCTACATGGCCGCCTTGCAGGAGGCGAGGGCCGAGTCCGAAGCGGCGCGACTGCGCAGCGAGCTCATCCTCGCCTCGGCCGGCGAAGGTATCTGCGGCATCGACCCTCGGGGCAACGTCATGTTCAGCAACCCGGCGGCCCAAGCGATGTTCGGTTGGGAAGACGATGGCGCGGGACTCGACCTGCATGAGGAAACGCACCATCACCACCCCGATGGCACGGCCTACCCGGCCTCGGAGTGCCTGATTCTGCAAACCCTGCGCGATGGGCAAACGCGGCGTGTCCACGATGAGCTTTATTGGCGCCGCGATGGCTCGTCCTTTCCCGTGGAATACACCTCGACGCCGATCATCCAGGAAGGCATGATCCGGGGCGCGGTCAATGTGTTCCGCGACGTGACCGTCGCCAAAGCCGTGCAGGATGAGCTCGCGTTCACCAACAACAGCTTGCGCCTCCTGAGCGAATTGGCCACCTTGAGCGACCTCGGCCAGACGCGCAAAATCGCCCTGGCCCTCGACAAGGCCCGCCGCCATCTGGGTCTCGAGATCGGCGTCATGAGCCGCGCGGCGGACAGCGGGTTCATCGTCGAAGAATGCGTCGGCTCCCCATGCCCTGAGGGCAAAGGAACCCGCATCAGCACGCTGGACGCCGACTGCTCGCCCCTTCAGGAGAAAGGCGTCCTCGCCCTCCGCGCCATCGCGCAGGGCGCACCCGCAGGCGTGCCCACCGCGCCGCGGCCCTGGGCCGCCTACATCGGGGTACCCCTGGACGTGCACGGACGCGTCTACGGCGTGCTGGGTTTTGCTTCCACCACGCCGTTTCCGCGCGAGTTTACGGCGGCTGACCGGGAATTCATGCGCCTTCTGGGGCGCTGGGTGGGCTCGACCCTCGCGGAAGAGGAAACCCGCGCCCAGCTCGAATATCTCGCCACCACCGACGAGCTGACGGGGATCGCCAACCGGCGCCGCTTCATGGCGCTGGCGCAGCGCGAGTTCGAGCGCTCGCGGCGCTATGGCCGATCCCTCGCGCTCCTGATGCTGGACGTCGACTTCTTCAAGGGGGTCAACGACACCTATGGCCATGCCGCGGGGGACGTCGCACTGGCGGCCGTGACCCAGGCGATCCAGGAGAAGCTGCGCGGCGCGGATGCCTTCGGACGCCTCGGGGGCGAAGAATTTGCCGTGCTGCTCGCCGAAACCGATGCGACCGGTGCCTGCGAGTTGGCCGAAAGGCTGCGCGCGGCGGTCGAAGGCCTCGCCATCCCCAACGACGGCGAGACGATCCGCCTGACCATCAGCATCGGCGTCGCGGAAATCAACGGCGACGAGGATGTCGAGCAACTCCTGCGCCGCGCCGACCTCGCCCTCTATGGCGCGAAGAAGAGCGGGCGCAACCGGGTCGTCGCCAGCCCGGAGGACAAGGCTTCCTGACGCCGCCGGGCCCATCCAAACGACGCGTCCCGAGAGCGCCCGAGCCACCCAAGAACCCCGTCTGCCGCCGAATCTGCTACCATTGGGCGACAAGAACAGGGGGAATCAAGCCATGCATGCACGCGTCAAATGGGTGGAGGGGATGTCGTTCCTGGGACAATCGGAGAGCGGGCACTCCGTTTTGATGGACGGTGCGCCGGAGGCCGGCGGCCGGAACATGGGGCTGCGCCCGATGGAGGCGGTCCTGATCGGCACGGGCGGATGCACCTCCTTCGACGTCGTGCATATCCTGAAAAAAGCGCGCCAGGAGATTACCGACTGCATCGCGGAAATCGATGCGGAACGTGCCGAGACCGATCCCAAGGTGTTCACCCGCATCCACTTCCATTTCATCGTCAAGGGCAAGAACCTGAAGCCCGAACAGGTCGAACGCGCGATCCACCTGTCGGCAGAAAAATATTGTTCGGCGTCCATCATGCTCGGCAAGACCGCCGCCGTGACGCACGACTTCGAGATTGTCGAGAGCTGACGATTCGCCTGCCGCGTCGCTCACCCGCACCGCTTGGCTTGCGACCGAAGAGAGACTCAACCCACCGGGTTGAGTCTCGTTGGATCATCGCATGCCGCCCATGAAGTTCGGCGGCTGGGTCTTCTTGCCGGTGAGTTTGCCGTTCCCGAGGCTTTCGACCGAATAGGTAGCAACGAGGTTGCCGTCAAGCGGAGGCGGGGCCGGTACGGAGGGCCTGGCGCTTTTCCGGCACCTTCGCCGCGGCGATCCGGATAGGACGGCGACGCGATCGCCCGAACGGTTCGGAACCCAACCCGCGCGAAGCCGAGCGAGTCGGCGGCCCTCAACCCCCAAGATATGCCAACCGCGCGCGAAATCCGCGTCGGCGCAGGAACTCACACCCAAAACGCGGTTTTCGTCATCACCTTGGAGCCAAGCTTCATGGCGAGCGTCACGGGCAGCGGCAGCGGCGCGCCCCCCAGGGCGCGCGCGGTGTCGGCATGTCCCCGCTCGTCGAGCTTCATCTGCTGCAAGACCGCCTGGCTCTTGGCATCCTCGCGCGGCAGACGCGCCAAATGGCGTTCCAGATGGCGCTCCACCTGCCGCTCGGTTTCCGCCAGAAAACCCAGGTTCCACTGGTCGCCCAGCGCCCCGGCGGCGGCACCGACGGCAAGCGAGGCGCCATACCACAGCGGATTCAAGACGCTTTTGCGCCCCCCCAGGGCCGCGATGCGCCGCTCGCACCACGCCAGATGCTCCGTTTCATCCCAGGCCGCCTTCTCCAGCGCCGTCTGGATCCGGGGCTCGCGCGCGGTCATCGCCTGGCCCTGATAAAGGGCCTGGGCGCACACCTCCCCAGCGTGATTCACCCGCATCAACGCCCCGGCAAGGTGCCGCTCATCCTCCGTCAGGGCAGGTTCCGGCAAGTCCTCGCCGGGCATGCCGCGCACGGTGCGCGCCGGCGCAAACAGGGTACGCAGCCCCTGATCGAAGTGCATGATGAGTCGGTCGATAGCTAGCATCGTCCTTTGAATCCCAAGGTCTGTGCGATCAACGTGACGGGGTGCACCACCGGAAGGTCGAGCCCGCGCGCGGCGAGGCCGTGCGCCAGCCAAACCCGGCACCCCACGTTCGCGGTCACCACGTATTGCGCCCCGCTTTTGGCAATCGCTTCTATTTTATCATCCCGCAACCGGCCCGCCATCGCAGGCTCCGTCAGGAAGTACGTCCCCGCCGCCCCGCAGCACTGGTCGTTCCCCTCGAGAGGCACGATGCGCGCGCCGGGAACGCGCCCCAGCAGCCCATAGACATGCGATTCCCCGCGCAAGACATTGCGGAGCGTGCACGGCTCATGGACCGCAATGGTCGCCGAGAGCGGCGCCCGTTCGATGCCCTCCCATCCTTCCGAGCGATCCAGGAAGGCATGAATGTCCATGTGGGAAAAGGCACCCGCGGCACCCTTGCCCTCGTATTCGGAGAGGGTGGCCCCGCAACCGGAAGCCGTGGATAGAACGGGAAGGCCGGCATCCGCAAAAACGGAGCGATTTTTCTGGGCGAGCGCATGGGCCTGCGCGAGTTCCCCGGTATGCTGGTGCAACGCCCCGCAGCAGACCTGTCCTGGCGGAACGACCACGGTGTAGCCCAGGCGATTGAGGACAAAGACGCTCGCCGAGAGCGTCTCGGCGTCCCAGGCACGGGCCACGCAGCCCAGAAACAGCGAGACTCGGCCGCGCTCCGGACCTCGCGCAGGATAATTCGCTCGCGTCGGCATGCGCGCCCCCCGGCCCCAAGCATCCCGATTGCCGGGAAGTCCCACCCGGCGCCCCAGGCGCGAGCCCGACAATACGCGTGCGCCGCGCGAGAGCAGGGCCAACCGGGCAGGACTCGCGACGAAGCGCTTCAAGAGCCGAACGGACCACGGCCGGCGAGGCCGCAGCGTCTGTTCGATGCGTTCGCGCACCCCGTCCACCAGCGAACCGAAGGCGACCCGCGAGGGACATGCCCGCTCGCAGGCGCGGCATGTGAGACACAATTCGATATGCTGGACAAAGCGCGCATTGAGGGGAAGACGGCCTTCCAGCACGCCCTTCATGAGCATCACCCGGCCACGCGGCGAATCGGATTCCAAGAGGGTCTGGCGGTAGGTCGGACACCTTGGGACACACAATCCGCAGGCCACGCAACGATTCGCCTCAGCAAGGAGCGCGTCGGTTTCCGACAGGGACATGGGGCAAGCCTTACCGGCAGAATCGGGACAAGAAGAAGCGGTGCGCCGGGCGCGGCCATCCGCCCCGCCCCGCCGCACGCATCGAGGCCATGCCACGGCGGCGACGATGCCTTGCGCGGGCACGCTTCCCCGACGCATGGGCACCACAATATCAGGGGGTCTTCCGCATTGCAAGGCACGGCCCTGCCGAGCGCCCGTGCAGCCCTGCAGCCCTGCAGCTCGCGCGCACAGGCGGCCCCCGAAACAAAGACGGGCGCCCGAAGGCGCCCGCCGAAACGATGCTAACTCAGCTTTTTGTTGTTAAGCCAACTTAGAACGTGTGGATCATGCCGACGCCGAAGCCATGCGCGCTCTGGCCTTGCACGATTCCGGGGTTGTCGCCGAAGCCGCCGCCAAACGGGGTGATGCCAACGGTGGCCGCATGCGTTTGTGCTTGCGCGTAGTTGACATAAAGCGTCGTCCGCTTGGACATGAGGTGATCGTAGCCGAGGGCCCACACGGCACCGCCGGAGTTCGACACACCGCTCTCATCGTTGGCACGGTAGTACTGCGCCTTCAGGACATTGTCCGGCGTCGCATTGAAGGAACCGCCCAGACCCCAGGTGTTGGCGCTCTTGGTGCCACCGCCGATGTTGCTTTGCCGTTGCCACAGGGCGACGACCTTGAACATTCCAAAGTCGTAGCCGCCGGCCAGACGCCAGGCATCAGGGTTGGAGGTCGCACCGACGCTCGCACCCTTGAAATTATGGCTTTCGTAAGCCACACCCGCGAAAATCGGGCCGTTGGAATACAAGGCGTTCAGCGAGTAGGCGCTCAGGTCATTGACGCTGTTGGCTGCCGTGAACCCATCCGTGCCGACGGGAATGCCGCAGCTCGTGCAGTTCGAGACATAGGCCGCGGTGACGGTCAGGCCGCTGAAGTCCGGGCTGATGTAGGCCACGGCGTTGTTGGTGCGCAGATCCCACGACTCGTAGGAGTCAAGGGCGCCACGGGAATCGCCGAGTTCGTTGTTGAAGAGATCAACCTTGCGGCTCAGGGTCTTCATCGGGGTGTCGGACTTGCCGGCAACCACCGCACCGAACGGGGTCGCCATCCCCACATAGCTCGTGCCGTTCGACAGGCCATCGGTATTGACGGTGTCGGTATTGCCCGTTCCGCCGAAGGAAATGAAGGATTGCACCTGCCAGATCGCCGCATAACCGTTGCCCAGATCTTCCTTGCCGGCCAGCACGATGTTGGAGGTGTTGCTGGACACGTTGGTCATGCTGCTGTTGTCCGTGGCGGTCGGGGAGGACTTGCCCTTCAGGCTGCTGACGGACATGTTCAAGTAACCGGAAATCGTCACGTTGCTGGTGTCGGCGTGCGCGGCGACAGGCAGTGCGATCGCGCTTGCAACGGCCACAGCAAGCAATTTCTTGTTCATGCGTTTCTCCTTGATATTTGACTTTCTAGAGTATGCGCTGCGCAAAACTCAAAGCTTCCTTAAGCCTCAACCTCTCATGCGAGAAGTTGAGGCCATTCTGCCAAAGGGTCAAAAGATCTGACAAGCTTTTATGGAGAATTTCGCAACAAAAAATATTTTTCTGTTGCGTTTTTACAACAATCTTCTTTACGCGAAGAAGGCTTCCAGGGCGCGCCCCGGGTTCGCCGCCCGCATGAACGCCTCGCCGACCAGGAAGGCGTCGACGCCGTGCGAGCGCATGAGCACCACGTCCTCGCGGGCGAGGATCCCGCTTTCGGTGACCACGAGCCGGCCTTCCGGAATACGCGGCAGCAGCTCCAGCGTGGTCGTCAGCGCGGTTTCGAAGGTGCGCAGATTGCGGTTGTTGATGCCGACGAGCGGTGAAGCCAGCGCGAGCGCGCGGTCCAGCTCGGGGCCGTCATGCACCTCGACAAGAACGGCAAGCCCCAACTCGTGGGCAAGCGCTTCCAGGTCCCGAAGCCGCCCCCCTTCGAGCGCGGCCACGATGAGCAAGATGGCATCCGCGCCTGCCGCACGCGCTTCATAGACCTGATAGGGATCGACCATGAAATCCTTGCGCAGCACGGGGAGGCGGCACACCCGCCTCGCCTCCTCCAGGAACGCAAGGGCGCCGCGGAAGAACTGTTGGTCGGTGAGCACCGACAGGCAGGCCGCGCCGCCTTCCTCGTAAGAGCGGGCGATGGCGGCAGGATCGAAGTCCACCCGGATAAGCCCCTTGCTGGGGCTCGCCCGCTTGATCTCGGCGATCACGGCAGGTCGCCCCTGAGCGATCGTTGCGCGCAGCGCCCCCACGAAGTCGCGCGCGGGCGCGCCCTGTTCGGCGTCCTGGCGCACGCTCGCGAGCGACCGCGCCTTCCTGGCGGCGGCCACCTCGTCTTTTTTCACGGCCAGAATCTTGTTCAGAATATCGGACATCGCATTCTCGATAAAGAAACCGCCCCCCCCGGAACGCCGGGCAGCCGCGGGACCGCCCCCTCGTCTTAGAGGGCGTTCGTCAGCCGAACGAGCGCATCGAGCTTCGCCAAAGCCTTCCCCGAGTCGATCGCCTCAACCGCCCGCCGCACGCCTTCGCGGTGCGAAGCGCACAGCCCGCCCACATGGATCGCGGCACCCGCATTCAACGCGACGATGTCGCGCGCGGGTCCGGGCTTTCCGCCGAGCGCGGCGCGCAGCAGCGCCACCGCCTCGTCGGTGTTATGCACCACGAGCCGCTCGGACGGCTGCCGTTCGAACCCGAACGCCTCGGGTGTCAGGACATGTTCGCGAATGACCCCATCGCGAAGCTCGGCCACGAAGGTCTCGCTGCCCAGCGAGATCTCGTCCAGCCCATCGGCGGCATGCACGACCATGACGTGGCGGCTGCCCAAGGCCTGCAGAACGGCCGCAAGCTTGGGAACCAGATCGCGGTGGAAGACCCCCATCACCTGATTGGCGGCCCCCGCCGGATTGGTCATGGGGCCGAGCAGGTTGAACAGCGTGCGAACGCCGAGCTCGCGCCGCACCGGCGCGGCGAAGCGCATGGCACTGTGGTGGCTGGGAGCGAACATGAACCCCACGCCCAGCTGCTCGATGCAGGCCGCCACCTGCTGCGGGTCGAGATCCACCTTGACGCCCAGGGCCTCCAGCACATCGGCGCTCCCGCAGGTGCTCGAGACGGATCGCCCGCCGTGCTTGGCCACCCGCACGCCGACCGCCGCCGCCACGAGCGCGGCCGCCGTGGAAATGTTGAACGTATGCGCGCCATCGCCTCCCGTGCCGCAGGTGTCGACCAGATGCCCGAGATGCGAGGCGGGCACCTTGGTGGAGAGGTCTCGCATGACCGTCGCCGCCGCCGCGATTTCCGTGACCGTCTCGCCCTTCGCGCGCAGGCCGACGAGGAGGCCGGCGATCTGGACCGGTGTCAGTTCGCCCCCCATGATCTGGCGCATGACGGAGAGCATCTCCTCGCGCGACAAGTCGCGCTTGTCCAGGAGGGCCTGAAGGGCGGCCTGCGGGGTCACGCTCGCGCCCCCTTGAGGAAGTTCTCCAGCATTTCATGGCCGTGCTGGGTGAGGATCGACTCCGGATGAAACTGCACGCCTTCCACCGCCATCGTCTTGTGGCGAACCCCCATGATCTCCTCGTCGTCCGTCCAGGCCGTGATCTCCAGCCCCGCCGGCAGAGTCTTCCGCTCGATCACCAGCGAATGGTAGCGGGTCGCCTCGAAGGGATTGGGCAGTCCTTTGAACACGCCCACGTCCTGGTGAAAAATCTCGGAGGTCTTGCCATGCATCACCTGGCGCGCATGGACGATGCGCCCCCCGAATGCCTGGCCGATCGCCTGGTGCCCGAGGCAGACGCCGAGAATCGGGATGCGACCTGCGAAGCGCTGGATGAGGGGCACGGAAATGCCCGCCTCGTTGGGCGTGCACGGCCCGGGCGAAATCACGATATGCGCGGGCGCGAGCGCCGCCACCTCGTCCAGCCCGATCTCGTCGTTGCGGCGGACGAGCACGTCCTCCCCCAACTCCCCGAAATACTGCACCAGGTTGTAGGTGAAGGAATCATAGTTGTCGATCATCAGGAGCATGATCCATCTATCCTTTTTCAGTGCGCCGGGGACACCGGGCTCTCGCGTCTGACGCCACGCGGCGGCGCCGAAGGGCGCGCCCCCGGGGTCGTTCGCGTCGTCGGCCCGCACGTCGGGTCTCGCGCATAGGCTGCAGGCCTAGTCCTCGACCATCTCGTCAAAGCCCGCCTGCGCCATCTGCGCCGCGCGGAGCACCGCCCGCGCCTTGTTCTGGGTCTCGATCCATTCGCTTGCCGGCACCGAATCCGCGACGATCCCCGCGCCCGCCTGCACATAGAGCGTCGAATCCTTGATCACGGCCGTGCGGATGGCGATGGCGACGTCCATATCGCCATTGAACCCCAGGTAGCCGACGGCGCCCGCGTAGACCCCGCGCCTCGCGGGCTCGAGCT
Source organism: Pseudomonadota bacterium (assembly GCA_021788645.1). Classification (GTDB taxonomy): domain Bacteria; phylum Pseudomonadota; class Gammaproteobacteria; order Burkholderiales; family JAKAFK01; genus JAKAFK01. The sequence goes on from JAJYKK010000008.1 coordinate 39,075, forward strand.
CGTCGATGATTTCCATGGCGCGCACCTTCGGGGCGCCGGACACCGTCCCTGCCGGGAAACTCGCCCGGAGCACGTCGATCGCCCGCTGCCCTGGCCGCAAGCGGCCCTCCACGTTGGAGACGATGTGCATCACATGGGAATAGCGCTCGATGATCATGCGCTCGGTCACCTTGACCGAGCCGACCTCGGCCACCCGGCCCAAATCGTTGCGCCCCAGGTCCATCAGCATGACATGCTCGGCACGTTCCTTGGGATCGGCCAGCAGTTCCTCCGCCAACCGCTCGTCGGCTTCGCGCGTCAGCCCCCGCGGACGGGTTCCGGCGATCGGGCGCACGGTGATGTCCTCGCCTTCCTTGCGCACCAAGATCTCGGGAGAGGCGCCGACGACGTGGAAGCCCCCCATGTCGAAATAGAACATATAGGGGGAGGGATTGAGCGTGCGCAGCGCCCGGTAAAGGGCAAGCGGCGATGCGTCGTAGGGCTGGCTCATGCGCTGCGAGAGCACGACCTGCATGATGTCGCCGTCGGCGATATAGCGCTTGGCACGCACGACCGCGGCCTCGAACGCCTCCTGCCCGAACGCCGAGCACACAGCGACGTCCTGCAGGCGCTCTTCGCGAGGACTCGCGACCGGCTGCCTGAGACGCCTGGCCAGCGCATTGAGGCGCGCCTGCCCCTTGGCGAAGGCGTCGGGCTCGAAGGGATCCGCATAGACGATGAGATAGAGCTTGCCCGCGAGGTTGTCGACCACGGCGAGCTCCTCCGACAGGAGGAGCAGAATGTCGGGCGTGCCGAGGTCGTCGGCCTTGGGGTGCCTTTTCAGGCGCCGCTCGATGTAGCGCACGACGTCGTAGCCAAAGTAGCCGACCAGCCCGCCGCAAAAGCGCGGCAGGCCGGCATGGGGCGCGACCTTGAAGCGGTCGAGAAAGGCGTCGACGAAGGCGAGCGGGTCCTCGCTTTGATGCGACTCGAGAACGCCGTCATCCCCCTCGAGGGTGACCAGATGCTCGTGCACGCGCAGGCGGATTCTTGCGGGCAGCCCGATGAACGAATAACGGCCGAAGCGCTCGCCCCCCTGCACGGATTCCAGCAGATATGAAAAAGGCGCGTTCGCCAGCTTGAGATACACCGACAGCGGCGTATCGAGGTCCGCCAGCAGCTCCTTCACCAGCGGAATACGGTTGAAACCCAGCCCTACGAGTGCGTTGAATTCCTGTTCGGTCATGGCTACCCCCACAGAGATCGAAGTCCGCGGTCGCGCGGCCATCGAAACGAGGCCCGCGCGCAAGAGGCGATCGCGTTACGCGATCGCCCGCTGTCCGGACTTCCGCCATCGGGCAAGCCCAGCCTTGCGGCGAGCCGCTGCGGCGCCTGTGGGATCCATCATCTCAAGCCTTTCACGATCAGCGTCGCGGCCTGCGCAACATCGCGCACGACCGCATCCGCATCGAGTTCACGCACATCCTGCCCGCGATTATAGCCATAGGGCACGCAAAAGACACGCATCCCGGCGGCCCGCGCCGCCTCGACATCATTGACCGAGTCCCCGATCAGCAGCAGTTCGCCGGGCGCCACCCCGAAGGTCTGGGCCACATGGAGAAGCGGCATGGGGTCGGGCTTCTTGCGCGGCAGGCTATCGCCCGAGACGACCGCCTCGAAGTACCCGGCCAGCCCCGTATCGCGCAGCAAGGGGCGCGTGAACTTCTCCGCCTTGTTGGTGACGCAGGCGAGGCGCAATCCCCCGGAGCGCATGGCCTCCAAGCCGTCCACGACCCCGGGATAGGGACGGCTTTGCGCGCTCACGCACGCGGCATAGTGCTTCTCGAAGACCACGAGCGCCTGCCGGGCGGCGTCGGCATCCGGCTCGCCGTCCATCGAGCCGCTCAACACCCGCTTGACGAGGCGCGAGATGCCGTTGCCGATGTAGGTCTTGATCACCTCGGCATCGGGAACCGGCAAACCGAGATCGGCCGCCATCCGGGTCGCCGCCGTCGCAATGTCGGCGGCGGTGTCGAGCAAGGTGCCGTCGAGATCGATGACGACCCCCTGGACGGGCACAGGAAACGCAAGGCCTGGCCTCGCCTGCAAGGGAGGCTCGACGGACCGCTTCCCGCCCTCTGGGCTCAATGGTTCGAGACCCATGGCCTCAGCGCCCTGCCCGGGCCAACTGCGCGCGCATGGCATCGACCGTGGCCTTGTAGTCCTCGGTGCCATAGATCGCCGAACCCGCGACGAAGGTGTCCGCCCCGGCCGCGGCAATTTCGGCGATATTGTCGACCTTCACCCCGCCGTCGATCTCCAGCCAGATGTCGCGCCCGGACGCCTCGATGCGGGACTTGACCGCGCGCAGCTTGTTGAGTGCCTCGGGAATGAACTTCTGGCCCCCGAAGCCGGGATTGACCGACATGATGAGCACCATGTCGAGCTTGTCCAGCACGTGGTCGAGGTAATTGAGCGGGGTACCCGGGTTGAACACGAGCCCCGCCTTGCAGCCGCTGTCGTGGATCAGGCCGATGGTGCGGTCGATGTGCTCGGAGGCTTCCGGGTGGAAGGTGATGATGTCGGCGCCGGCCTTGGCAAAATCGGGGATGATCCGGTCGACCGGCTTCACCATGAGGTGGACGTCGATGGGCGCGGTGATCAGAGGACGAATCGCCTCGCACACCAAGGGCCCGATCGTGAGGTTCGGGACATAATGATTGTCCATCACATCAAAATGGATGATGTCGGCCCCTGCCGCGATCACCGCCGTGACTTCCTCGCCCAGCTTGGCGAAATTGGCCGACAGGATGCTCGGCGCGATTCGATGCTGCGTCATGACCTTCCCCCGGTAATGTATAAAGTTTTCCATTCTAACCGCAAATGAGTGATGCCACCATATGCCCGCCGGGCCTCCGGTTGCGCGCGAACGGCTTGCGATCCGCGCGAAAATCGTGTGCAATAGCGGGATGGCCGAAAGCAAGAAGTACGAGATTACCGTCACGGCGCGCGCGTCGTTCGTCCCGGAACAGTCCGAGGAAGCGCAGTCGCGCTATGTGTTCGCCTATACGATCGAGATCGCCAACACGGGTACCGTGGCGGCCCAGCTCATCAGCCGGCACTGGCTCATCACCGACGCCGCGGAGCATGTGCAGGAGGTGAAGGGCCTCGGGGTGGTGGGCGAGCAGCCGTTCCTCAAGCCGGGCGAGCGCTTCGAATACACGAGCGGCGCCGCCATCGCTACGGCCGTCGGCACCATGCGGGGCACCTATCAGATGGTGGCCGAGGACGGCACCCGGTTCGACGCCGAAATCGCCCCTTTCACCTTGAGCATACCGCGCACGCTGCATTGACGACGCCGCGCCCTTGGCGCGTGGGCGTGCCGCTGCAACTTCCCATGCGGGCAGACGTTTCCATGGCAATGCAAGAAATGCCGAAAAGCAAGCGCCCTGCGCTTCGCGTCCTTCTCGCGCCGCTCCTGCTCGCGCTCATCATGGTCGCCTGCGCCCCCGTTCCTCCGAGAGTCGCGCCGCCCCCGACGGCGCATCCACCGTTCAGCCCAGCCCGATGGGAAGACCTTCCCGGCTGGCCCGGCGCCCAGCCGGCCAACGCCTGGAAGGGCTTCCTGGACAGTTGCCAAGCCCTTGAGGGCCAGAGCGCCTGGGAAGCCGTCTGCCAGGACGCGGCCTTGCTGCCGCACCCCACCGATGCCGAGGTACGGGCCTTCTTTGAGACGCACTTCAGCCCTTTCCAGGTGACCAACCCGGACGGCAGCACGCAAGGCCTGATCACGGGCTACTACGAGCCGCTGCTGCACGGTTCGCGCACCCGCTCCGCCCGCTACGCCTATCCGCTGTACGGCGTGCCGCCGGATCTCCTGACCATCGACCTGGCGAGCGTCTACCCGGCGCTCAAGGGTCTCAGGCTGCGCGGGCGGCTCGACGGGCGCCGCGTGGTCCCCTACTACAGCCGCTCGCAGATCGACGACGGGGTGCCCTCGCTCAAGGACCATGTCCTCTTCTGGGTCGACGACCCGCTGTCTCTCTTCTTCCTTCAGATCCAGGGCTCCGGCCGCATCCAGCTGGACGACGGCCAGACGGTGCGGGTGGGCTACGCCAACCAGAACGGCTATCCGTATCGCGCCATCGGCCGCGTCCTGGTCGAGCGCGGCGCGCTGTCTCCGGCGCAAGCCTCCATGCAAGGCATCCGGCAGTGGGCCAAGGCCCATCCGAAGGATCTGCCGGGGCTTCTTGCGACCAATCAAAGCTACGTGTTCTTCAAGGTGCTGCCCGACGATCCCGGCGGTCCGCCCGGCGCCCTGGGCGTACCGCTCACCGCGCGGCGAAGCCTCGCGGTCGACCCGAAGGTCATCCCTCTCGGCGCCCCGGTCTTCCTCGCCACCACGCTGCCCGGCTCCGCCGCACCCTTCGACCGCCTCATGCTGGCGCAGGACACGGGCGGCGCCATCCGCGGCGCGGTGCGGGCGGATGTCTTCTTCGGTTTCGGCGATCGGGCCGCGGACCTGGCCGGGCGCATGGAAGACGCCGGCAGTCTTTGGGTGCTGCTGCCCAATCCGCCGCAAGCCGGAATCCCGCCCCCCTCCCACTGAAACCGGCACGCGCGGCAGGGCAATGCCCTGTTGCCGAGACCTGGCCGCGCGCCGCGACTCCCCTTCCGATCCGTTCAGCGGCGCACCGAAAGAGGATATTCCCGCGCGGCCGTGAAATGAACGCGCACCAGGAAGCGGCTCGCGACCTCGCGCCCGTCTTTCTGCCCGGGATAGAACGCCGGGCGGGGGCCGGCGTGGCCGAAGGCATCCAGCACCGACTGGTCGAAGATCCCCTTAGGCACCGCCTTCACTACCGATTCCTTCACCACGACGCCGTGCGCATCGACCAGAAGCAGAAGCGTGACCGTCCCGCTCGTGTTCCCCGCCCCGGGCGGATAGACCGGATGGATCGGCGCCCGCGGACGCGGCCGGACGTCCAGCGCGCTCAATGGATAGAAAATGGCATCGTCCGGCACCGCGAGGCGAACACCCGCCTTGCGGGAAAGCGTCCCGGGCGGTTTGGGCTGCGCGCGCCCGGGCGCGGCGGCTTGGGCTTGGCGGGCGCCGTCCCGATGCGCGCGAACGCGCGGACGGCGGATCGTCCGGTGCGCCGTGCCGCTCCCGGCGGGCAAGAGGGTCGCCTGCAGCCCGCGATCACCGCCGCCTCCCGCCCCACCAGGGCGACCCACGGGCAGGAAATTCCAGATGAGCGCATGCACGCCGAGCGAGACCGCAAGGGCGACCCCCAGGCGGATGGCGGAGACGCGCAGCGGCTCGGATACCGGGACCACCGACGGCTTCGCCTTTAGGCTTGGGGCTTCTGCGCCACCATGTCGATCAAAGCAGACATGCCGTGATGGTGCGTGCCCTCGGCGATGAAATCTTCATGCGTGTGCAGGTGAAGGATTTCCAGCTCGCCAAAGGATTCCCTCAGCAGCGATTCGGTATAGAGGTTCTCGGCCAGCGGCGGCCCGCCGGTCTTGAATTCGAGCTGCTTGGGCGTATAACCCTGCAAAAGGATGAGCCCGCCCGGCTTGAGCGCCTCGATCATGCTGCGGAATATCTGCGCGCGCCCCCCGGGGCCGACAAACTGGATGAAGATCGCGGCGATCAGGTCGAAGCGGCCCACGCCCCACGCCCAGGCCAGCAGGTCGGCGCATTCGAAGCGCACCGACACCCCACGCGTATGCGCGAGTCTTTTGGCTTTCTCGATCGCCAGGGCCGAGATCTCGACCGACGTCACATCGAGCCCCTGTTCGGCGAGCCACACGCCGTTTCGGCCCTCGCCGTCGGCCACTGCCAGGGCACGCATACCGGCCTTCAGGCGATCCCTTTGCGAGGCCAGGAATGCGTTGGGCTGCGTCCCGAAGATGTACTCCGGCGCCGAATAGCGTTCGTCCCAGAATTCTTTGGTCGTCATGGGGAGAGACACCTTTAAAATCTGCCGCGCATGACGGATGCTGCGCGTTGGCCAGTGGTAGCGGTCGCCCGGACACGGGCCGCCGCGAAATAATCGCCGCCGCATCGCTGCGGCGAGGGATCGCGCCCCGTCGCCGTTGGGGTTCCGTCAGGAACCGGCCACGCCCCAGCCGCGCCGTCAGAAACCCGTCCGTTTCGGCGCATCCGGAATCTCGCGCCATCAGCTCAGGGCATGGCGCACGAGCGCGTTCTTGAGCCAGTCCTGGCGGTTGGTGAGATCGAGCCCGAGATTGCGCCCCCAGCGGACGAGAGGATGGCGCATCCTGAACAGCCTCTCCAGTCCGTCCGTGACGAGCTGCATGGCAAGAATGTCCTCCTTGCGCGCCCGGTCGTAACGCCGCAACCCGAGATAATCGCCGCAATCGCGCTCGTGCCCCGCCGCCTTGAGCGTGGCCGCGAGGCATCGTGCGTCATGAAAACCCAAGTTGACGCCTTGTCCTGCCAACGGATGGACATTATGGGCGGCATCGCCGATGAGCGCAAGACGCGGGCGCACGAGCGAGGAAAGACGCAGCAGGCGAAGCGGGAACCCCGCAGGCGGCGTCAGCAGGCTCAGCGCGCCGAGCGCATCGTGACCCGCCGCGCGCACGCGCTCGCAAAAGGCCGCCTCGCCGAGTGCGAGGAGCGCACGCGCATGGGGCTCGGGAGTCGACCAGACGATGGAGATGCGGTTGCCCGGCAGGGGCAGGAAAGCGAGGATCCCGTCCCCGCGGAACCATTGCCGGGCGAGATGGCCGTGCGGCTTCTCCGTCTCGAAATTCGCCACCACGCCCAGCTGGCCATACGCGCGCGGCTCCGCCGCGATGCCCGCCGCCGCGCGCACCCAGGAACGCGCGCCATCGGCGCCCACGATGAGCCGCGCGGTGAGATGCCGCCCGTCGGAGAACGCGATCGTCGCGTGGGCGTCCTCGAAGCGCAGCGCCTGGGGCCTGGCCCCGCCAAGGCGCGTCAGGTTGCTCTGCTGCTCGAGGCCGCGCCAGAGCGCATGACCCAATTGGCCCCCCTCGAGAATAAACGCCAGTTCGGGCAACCCCGCGCCCAGGGCATCGAAACGAAGCCGGCCGCCGCCGTCACCACGCACGTCCATCCCCTGCACCGGCGCCACGCGCGTGTCCGGCACTCGCGTCCACGCGCCGAGGCGGGCGAGGAACGCCTGGTTCCCCGGGCTAATGGCGTAGACCCTGACGTCCCAGTCCTGCGTCGACGGCGGCTGCGGCGGCTGCGCCTCCACCAGCGCCACGTCGAAGCCGCTGTCCTGCAGGGCGGCGGCAAAGGCCGAACCCACCAGCCCCCCGCCCACCACGATCACGTCGAAATCCATCGTCCCCTCAGAATCCCCGCGCGCCGAACATCATGCGGCGGGCGACGAAGTGCTTGACCGGCGGCAAGCCATCCAGGACGCTGAGCAGCAGGCCCCGCCCATGACCGATCGCGCCCGGATCGCTGGAGAAGAAGCGCACCAGGGCGTCCGTGAAAAAGATGCCCCCGGCCGTGTCGAGCCGGCGGCGCGCCGCATAGCGCGCCAGCATCGGGGCGGTTCCCAGCGCATCAGGCGGGCTCGCAAGGATTTCCCCCGCAAGATCCCAGGCATCGCGCAGGCCCAAGTTGAATCCCTGGCCGGCCACCGGATGCAGGGTCTGCGCCGCATTGCCCAGCGCCACCGTGCGCACCCCGGTCACCGGCCGAACCGTCTTGAGGCTCAAGGGAAAGCTGGCGCGCGGACCGACCTCCAGGAAACGGCCGAGACGGTCGCCGAAATGGTCTTGCAGCGCATCCAGAAAAGCCGGCGCCGCCATGGCCATCAGCGCTTGCGCACGCGTCGGCGACGCGGTCCACACCAGCGAGACGCGGTCCTGCCAAGGCAGCAGGGCCACCGGACCGCTCGCCGCGAAGCGCTCGTAGGCCACCTGAGCGTGCGGACGCTGCGTGCGCACGGTCGCCACCACCGCCGCCTGCCCATAATCGCGTATCCTGGCAGGCGCGGCCTCGGGCGGCACGCAGCCGCGCCCGCCGTCGGCAATCGCCACGAGCCGCGCCGTCAGGCTCCCAGAATCCGTGGCCGACACGGTATCCAAGGAGACCTCGGTCCCTGTCGCCCGGAAACCGGTCACGCGGCTTCCCCACGCCACGGGCACGCCTTCGGCGCGCAACGCCTCATGCAGGGCGCCATCGAGATCGGCATAGTCGACCACATAGCCCAGCGCGGGCAGGCCTTCCTCCACGGCACGCATGCGCGCACGCCCAAGGCTGCCCTTCTGCGAGACATGAATCTCCGTGATGGGCGTGGCGGCGGAAAGCCTCGCCCAGATCCCGAGGCGTTCGAGCATCAGGCGGCTGCCATAGGACAAAGCCAGCGCCCGCGGATCCGCCTGGCCGGCCCTTGGGCTTCTTTCCTCGAGCACCCTCACCGCAGCCCGACGGCCGCCGCCCGCCCCCTTGGCCAGCGCCAGTGCCGTCGCCGCACCGACGGGGCCGCCCCCGATGATGACGACATCCGCCTGCTCAGCCATCGCGCATCAGGGCCTCGATCTCGCTCGCCCGCTTGGGCGCCTGATGGGTCAGCACTTCATGCGCGGTCGGCGTCACGACGACGTCATCCTCGATGCGGATGCCGATGTTCCAGAAGGCCTCGGGCACATCGGGCGCCGCTGCGATGTAGCAGCCCGGCTCGACGGTGAGCACCATGCCCGGGACCAGCTCGCGCCATTGCCCGCCCACCTTGTAGTCCCCCACGTCGTGCACATCGCGCCCCAGCCAATGGCCCGTGCGGTGCATGTAGAAGCGCTTGTACTCGCCCGATTCGATGACGCCATCGCGCGTGCCGCGCAAAAGCCCCAGGTCGATGAGCCCCTGCGCGATGACGCGCACCGCCGCCTGATGGGGCGCATCCCACCCATTGCCGGGGCGAATCTCGCCCATCGCCGCCGCCTGCGCCGCGAGCACCATCGCGTAGACATCGCCCTGCGCGGCGTTGAACCGCCCGCTGACGGGCAGCGTGCGGGTGATGTCCGAGGCGTAGCCATCGAGTTCGCAGCCGGCATCGATCAGCAGGCAATCCCCGTCCTGCAACGCGCCATTGTTGGCGACATAATGCAAAACGCAGGCATGCGCCCCCCCGGCGACGATCGGCGTGTAGGCCGGCGCCTGCGCGCCGTGCCGCCGGAACTCGTGCAGGAGCTCCGCCTCGATTTCGTGCTCCCAGCGGCCCGGACGGACGGCCTTCATGGCGCGGATGTGCGCGCCGCCTGAGATTTCGGCGGCACGGCGCATGACAGCCAACTCCTCCGGGCCCTTCACGAGCCGCATCTCGTCGAGCGCCACCCGCACGTCGCGGATCTCCGAGGGGGCCGCGACCCCTGCGCGCGAGTGCCCGCGCACGGCATTGAGCCAGCCCAGCACCCGCGCGTCCCAGGCAGCATCGGCGCCGATGGCAAAGAACAACGCCGGTTGATCGGCCAGCCATTGGGGTCCCCGCGCATCCAGTTCGCGCACCGAATAGGCCTCGTCGACGCCAAAGCGCTCGCGCGCCGCCGCCGGGCCGTGTCGGTAGCCGTCCCAGACCTCCCGCTCGGGATCCTTGTCGCGGCACAGCAGGATGCTCTGGGGCGACCCGCCCGCCACGAGCACCAGGACGGCCTCCGGCTCGTCGAAGCCGGTCAGGTAATGAAAATAGCTGTCGTAACGGTAGGGATAGTGCGCATCCCGGTTGCGCACCCGCTCGGGGGCGGTCGGAATCACCGCCACGCCTCGCCCCATGATGGCGGCGAGCCGCGCTCGCCTTTGCGCATAAACTGTCATGTCGGTCATCGGTATCGGTCTCGCCGCTCGCCGTCAATCCGGCTCGTCTTCCTCGAAATACTGTGCGTCCAGCAGAGCCGCCCAGGCCTGCTCCAGCCCTGCCAGCGGCCCGGCGATATCGTCCTGCAGCGCCCCCAGGCGCTGCCGGAACACGGCAAGCGCGGCGCCCCCATCGGCCTCGCCCGCCGCACGATCCAATTGCGACAGGGACTCTTTGAGCGTATACGAAGACGCGAGGGCATGCTTGAGCCGCTCGCGCGGGCGCGTAAGCCATTCCCGGCTTCCCGTGAGCGCGCGCAGCTTCTCCCCCACGTCGAGGACGCGCTTGCGGATGCGCCCCATGGCGCCCAGCCTCGACGAGCGCAGATCGCCGAAAACGGCCAGATCCATCAGGCTCAGCCAGCCCGCATGCAACCGCTCGACCCATGCCCGGTCGAGCGCCAAGGCCCGCCTGACGTCCTCGGCCTCCAAGGCAGGCTATCCGCCCGAAGCGAGCGCATCGCCCGCGCGCAGCAGGCGGTCGAGCGCGGCGAGCCTTTCCGGGGTGCCCACGTCCACCCATTGGCCGCCCCAATGCTCGCCCGTGACCGCGCCGCGACCGATCGCCTCGCGCAGCAAGGGCGCCAGCTGGGCCTTCTGGCCCGGTGTCACGCCCGCGAAAAGCTCGGGACGGTAGGCCCCGATCCCGCTGAAGGTCAGCATCGGGGCGCCGCCGAGCATCACCCGGGGGCCCGACAGGGCAAAGTCCCCCTGCGGATGGTGCGGCGGATTGTCGACGAGGACGAGGTGCGCAGCCAGCGGGGAATGCGCCATCGCCTCCAGCCTGGGCAACAGCCGCGCAAAATCGAAATCGCAGAAGACATCGCCGTTCACCACCGCGAAGGGGCCACTGCCGAGCAGCGGCAAGGCCTTGGCGATGCCCCCCGCCGTTTCCAGCGCATGCCCCTCCGCCGAGTAGGCGAGTCTCACGCCGAGGCGGCTGCCATTTCCCAAGGCCGCCTCGATCGCCGCGCCCAGATGGGCATGGTTGATGACGATGTCGGTAAAGCCCGCCGCGCGCAGGCGCTCGATGTTCCACTCGATGAGGGATTTGCCGCCCACCCGAAGGAGGGGCTTGGGCACGCGGTCGGTCAAGGGGCGCATGCGCTCGCCCCGCCCGGCCGCAAGAATCATCGCCTTCATGCCGCGCCGCCGCCCGCAGCCGGGGGAACGTCCTGGGCGGTCGACGCCTCCAGCCGCTCCAGGAGCCGAACCATGAACGACAGCTCGGGATAGCGTCGGCACGTGGCCAACACGCCCCGCCTCACCGGCGGCATGTCTTTCAGATATCCGCTCTTGCCATCCCGATGGTAAAGCCGCGCGAAGATGCCCAGCACCTTGAGGTGGCGCTGCACGCCCATCCACTCGAAGTCCCGATAGAATTCGCCGAAATCCGCCTGCACCGGCAATCCGGCGGACCGCGCCCGTTCCCAGTAGCGGGCCGTCCATTCGCGCACCCGCGCCTCCTCCCATTCGATGTAGGCATCCTTGAATAGCGAGACCAGATCATAGGTGATCGGTCCGAATACCGCATCCTGGAAGTCCAGGATGCCGGGATTGGGCTCGCTCACCATGAGATTCCTCGAATGATAGTCCCGGTGCACGTAGGCTTGCGGCTGCGCGAGCGCGTTGCGCACGATGCGCCGGAAGCCCTGCTCGAGCGCCGCGCGCTCCTCCGGGGCGAGAAGCGCGCGCAGGTGCCGGTCCACGAACCACGCCGGAAAAAGATCGAGCTCCCGCCTCAGGAGGGGCTCATCGTAGTCCGGCAATACGCCGGGCCGGCTGTGGCGCTGGATGCGGATCAGCGCATCGATGGCATCGCCGTATAGCGCATCGGCGTTGCCTTCGGTGAGCACCGAGAGATAGGTGGCATCGCCCAGGTCCGTGAGCACGAGGAAGCCCTGCTCGAGATCCGCGGCCAGCACGTCCGGCACCGCGACGCCCGCGTCCCGGAAAACCCTTGCCACGTGCACGAACGGCCGGCAGTCCTCGTGCTCCGGGGGGGCGTCCATGACGATCAGGGTCCGGTCGCCTTGCGCGACCCGGAAATAGCGCCGGAAGCTTGCATCGCTCGAGGCCGGCACGAGGCCGGAGACGTCATCGCCGAACCGGTCGCGCAGCCAGTTCCCCAGGAGTTCCGAACGGTCCAAGTGTGCTCGCGTTGCCTAAAAGGTCGAAGTGTGCGATTTTATCACGTCCCGCGAACAACCAAACCATAATGCGCCCCCTACGTCTACACCCCATCGCCTGGGCGATCGCCTGCCTGGTCCCGACCGGCGCGCTTGCAGGAACCGGCCTGCCGCCGCTTCAAGTCGATCCCGCGCTGCTCGGGGCCTCCCCGCCGCCGGCCCGGCCGCCTGCTCCCGCCCCGGCGGCGGGAACGGCGTCCCCGACGACGAAGGCGCCCGGCCCGCCCGCGCCACCCCTGGCCCCCGCCGCCCCCGCCGGCCCGCAGACGATCACCCTCCAAGCCGACCGGTTGCGCGGCATCCAGGGCGTGCAGATGCAGGCGATCGGGAAGGTTGCGGTGCATCAGGGCGCGCGCGCCCTGTTTGCCGACAAGCTGACGTTTTTCCAGGCCCAGGATCGCGTCGTGGCCGAAGGCCATGTCCGGCTGTACGAAGAGAACGCAAGCGTGTTCGGGCCCTTGCTCAATCTCAAGCTCGACACCAACCAGGGCTTCATGGACCTGCCCACCTACCTGTGGGGACCGACCCATGGGCGCGGCCAGGGAACGCGCCTGCTGTTCAAGGGCCAAGGCCGCTATCGGGTGGAGAAGGGCAGCTACACGACATGCCCGGTGGGCAACAATGACTGGTTCCTCCATGTCAGCGACCTCGACCTCGACCGTACCACCCAGGTCGGCACGGCATACAACGGCTACATCGACTTCAAGGGCGTGCCCATCCTGTACGTCCCGTGGTTCACCTTTCCCTTGAGCCGGGCGCGCAAGTCCGGCTTCCTGACGCCCAGCCTCGGCACCTCGGGCAATAATGGCGCCCAGATCACGACGCCGTACTACTTCAACATCGCGCCCAACTTCGACGACACGCTCACGCCCACCATCATGGCGAAGCGCGGGCTGCTGCTGGGCGACCAGTTCCGCTACCTGGAGCCCACGTATTCCGGCGTTTTCGAAGGCCAGGTCCTGCCGAACGACCGGATCACGGGTACCACCCGCTACCTCCTGGACTTCCAGCACACGCAGACGCTGGCGCCCGGCTGGGCGGCTTACATCAATGCGGAGAAGGTGTCGGACGCCACCTACTTCACCGACTTGAGCACCAACCTCGCCAACATCGCGACGGTCACGCTGCCGCAGGCGGCCTCGGTGGTTTACACGGGCGGCGGCTGGTGGAGCTTCTCGGGCCTGTTCCAGCGCTACCAGACGCTGCAGCTGCCCAACGCGCCGGTGGTGCCGCCCTACACCACCGCCCCCCAGCTTGCGCTCGGGGGCACCGACTACAATGGCCCGTTCGGGACGACGTTCGCCTTCACCGCCCAATACGACAATTTCGTACACCCCACCCTGCCCAGCGGGCAGCGCCTCGTCGTCAATCCGAGCGTGAGCCTGCCCCTGGAAAACAGCTTCGCCTATGTCACCCCGAAGATCGGCCTGTGGGCCAGCGATTACGCGCTCAACCGGACGACGTCGCCGCTGCCTGACGCCCACTTCGCGGTGCCCATCTTGAGCGTCGACAGCGGGGTAACGTTCGAGCGCGACACCAGTTTCCGGGGCACCCGGTATGTGCAGACCCTGGAACCCCGGCTCTATTACCTCTATGTCCCCTACCACAACCAGGACAACATCCCGCTGTTCGACACCACGGCGGCCGACTTCAATTTCGTCCAGATGTTTTCGGACAACCAGTTCACCGGCTACGACCGCATCAACGATGCCAACCAGGTCACGGCCGGCCTCACCTCCCGCTTCCTCGAGCGCGCGACCGGAATCGAGCGGCTGCGCGCGTCCGTCGGGCAGATCTTCTATTTCAAGAACCAGCAGGTGGGTCTTCCCGGCATCCCGTTGCGCACGCGCCATACCTCCGACGTCCTCTCGGAAGTCAGCGGCCCGATCACGACCATGTGGAACCTTTATGGACTGTGGGAATACAACCCCCAGGTCCGGGGGACCGCGCAATACGACATCGGGACGCACTTCACCCCGGCGCCGGGGCGCGTCATCAACTTCGACTACCGGTACAGCGCCGCGACCCTGTTGCCGACGCCCGCCATGCGGATGATCGACGTTTCCAGCGAATGGCCCATCACCCGCCGGATCACCGGCCTCATGCGCTGGAACTACGACTTCCTCGGCGCAAGACTTTTGGAAGGCCTCGCCGGCATCGAGTATAATGGCGGCTGCTGGGCCTTGCGGCTCGTTGCGAATCATATCCAGACGACCACCTCGCAGGCGAGCAATTCGTTCTTCGTGCAACTGGAGCTCAACGGCCTGAGCATCGGCGAGAATCCCCTCGACGTCCTACGCAGCAACATCGCAGGCTACGCCAAGACAAATGACTAAGCACATCTGCCGCCCGAATGCGGGCCCTTTCCTCGGAACGGTTCTCCTGGCCGGCGCGCTCTTCCTGCTCGCCGGGACGGTGCGCGCCGCCGCGAGCCCCGCGCCGGCAGTCGTCCCCATCGACCGCATCGTGGCGGTGGTCGACAACAGCGTCATCACCCAGGTCCAGCTCGACGACCAGGTGACGCTCATTTCCAAGCAGCTGGAGGCGCGCGGGACGCCGCTGCCGCCGCACGACGTCCTGGAACGGCAGATCTTGCAGCGGATGATCAACGACACGGTGCAGCTCGAATTCGCCAAGCGCTCCGGCATCCACGTCGATGGCAGCGAGCTCGACAGCGCCATCGGCCGCATCGCCGCGCGCAACCACATGAGCACCGCCCAGTTTCAGGCGGCGCTGAAGGGGCAGGGGGTCGACTGGACGTCGTTTCGCAAGGAAATCCAGAACGAGATGATCATCGGACGCCTGAAGGAGCGCGACGTGGATAGCCGCGTCGTCGTCTCCGACGCGGAAATCGACAATTTCCTGCGCAAGCAGGCCGCCTCCGGCGGGGATATGCAGTACAACCTGGACAACATCATCGTGTTCGTGCCGGAAAACGCGAGCCCGGCGCAGATCGCTCGCCACCGCGCGAAGGCTCAGGCCGCCCTCGACGAACTGCGCCAGGGCACGGATTTCGGGCAGGTTTCCGCATCCTTCTCGGACGCGCCGAACGCCATGCAGGGCGGACAGCTCGGGTGGCGCTCGGCCGCGCAACTGCCCGAGTTCTATCTGGCCGCCCTCAAGACCATGCATCCCGGGGACATCAGCGGTCTGCTGCGCGGACCCAACGGCTTCAACATCATCAAGCTCCTCGGGGAGCGCGGGGCCGATGCGCCCACCTTCGTCGAAGAGACGCACGTGCGCCAGATCCTGCTTCGCCCCGACGCGCTGCTCTCGAGCGCCCAGGCCAAGGCCAAGCTGCTGCAGCTCAAGGCGCGCATCGCGCACGGCGAGCATTTCTCGACCCTCGCGCGGCAGTATTCGCAAGACGGCAGCGCGGCCAACGGGGGCGATCTGGGGTGGGTCTCCCCGGGCGAGACGGTGCCCGATTTCGAGAGCGCGATGAACGCGCTCAAGCCGGGCGAGATCAGCAATCCGGTCCACACCCAATTCGGCTGGCACTTGATCCAGGTACTCGGCCGGCGAAAGGTGGACGTGACGGCGCAACGCAAGCGCGATCTCGCGCGCGAAGCCATTCGTGCCCGCAAGGCGGACGAGGCCTACGAGGAGTTCGTGCGCGAGCTGCGCGACCAGGCCTACGTCAAGATCCGCCTGGCGGGCGAATGAGCGCGCCGCGCCACCGGCCAGCGCCAAGCCCCGCATGCAGGATCGACATCCGCCTCGCCCGATCGCGCTGACCGCCGGCGAGCCGGCGGGCATCGGGCCCGATCTCCTGGTCCTCGCGGCCCAGAAGGCATGGCCCGTTCCGCTCGTCGCCGTCGCCGATCGCGACCTCCTGGCGGCGCGCGCCGAGCGCCTTGGGGTGCCGCTCGCGCTCAAGCCGTTCGATCCGCAACGCCCCACCCCGTCCACTCCGGGCGTCCTGGACCTCCTCCCCGAACCCCTCGCGGTGCCGGCGACCCCGGGCCGCCTCGATGCGCGCAACAGCCGCTATGTCCTCAACACCCTGGAGCGCGCCGCCCAAAGCTGCCTGGGCGGCGCGTGTGCCGCCATGGTCACGGCCCCGGTGCACAAGGGCATCATCAACGACGCGGGCATCGCGTTCACCGGCCATACCGAGTTTCTCGCCGAGCAGACCGGGACCTCCGACGTGGTCATGATGCTCGTCGGCGGCGGCCTTCGGGTGGCGCTCGCCACCACCCATCTCGCGGTCAAGGACATCGCATCGGCCATCACCGAGGACGGCCTCGTGCGTACGGCCACCATCCTCCATGAGGCGCTGGTCGGCCGATTCGGGATCCCCCGCCCGCGCATCCTGGTGGCCGGGCTCAACCCGCACGCCGGGGAATCCGGGCACCTCGGGCGGGAAGAGATCGAGGTCATCGCACCCGCCCTCGCGCGCCTGCGGGGCCAAGGCCTGGACCTGCGGGGCCCGTTGCCGGCCGACACGCTGTTCACCCAGAAGCACCTCGCCGGATGCGACGCAGTGCTTGCCATGTACCATGACCAGGGACTGCCCGTGCTCAAATACGCCGCCTTCGGCCACGGCGTGAATGTCACTCTCGGGCTTCCCCTCATCCGCACCTCGGTCGACCACGGCACGGCCCTGGACCTCGCCGGAACCGGGCGCATCGACGAGGGCAGCCTCGCGGCGGCGATCGAACTCGCCATCGGGCTCGCCAGGGCCGCCGGCTAACCATGCCTGCCCATACACCGCGGCGGCGATTCGGGCAGCATTTCCTGACCGATGCCGAAATCATCGCCCGTCTGGTCGCGGCGATCGGGCCTGCTTCCGGCGACTGCATGGTCGAGATCGGTCCCGGCCTGGGCGCCCTCACGCGCCCGCTCCTGCAGACGCTGAAGCGCCTCCATGCGGTCGAGCTCGACCGCGACATCGTCGCGCGGCTGGGCCGCGAATTTCCCGCCGAGCGTCTCGTCGTGCATGCCGCCGACGCGCTGACGTTCGATTTCTCGCGCATCGGCGCGCGATTCCGGGTGGTGGGGAACCTGCCCTACAACATCTCGACGCCGCTGCTCTTTCATCTGGCCCGCTTCGCGGACGCGATCATCGACATCCACGTCATGCTGCAGAAGGAAGTCGTGGATCGCATGGCGGCGGACCCCGGCACCAGCGACTACGGACGCCTGAGCGTCATGCTGCAATACCGCTTCTCGATCGAAAAGCTCTTCGACGTCCCCCCCGAGGCCTTCCGCCCGCCCCCCAAGGTGGATTCCGCCGTCGTCCGCCTCACCCCCTTCGCGCGCCCGCCCTATCCGGCGAAGGACGAGCGGCTGTTCGCCACCCTGGTCGCGGCGGCCTTCAGCCAGAGACGCAAGACGCTGCGCAATACCCTGAAAGGCTATCTGGGCCCGGAGGATCTGACCCGCCTCGGCATCGATCCGCAACTCCGGGCAGAAAACCTGTCGGTAGAGGCGTTCGTGCGGGCGACGAATCATCTCAGCGCACACGCCGCGCCCACCCGTTGAGCCTGCGCGCCCCCCCAGCGGCGGCTACCGACCCCCGGCACGACGCCGGAGGAATCCGCAAGGCATGCAGCCGCGCCCCATGGGGATGGTCGTCAGCGTCAATCCGGCGGGAAACCGGCCACGCCTGAACCTCGCCATCGGCGGCAGGCCTGCGCCGCCCAACGGCGCGCCACGGGCTCAGACGATCCCGTAGCGGGGAGCGCTTAACCGCAAGGCCTTGCGCACCCGCGCATAGTCCGGGAAGATCCGCCCCACGAGCGCCCAGAAAGCCGGAGAGTGGTTCATCTCGAGGAGATGGGCGAGCTCGTGGGCCACCACATAATCCAGCTGCTCCTGCGGCGCCATGATGAGTCGCCAGTTGAGGCGCACCTCCCTGCGCGCGTTGCAGCTGCCCCAGCGGGTCCTTGCGTTGGACAGCAGGACGCGGGGGCGCAAGACGCCCAGCCGGTCGCTGTAAATCGCGACGCGTTCGGCAAAGCACGCATGCGCCTGCGCACGATACCAGCGCACGACGGCCTGCTCGATGTCGCGAGCGTCGCCCTGCGCGGCCCTGCCCACGCGCAACTCGCCGTCCACCAGCACCGGCTGCGGGACATGAACGAGGGGCGCGAAAGACAGGCGAAGCTCGCATCCGCGGTAGGGCAGGCGCGCGCCCTCCCGCCAGTCGATCGGGGTCGGCTGGCGCGCGGCGACGGCCGCAAGGTGCTTCAGTATCCACGCGCTTTTTTCCAGCAGGACCGCCTCGACTCGCGTCTGCGGCACCCCGCGGGGCATGCTGACCGCAAGGCCGCGCGCGCTCACGGTCAGGCGAATGTTGCGCGAACGCGCGCAGACACGGGCGGTGTAGTCCGTTTCCTGCCCCGCCAGGACGATGGTGCGCCGCAGCCGCAGGGCCCGCGGCTTCATGGGACCTGCGGCTGCGGGCGGCCGGCGGCCTTCGCATGAGGCAGCCTGCTCACTTCCGCTTCGATCCATGCCTCGATCCGCCGGGTGAGTTCCGATGCGCTCACGCCGTTCGGGTCGATCGGGGGACCGATGCTCACCGTGACGGTCCCGGGCCGCTTGAGAAAGCCGTTCTTGCCCCAGAATTCGCCGGCATTATGGGCGACCGGCACGACCGGCACGCCGGCATGGATCGCCAGATGCGCCGCCCCGATCCCGTACTTGCCTCGGGTGCCGGGCAGCATCCGCGTGCCCTCCGGGAAGATGACGACCCAAAAACCCCGCCGGAGCCGGTCAACGCCTTGCGCCGCGATTTCCTTGAGCGCGCCGCGGCCGTCGCGGCGGTTGATGGCGATCGGGCTGAGCATGGCAAGCCCCCATCCGAAAAACGGAATCCGCAGCAGCTCGCGCTTGAGGACCCATACCTGCGGCGGAAAAATGCACTGAAAGGCGAGCGTCTCCCAGGCCGATTGGTGCTTGGAGGCAATGACGGCGGCGCCGGCCGGCACGTTCTCCACGCCCAGGACGCGATAGTCCGTCCTGCACAGCAGCCGCAGCAGTGCGATCATCGTCTTGGCCCAGCCCGAAATGACGCGGTAGCGCACCATGGGGGGAAACGGAAACGTGAGGGTCGCGACGACGGCGTAGATGGGCGTCACCACCACCATGCAGAGCGCAAAAAGCGCCGAGCGCAACACGATCATGCGGCGGCCGCGCCGATGAGATGCTCCGCCGCCTCTTGCAGGCTGGCAAACACCAGCGTCCGGGCCGGGAGGTTGCCTTGCGCGAAGGTCTGCTCGCCCTTGCCCGTGGTCACCAGAATCGGCTGCGCGCCCACGGCGTCGGCCGCTTCAAGGTCACGCAGCGAGTCGCCGATCGCCGGCACGCCGGCGAGATCCATGTTGTACCGGCTCGCGATTTCGTTGTACATCCCCGGCTTGGGCTTGCGGCACCCGCAGTCGGAATCGGCCGCATGCGGGCAGTAGAACAACGCGTCGATGCGCCCGCCGTGGGCGGCCAGCGCCTTGTGCATCTTATCGTGAATGGCGTTGAGCGTCGCCATGTCGAACAAGCCCCGTCCGACGCCCGACTGATTGGTCGCGACCACCACCCGGAACCCGGCCTGGTTGAGCCGACCGATGGCTTCGAGACTGCCCGGGATCGGCTTCCACTCATCCGGGCTCTTGATGAACTTGGCGCTGTCGAAGTTGATCACGCCGTCACGGTCGAGAATCACGAGTCTCATCAGCTTGCCCCACCCCTTGCGCTGCCCGCGCCGCGATCGGCGCAGCCTTGCGCTCAGACCGCGAGCCTGGAGAGGTCCGCGACCTGGTTCATGAGTTCTCCCAGCCAGGCCAGGAGCGCCAGCCGGTTATGGCGAACGGCTTCGTCGTCCGCCATCACCAGCACGTCCTCGAAAAACGCGTCCACCTGCGCGCGCACCCCGGCCAACGCCTTGAGCGCGCCCTCGTAGTCTTCATTCTCCACCAGAGAACGCACCCTCGGCGACAGGGTGTTCACGGTGTCAAACAAGGCGCGCTCGGCCCCGGCCTCAAGAAGCGCCACGTCCGGCTGCCCGACGGGCGGCGGCGCCTTCTTCAATATATTGTGGATGCGCTTGTGGGCCGCGGCAAGCGCCTGCGCCTCGGGCAGGCCCTTGAAGCTTCGGACCGCCTGCAATCGCGCGCCCACGCGGTCGACGCGCGTGGGCCGCTGGGCCACCACGGCCTCCACCTCGTCGGGTTCGAAGCCTTGTTCGCGCAACCAATATCTGAGGCGCTCCAGAATGAAGTCGTGGAGGTCGACCACCACCCCATCATTGAGCGTCTGGTCGGCGAACTGCGCCGAGGCGGCCGTGAGCCACTGGACGAGATCGAGCGGGAGCGGCGTCTCGACCAGGATGCGCAGCACCCCCAGCGCATGCCGGCGCAGGGCGAACGGGTCTCGGTCCCCGGTGGGCACGAGCCCGACCCCGAAGATGCCGACCAGGGTGTCCAGCTTGTCCGCCAGCGCGAGGCTGGCGCTCACGTCGTCCGCCGGCAGGGTATCGCCTGCGAAGCGCGGATGGTAATGGCCTTCGATGGCCCGCGCCACGGTTTCGGGTTCGCCGTCATGGCGCGCGTAGTAGGCGCCCATCACGCCCTGCAGCTCGGGGAACTCGCCGACCATGTCGGTCAAGAGGTCCGCCTTGCACAGCCATGCGGCCCGCGAGGCGGCCTCGGCGTCGGCCCCCAGGGCCAAGGCGATCTCCCCCGCAAGCTTGGCTATCCGGCGCACCCGCTCGAGCTGGGTGCCGAGCTTGTTGTGATAGACCACATCCCCCAGGCGCTCGACCCGCGCCTCAAGGGGTTGTTTGCGGTCCTGATCGAAGAAGAATTTGGCGTCCGACAGGCGCGCGCGCAAGACGCGCTCGTTGCCATGGATGATCTCGGCCGGCTGGTCCGTGGGGAGATTGCTCACCATGAGAAAGCGCGGCTCGAGCCGGCCGGCGGCATCCTTGAGCGGGAAATACTTCTGGTGGCTTTTCATGGACAGCGAAAGACATTCCTGGGGAACGCTCAGGAAGTCCGGGCTGAAGCGCCCCTCATAGATGGCCGGATATTCCACCAGCGCCGTGACTTCGGTGATGAGATCGGCGGGATCGTCCAGCGCGGACGGATGCGCCGCCGCCACCAGGCGGCGCTCGATCTCCTCGCGCCGCGCCTGGAAATCCGCCAGCACCCGCCCTTGCGCCTGCAGGATCTGCTCGTACTGGTCGCCATGGGGGATGGGGATCGGGCCGGCGGTCAGGAAGCGGTGCCCGCAGGTGGTCGCGCGCGACGCCACCCCCAAGACCGTGCCCGGCACCAGACGGCGGCCGTGGAGCATCACGAGCCCGTGGACCGGCCGCACGAATTCGACCTCGCGCTCGCCCCAGCGCATCAGCTTCTGCACCGGCAGCGCCTTGAGCGCCGCTTCGACGAGCCGCGCCAGGTGATCGTGCAGCGGTTCGCCCGGCTTTTGCGTGCGGAAAACGAAGTATTCGCCCTTGGCGTCGCGCTCGCGTCCCAGGCCGTCCACCTCCACGCCGCACGAGCGCGCGAATCCCGCCAGGGCGGGGGTAAGGTTGCCGGCCGCATCGAAGCCCGCGGCCACCGCCGGTCCCTTGCGCTCAACCAGGCGGTCCGGTTGGCGATCCAGCACCTGTTCGACCCACACGGCCAGACGGCGCGGCGTGGCAAAGGCACGGGTCCGCGCCTCGCCGGCCAGGAAGCCTTCCTTCCGCAGCCCCGCGACGAGGTTTCGGTGAAAGGCCTCGGACAGGCGGGCAAGCGACTTGGGCGGCAATTCCTCGGTCAGGAGTTCGATCAGGAGGCTATCGGCCATGGAGCGTCTTTCGGCGAGTTAGGACGGCGCGTGCTGCCGCGCGAGCATAGGAAAGCCCAGCGCCTCGCGGGAGGCGAGGTAGCTTTGCGCCACCGACCGGGCCAGCGCGCGCACCCGCGCGATGTAGGCGGCGCGCTCGGTCACCGAAATGGCGCCGCGGGCATCCAGGAGATTGAAGGTATGGGAACAGCGCATCACCATCTCGAACCCCGGCAGCGGGAGCGCCAGTTCCAGCAGCCGCTTGGCTTCGGCTTCGAGGGCGTTGAACTGCTCAAGCAGCCAGTTCACATTGCTGTGCTCGAAATTGTAGCGGGACTGCTCGACCTCGTTCTGATGATAGACGTCTCGATAGGTGATGCCCGGCGTCCAGACGAGGTCAAACACGTTCTCGACCCCCTGAAGATACATCGCCAGGCGCTCGAGCCCGTAGGTGATCTCCCCGAGCACGGGCTTGCACCGGAGCCCGCCCACTTCCTGAAAGTACGTAAACTGCGTCACTTCCATCCCGTCGAGCCACACTTCCCACCCCAGCCCCCACGCCCCGAGGGTGGGCGATTCCCAGTCGTCCTCGACGAAGCGGATGTCATGGACACGGGTATCGATCCCGAGCGCGCGCAGCGAATCCAGGTAGAGCTCCTGGATGGCGTCGGGGGAGGGCTTGAGGACGACCTGGAACTGGTAGTAATGCTGAAGGCGGTTGGGATTGTCGCCGTAGCGGCCGTCCTTCGGCCGCCGCGAAGGCTGCACGTAGGCGGCCCGCCAGGGTTCGGGACCCAGGGCGCGCAGGAAAGTGGCGGTATGGAAGGTCCCGGCACCGACTTCCATGTCGTAGGGCTGCAGCAGGGCACATCCCTTTTCGCCCCAATAGGACTGCAGCTTTAAGATGATTTCCTGAAATGTCAGCATGGCTTTCCGAGGCAAAAATAAATCGGGGCCGCCGCGGCACTCACCCCGATTGTTCGCCCATTTTAACCGATTGCGCGCGCCCGAGAAACCGCGGGCAGGGGATTCACCGGGCGGGACGCCGCCTGCGGCCGCCGACCAGGCTCAAGGCCAGGACGCCTGCGGCCAGCCCCGCGACCGCGTGATCCCCGAAGCGCACATAGGGGGTACGACCGGCGTAGCCTCGAACCTCGCCGTTGAGCGCCCCCACCTTGAACAGCGGCAGTGCGGCGGTGACCCGTCCGCGCGGGTCGACGATCGCCGTCACCCCGGTATTGGTGGCCTGCACCTCGTAGCGCCCGGTCTCGAGCGCGCGCATCTGGGAGATCTGCAGCTGCTGATACGGGGCCGCCGAATCGCCGAACCAGGCATCGTTGCTCACGTTGACGAGCATCGTGGCGGCGGGCAGCTGGCGGATGATTTCCCGTCCGAAGGCGTCCTCGTAGCAGATGTTCACGGCCACCCGCTGTCCCGCGACCGCAAGCGGCTTCTGCACGCGCGGCCCGCGGGAGAAGTCGGACATGGGGATATGCAGGAGATGATGGATCACCCACCCGAACACGGATTTCAGCGGAATATATTCGCCAAAAGGCACCAGGTGCGATTTGCGGTAGACCTGCGTAGGCGAGCTGCCGAGGCTGAACACGCTGTTGTAATAGTCTTGGGTGTTCCCGTCGGGGACCCTTTCCGGAATGCCCGCCAGGATATCCCCGTGCAAGGCCCTCGCATGGCGGGCGAGCGCCGCCAGGTAGCCGCGCGGCAGGTCCGTGTAGAACAGCGGCAAAGCGGTCTCGGGCAGGACGATGAGACGCGAGCGCGACGCGTCCACGAGCCGCGCATAGGTGCTCAGCGTGCTGGCGACATGGTCCGGGTTCCACTTGACGTCCTCGCCCATGTCGCCTTGCAGGAGGCTGATGGTCAAGGGCGCGCCGGCCGGGTGGGTCCATGGGATGCGAATCGCCGCCCCCGCCGCAAGCCACAGCACGGCAAGCCCCACCAGACAGGCGGCGCGCGCGGACCGCGCACGCGCTGCGGCCGCCGAGCGCACGAGCGCGCTGCTCGCGACCACCGCCCACGACACGCCGTAGACCCCCAGGACGGGGGCCAGTGCGCGCAACGGGCTGTCCGGCACCTGGGAGTACCCCAGCGCCAGCCAGGGAAAGCCCGTGAACAGCCACCCGCGCACCCATTCCGAGAGTGCCCAGGCCGCAGGCGTGAAAACGAGCGCCCTGGGCACGGCCTTCAGCCGGCAACCCGCGTGCAGGAAACCGACCAGCGCGGGAAACAAGGCCAGGAATGCACAGAAGATGAAGGTCGCAAGCCCGGCGAGCCAGGGCGACATCGCACCGAACTCGTGCAGGCTCACATAGACCCAGCTCACGCCCCCGCCGAAGAAACCGAGTCCCCACAGGAAGCCGAGGCGGGCGGCTGCGCGCCGCCCTGCGGCGCGGTCCCAGGCCCACAGGAGCCATGCCATGCTCACGATCGGGGCCGCAAACCAGTCCAGCGGAGCAAAGCCCAGTACCGCGGCCAACCCCGCGACCACGGCGCCTCCGCTCACCACGAGCGGGCGCAGGGCCGCCGTCGCGCCCAGGGCAGGGGGATTCATCGAATCTCGGACCTGCGCGAGCGGGGCCGCGAGCACGGCACTTTCGCGGCGAGAGGGAGCCGTCACGGTTCAGGCCAATGGGGGGAGCATGCCTTCGCGATCGGCGAGGCGTTCGACGAGAAGCGTGTGGAGCCTGCGGCTGTCCGCGCGCAGCACCTGGAACCTGAGGGCGTCAATGGTCACCTGCTCGCCGCGCTTGGGAAGGCGTCCGAACTTGCTGACCACCAGGCCGCCCACGGTATCGTAGTCGGCATGGCTGAACTGCGTGCCCAGCGCTTCGTTCAAATCCTCGATCTCGGTCAGCGCCTTGACGCGGTAGCGGCCGCTGCGGTCGCGAATGATGTTATCCTCCGCTTCGTCGAAATCGTACTCGTCTTCGATTTCGCCCACGATCTGCTCGAGCACGTCCTCGATCGTCACGAGCCCCGCGACCCCGCCGTATTCGTCGACCACGATCGCGATGTGATTGCGGTTCGAGCGGAAATCCTTCAGGAGAACATTGAGACGCTTGGATTCGGGGATGAAGATGGCAGGCCTCAGCATATCGCGCACGTTGAATTCCTCGCCGGCATAGTAGCGCAGCAGGTCCTTCGCGAGCAGGATGCCGATGACGTCGTCCTTCTGCCCGTCGACCACCGGGAACCGCGAGTGGGCCGTCTCGATGACGAAGGGAATGAATTTCTCGGGGGGATCCTTGATGTCGATGATGTCCATCTGCGAGCGCGGGATCATGATTTCCCTCACCTGCATCTCGGAGACCTGCATCACGCCCTCGATCATGCTCAGGGCGTCCGCATCCAGCAGGTTGCGCTCATAGGCGGAGTGCAACAACTCGATCAATTGGCTGCGGTCCTCCGGTTCACGCAGCAATAGCGCACCCAGTCGTTCCAGCCAACCCGGTTTCGCAGGCTCATCCATCAAGGTTCGCTTCCTCCGGTACGTACGCGCCGCATGGGCTGCTCGCCCCACTCGCGGCGCCAGGGTCACGCTGCGGCATAAGGATCAGGGTAGCCCAGCTTCATGACGATTTGAGACTCGAGCGCCTCCATCACCGCCGCCTCGCTTTCCGTCTCGTGATCATAGCCTTGCATGTGCAGCACGCCATGCACCACGAGGTGGGCGTAATGCGCCTCGAGGCGCTTGTGCTGCTCGTCGGCCTCGCGCTCCACCACCGGGGCGCACAGCACGATATCCGCGCAGTGGGCAAACTCGGGCGCAGCCGCTCCTTCCAGGCTGAAGGTCAGCACGTTCGTCGCGTAGTCCCTGCCGCGGAACCGGCGATTGAGCTCGCGGCCTTCCGGCTCGGCTACGATCCGGACCGTGACGGCTGCCGAATCGCCCAGCGCCGCGCCCGCCCAGCGGCGAATCTGGGCCCGCGTCGGAGCCTGCCCCGGGGGCGCCGCGGCGGCGTACTGGACGGACAACGAAAGCCGCGCGGGCGCACGCGGGCGTGGCTTACGCGTTGCGGCGACCATGTCTCGTGCCGATCCTCTGGGTCCATGTTGCCCCGGTCAAACCGAAAGCGCTCCCTCAATCATTTTTAGATTACCACGTCCCCGCGCGGCGCCCGCCCCCGTCTCTCCCGGCGCACGCCGTCACGCGGCGCGCCGCCCGGGAGACTAGGAACGGCTATCCCGCCGCTCGTAGGCGTTCACAATCTGCAACACGAGCGGGTGACGGACGACATCGTCGCTCTTGAAGAAGGTGAAGGCGATGCCGCGAACCCCCTCCAGGACGCCCCTCGCATCGACGAGGCCGCTCAGTTGGCCACGGGCCAGGTCGATTTGCGTGACATCGCCGGTGATCACCGCCCGCGTGCCGAAGCCGATGCGGGTCAGGAACATCTTCATCTGTTCGGGCGTCGTGTTTTGCGCCTCGTCGAGAATGATGAAGGAGTGGTTGAGCGTGCGCCCGCGCATATAGGCGAGCGGGGCGATCTCGATGGTGCCGCGCTCGAAGAGCCTTCCGACCTTCTCGAACCCCATGAGGTCGTACAGCGCATCATAAAGCGGGCGCAGATACGGATCGACCTTCTGCGCCAGATCGCCCGGCAGGAAACCGAGGCGCTCGCCCGCCTCGACGGCCGGACGCACCAGCACGATGCGCTTGACGAGATCGCGCTCCAGGGCATCGACGGCGCTGGCCACGGCGAGATAGGTCTTCCCGGTGCCGGCCGGCCCGATGCCGAAGGTGATGTCATGCGCCTGGATCTGATGCAGGTACTGCTTCTGGCGCGGCGTGCGCCCATGCAGGTCGGACTTGCGCGTCAGCAGCACCGGGGTGGCAAGCTCCTCATAGGGCGACTCCTGGCGCTTGCCCACTTCCACCAGCCCGAGCTGAATGTCCTCGACGCCCAGCGGGTTCTCCGACCTGTCGTAGAACGAGCGCAAGGCGGCGGCCGCCAGTTTCGCCTGCGCCGCCTTGCCCTTGATCAGGAAGGTCTCGCCGCGGCGCGCGATGACGACGTCGAAGGCCGCTTCGATCTGGCGCAGATTCTCGTCCAGGGCGCCGCACATGTTGGCGAGCCGCGCATTGTCCACCGGCGTGAAGGAGACGTCCACCTCAGGCGCCCGCCCCGGCCAGTTCCCCGCGCAGCGAATGCGGCATGGCCTCGGTGATGCGAACCTCGACGAACCGGCCGATCAGGTCCTCGCCCCCGGGGAAGTTCACGACCCGGTTGTTGTCGGTGCGCCCGGCGAGCTCCCGCGCGTCCTTCCGGGCATGGCCGTCGACCAGCACCCGCTGGACGGTGCCCACCATGCCGCGGCTGATGGCCTGCGCGCCCGCCTCCAGCGCGCTTTGGAGGCGCTCCAGGCGCGCCTGCTTGTCGGCGTGCGGGACGCTATCCGGCATCTCCGCCGCCGGCGTGCCCGGACGGGGGCTGTAGAGGAAGCTGAAGCTGGCATCGAAGCCCACCTCCGCGACGAGCCGCAAGGTCGCCTCGAAGTCGGCGTCGCTCTCGCCCGGGAAACCGACGATGAAATCGGTCGAGATCGCCATCCCCGGGCGCACCGCGCGCAACCGGCGGACAATGGACTTGTATTCCAGCACGCTGTAGCCGCGCTTCATCGCCGCGAGCACCCGGTCGGACCCGCTTTGCACCGGCAGGTGCAGATGGCTCACCAGCTTCGGCAGGGCCGCATAGGCATCGATCAGGCGCTGGGTGAATTCCACCGGATGCGATGTGGTGTAGCGCACGCGCTCGATCCCCGGGATTCGGGCGACATAGGTGAGCAGGAGCGCGAAGTCGGCAGCCTCGCCGTCGTCCATCAGGCCGCGATAGGCGTTGACGTTCTGGCCAAGCAAGGTCACTTCCCTGACGCCCCCGGCGGCAAGCCCCGCCACCTCGGCCAGCACGTCGCCCACGGGCCGGGAGACTTCTTCCCCGCGCGTGTACGGCACGACGCAATAGGTGCAATACTTGCTGCAGCCTTCCATCACCGAGACGAACGCCGTGACGCCCTCGATGCGGGCGGCGGGCAGATGGTCGAATTTCTCGATTTCGGGGAATGACACGTCGACCTGCGGCCGGCCCGTGGCCCTGCGCAGTTGGATCAGCTGCGGCAGCCGATGCAGCGTCTGCGGGCCGAACACGAGGTCGACATGCGGCGCCCGCCGGACCAATGCCGCCCCCTCCTGGCTGGCGACGCAGCCCCCCACGGCGATGAGCAGATCCGGCTTGGTCTTCTTGAGTTCCTTCCAGCGCCCCAAATGATGGAAGACCTTCTCTTGCGCCTTCTCCCGCACCGAGCAGGTGTTGAACAGGATGAGATCCGCCTCGTCGGGCGATTGCGCGAGCTCCATGCGTTCGGCCACCCGCAGCAGATCGGCGATTCTCGCGGAATCATACTCGTTCATCTGGCAACCGAATGTCTTGATGTACACCTTCTTTGCGGCGCTCATGCGGGGCCGGGACTCACGGGGTGGCGGACGAGGACGAGGCCGCTTGCTCGGCGGGCGTCATGATCCACGCTTTCTGGAGCTGGCCTTGGGCATCCAGGCGATAAAAGACCTTCGCCTGCGGCGGCAGCGAAACGGGCAGGATGGACCGATTGAAGGCATCGAAGATGACCGCGCCCGGCGCCATTCTCACCGGCACCTGATCGATGTCCACGAAGGGATAAGGCGCCGGCGTCAGGACCCCGACCTTGGCATCCGAGGGCAAAATCCTTCCGGCGACGGCCGCCGTTGCCCAGAATAGGGCGATTGCCAAGAAGAATAGGACGTTGCGCATTACGCTGAGAATAGCACAAGCGCAGCGGCAGGACCATCCTGCGCCCTCCGGGCTGGCTGCGCAAAGGAAAGAGATTTGGTGGCGAATCAGGGATTTGAACCCCGGACCAAAGGATTATGATTCCTCTGCTCTAACCACTGAGCTAATTCGCCACGACTCGAGGGGTATGAATTATCCGATGAAATCAGACAGCTGTCAATCCACTCCCCCCTCACCGTCCCGCCGACCGATCCGCCGGCTCGCGCCGTCCGCACCCGGGCACCGGGGCCTCGCCCGCGATGATTCGCCGTTTCTGCGCGGCGGTGAGCCGCTTCAGCCGATACTCCGCCTTCGAAGCCGCCGACCGGTCCGGGTAGGCCCACATGGCCGCCACGCGGACCGGCGGATGCGCCCGCGTGTACCGGGCGCCCTTGCCCTCGGCGTGCCGGGCATAGCGCGCGGCCACGTCCACGGCGATCCCGGCATACAGGGTGCCGTCGGCGCATTCGATGAGATAGAGCCACCAAGGGCGAGGGTTGCGCATAGTCGCTCCTGGTCGCGGGCGCCGCCGGAGCCGGGCATCACGCCGACGACCGGATGCGGCCGCCCTCGTTCGATTATAATGGGGATCGCAGGTTCGGCCAACGGCTTCGCCACGCGGACCTGCGGCCATCGCCCCCAACCGCCATCCGAGGAAGGAGAGCCGAGACAGGCGCGACCGCCCTGCCCGCCATCCCATGACAGACCTGCCCAGCGAGAGGCCTCGCGCGAACGGCCGTTTCCCCAGCTCGCCCCTGCGCCGAAGCCACCAGACGATCGAGCTCGCCGTCTTCCTTTTTCTCGTGCTGCCGGCCATGCTGCTGCCCGCCCCGGCGCAGCGGCTGATGCACGCCGGTTTTTACGGGGTCGTCGTGAACGTGGCGTTCCGCGACCTGGCGCTGCTCATTCTGGTGCTTTATTTCGTCTGGCGCAACCGGGAGCCGCTCGCACTGGTCGGCTGGGGGAGCGCCCGTCCCTGGGCGGAGATCGGCCTGGGGCTTGCCCTGTTCGTGCCTTTCTTCCTCGGGGCGGCCGGGCTCGCGAGCGTGTTGAGCCGGGCGGGGCTGTCCGCGCCCCATCATATCCCCTCCTTCCTCGCCGCCAAAAACACCGGAGAGCTGGTCCTCGCCGGCCTCCTGGCGCTCATCGTGGCGATCGCGGAAGAGACGATCTTCCGCGGCTACCTGATCCTGCGCTTCCGCGCCTTCGCCAGCCCCGCCGTGAGCGTCGCCCTGTCGACCGGCATCTTCGCCCTCGGCCACGGCTATGAGGGCGCCGCGGGCGTGTTGACCGTCGCCGCCATGGGCCTCGTGTTCGCCGCCCTGTATCTCTGGCGCAAGAGCCTGATTGCCCCGATGACTCTCCACTTCCTGCAAGATTTCGTCGCACTCGTCCTCGTGCCGCTGCTCGGCAAGAAGCTCCTCTGACGCCCCGCTGCGCGCGCCCCGCCCGACCCGGCGGCGCGGCCGGCGGGTCGGCGGGTCGGAACTCCGACCCCCTTCGCCTGTCCCAGGATCTTCGGCCAGGGCACGGGCCGCGCGGCCTCCCGCACATCGCACTTGACAGGCGCCGGATATGAGTCGAAAGTCGCGTCTCGAGAGCGGGGAGGCCGTCTACCCGAGCCGCTTGCCGTCCCCGATCAGGAGTCGCCCATGCGCTTTCATTTTCCCGTCGTCGTCATCGACGAAGACTTTCGTTCCGAAAACGCTTCGGGCCTCGGCATTCGCGCGCTGGCCAAGGCGATCGAGGAAGAGGGCGTGCCCGTGCTCGGCGTCACGAGCTATGGCGACTTGTCCACCTTCGCGCAACAGCAGTCCAGGGCGTCGGCCTTCATCCTGTCGGTGGACGACGAGGAACTGGTCAATGACGCCGAAAGGACCATCGGGCAGTTGCGCGCCTTCGTCCAGGAGATCCGCTTCCGCAACGCGGACATTCCCATCTTCCTGCATGGCGAGACGCGCACCTCCCGGCATATCCCCAGCGATGTCCTGCGGGAGCTGCACGGCTTCATCCACATGTTCGAGGACACCCCCGAATTCATCGCCCGCTACGTCGTGCGGGAAGCGCGCACGTACCTCGACTCGCTGCCGCCGCCCTTCTTCCGGGCGCTGACGCACTATGCCGCGGACGGCTCCTACTCGTGGCATTGCCCCGGGCATTCCGGCGGCGTCGCCTTCCTCAAGAGCCCGGTGGGACAAATGTTTCACCAATTCTTCGGCGAGAACATGCTGCGCGCCGACGTGTGCAATGCCGTGGACGAACTCGGCCAATTGCTCGACCACACCGGCCCGGTGGCCGCCTCCGAGCGCAACGCGGCGCGCATCTTCAATGCCGACCACCTGTTTTTCGTGACCAACGGCACCTCCACGTCCAACAAGATCGTGTGGCACTCGACGGTGGCGCCCGGCGATGTCGTGGTCGTCGACCGCAACTGCCACAAGTCGATTCTCCATGCCATCATCATGACCGGCGCCATTCCGGTGTTCCTGATGCCCACCCGCAACAACCTGGGGATCATCGGCCCGATTCCGAAAAGCGAATTCGAATGGGAAAACATCCAGCGCAAGATCCTGGCCAACCCCTTCGCCCGCGAAACCGCCAAGGACGGGCAAGTGCCCCGGCCGCGGGTGCTCACCATCACCCAGTCCACCTACGACGGCGTCGTCTATAACGTGGAGGAAATCAAGGAGATGCTGGACGGGAGGATCGACGTGCTGCACTTCGACGAGGCGTGGCTGCCGCACGCGGCGTTTCATGACTTCTACGGCGACTACCACGCCATCGGCGCCGACCGCCCGCGCTGCAAGGAATCGATGGTCTTCTCCACCCAGTCCACCCACAAGCTGCTGGCCGGGCTTTCCCAGGCCTCGCAGATCCTGGTCCAGGATGCCGAGCGCAACAAGCTCGACCGCGACGTCTTCAACGAAGCGTTCCTCATGCACACCTCGACCAGCCCGCAGTATGCCATCATCGCCTCCTGCGACGTGGCGGCCGCCATGATGGAAGCCCCCGGAGGCACGGCACTGGTCGAGGAATCGATCCGCGAAGCGCTTGATTTCCGCCGCGCCATGCGCAAGGTGGCGGAGGAATTGGGGAACGAATGGTGGTTCAAGGCCTGGGGCCCGGACGACCTGTCCGAAGAGGGCATCGAGGAGCGGGCGGCCTGGATGCTCAAGGGGGGCGACCGCTGGCACGGCTTCGGCAACCTGGCCGAAGGCTTCAACCTGCTCGACCCCATCAAGGCCACCATCGTCACGCCGGGCCTCGGCGTGGACGGCGACTTCGCCGAGTGGGGCGTACCGGCCTCGATCGTGACGAAGTACCTGGCAGAGCATGGCGTCATTGTGGAGAAATGCGGGCTTTACTCGTTTTTCATCATGTTCACCATCGGCATCACCAAGGGCCGTTGGAACACGCTGGTTACCGAGCTCCAGCAATTCAAGGACGACTACGACAAGAACCACCCCCTGTGGCGCGTGCTCCCCGCCTTCGTGGCGAAGTTCCCGCGCTACGAACGGATGGGGCTGCGGGACCTGTGCGGGGAGATCCACAGCGTGTACGAGGCCAACAACGTCGCGCGCCTGACCACCGAGATGTATCTGTCCGACATGGTGCCCGCCATGCGCCCGGCCGACGCGTTCGCCAAGATGGCCCACCGCGAGATCGAGCGCGTGCCTATCGACGCGCTCGAGGGACGCATCACCAGCGTGCTGCTCACCCCCTACCCGCCCGGCATTCCCCTGCTCATTCCCGGCGAGCGCTTCAACGGCACGATCGTGCGTTACCTGCAGTTCGCCCGCAACTTCAATGAGCGCTTTCCCGGGATGGAAACCGACATCCATGGCCTGGTCACCGAAGTCGTGGACGGCAAGAGGCACCATTACGTGGACTGCGTCGCGCAACCCTAGGCCTGCGCCCGGACGCCCTCGCCCAAGCGGGCTGCCGGCCGGCACCCCGGTAGGCCTGTCCCGAGACGGACTCCCGTCGCTCAAGGCCCTCGCGGGGCACGATCGCGGTGTCGCGCACGGCGGCGCCGAAGCGGCGTGAGTCGTGTCGTTCGCCGTTTCCGGGAAGCCGCCGTCGGCGCGTCGAATGCGCGGACGGATGGAAAGAAATCGGCGTGCCCGTGTTCCCGCCGACGTTGCATCGGCCGCATCGTCGGCCAGGCCGGGCGACGCCTAACGGCGCCTCACGGCGCCAAGCGCGGGAAGGAGAGTGCCGGGGAACCGACTTCCGAGAATCGCGCAGACGGCGTGCCCCCCGCCGGCGGGGCAACGCTTCGGCGCGCACGGCCGCCCAGGACGCGATGGCCGATCCGTGCCCGCGCCCTAGGAAGGGATGGGGAGCGTCACACGTTGAACCTGAAATGCATGACATCGCCGTCGGCGACGACATAATCCTTGCCTTCGAGACGCATCTTCCCGGCCTCTTTCGACCCTTGTTCGCCTTTGTATGCGAGGAAGTCCGCATAACTGATCACTTCGGCGCGAATGAACCCGCGCTCGAAGTCGGTATGGATGGCGGCGGCGGCGCGCGGCGCCGTGTCGCCTTTATGGATGGTCCAGGCGCGCACCTCCTTCTCGCCCGCGGTAAAATAGGTCTGCAGCCCCAGCAGGCTGTAGGCGGCGCGGATCAGCCGCGCCAGCCCCGGTTCCTGCAGGCCGAGATCAGCCAGAAACACCGCCTTCTCGTCGGCATCAAGGCCCGCAATCTCCGCTTCCAGCGCCGCACAGATCGGCACCACGGGCGATCCTTCCTGAGCCGCGAAGGATTCGACCTTGCGCAGCAGCGGATTGTCGGCAAAGCCGGTTTCGTCCACGTTGGCCACGTACATGGTGGGCTTTGCCGTCAACAGACACAGGGGCTTGAGCAGCATTCGCTCGTCATCTGACAGGGCGAGGGCGCGCACCGGGCGTCCCTGATCGAGTTCGGCGATGACTTTCTCGAGGAGAGCGGCGAGCCGAATCGCCTCCTTGTCGCCCGTGCGGGCGGCCTTCCCATAACGCTGCAAAGCCTTATCCGCGGTCGCCAGATCCGCCAGCGCCAGTTCGGTGCTGATGGTCTCGATGTCGGCGATCGGGTCAACCTGGCCGGCCACGTGCACCACATTCTCGTTCACGAAGCAACGCACGACGTGGGCAATGGCGTCCGTCTCCCGGATATTGGCGAGAAACTGGTTGCCAAGGCCCTCCCCTTTTGACGCCCCGGCCACCAGCCCGGCGATGTCGACGAACTCCACCGTGGCCGGCTGCACCCGCTGCGGCTTCACGATGTCGGCCAACGCGCCCAGTCGCGGATCGGGCACTTCCACGATGCCCACGTTCGGCTCGATCGTGCAGAAGGGATAGTTCTCCGCCGCGATGCCGGCCTCGGTGAGGGCGTTGAACAAGGTGGATTTTCCGACATTCGGCAGGCCGACGATTCCGCATTTCATGGCTGAGCAATTCCTTAGATATCAATGCATAAACGCATCCGGTCGGTCCTACCCCCGTGCGCGACACGCGCTGCGCGTTCAGTCGGCAGAAGGCATCATCGGGACCGCGGCTGCAAATTCCGGGAGGCGTTCGCGAAAGTCTGTATCCGCTTTGTCAAAGAAAAGTGGCGATTATAACCCCGTCCCAAGCCTTACTGCTAAAGCTGTCGCCCAAACCGGGACGGATGCCTGTGCGAGGGGATTTTGCCGTACCGTCGGTCGCCGCACCCAGGCGCCCTTCGTCGCGGTAAATCGCCATCATCGCTTCGCTGGGCGTGCGCGACGGTTGGCTGAAGGGCTTTCTCGAATTGCCCGTGGCCGGGAGCGCGCGACACCGTGGATGCCGTGCACTTGGCCGGCGCAATCGAGGGCGCCTTCAGCGACCCTGGCATGGCGGCTCCAAGACCGCGACCCGGCGGGCGTTCGACCGATACGACCCGGCAAGCGCCGCCGGGGATCGTGGCCGTGTGGCAGGCGGCATGGGATCGGGTGCTGCTTCGTGCTGCCGCGCTCCGGAGGTAGGGAACCGTTCTGTCGGACTTGCTCATTCCTGCTTAAACAGGAACAAAGCGGACTTCCTGCTTCATCGAGGCCGGTTTCGCCTTCGTCTTGCGACGAAGGCCAGAGCCTTCCTCTCCACAGGCTGACACCGTGGAACTCACGGCCATGTTCTTCAGATT
>JAJYKK010000009.1 GCA_021788645.1 Pseudomonadota bacterium
GAACATTGTGGCTAATTAGGACGAGTTATGACCCATTGTTTAGCCGCACATTAGAAGTCAGCCGTAAGTGACCTCATGCAGCGTGCCCAGGGTCGCTGCCCCATGCACCATCGTCTGCGCCGCGTCTTCCGGGCCACAGACACCGCGTCTGGCGGGCGCGACGCGGACCGGCGGTGCGCACGCGTCACATCTCCATCCGTGATGACCCAGTATGAGCGCAAGCCCCTGGCTTCAGACATAGGGTGAGCGAATGGTTTTGGTTGATATACGGATACCGCTGGAAGTGATCAAACAGCACATCGAACAACAGAAACACGTCTAATGCCTAAAGCGCAATCACCGTCATTCATCCTTGAACTGCCACTGGTGGTGCAACCGACGGCGGATCGGATCATGCTGGGCCGGTTCGAGGCCGGACGGCGGCTCTATAACGCCGTGCTCGATGAGGCGTTGAAGCGATTGGGTCTGATGCGCCAGTCGAAGGCGTGGCAGGTGGCCAGGTCGGCTCCCAAGGGCAAGGCGCGCAATCAGGCATTCAAGGACTGCAACACCTGCTTCGGCTTCAGCGAGTACGCCCTGCACTCGGTTGCTACGACGCACAAGAACGCCGCCGGGTTTGCCGATCGTCTCGGCGCCCACGAAACCCAGAAGATCGGAACACGCGTCTGGAAAGTTGTATCCGCGTATGCCTTCGGCGCTCGCGGCCGGCCGCGGTTCAAGGGCGGCAATCGCCCGCTGCATTCGCTCGAAGGCAAGAACAACGTCACCGGCATCCGCTGGAATGCCGATACCGGCTGCGTCACCTGGGGCACGCTCGCGTTGCCGGTTAAGCTGCCGACGCGGGATCAGGATCCCTATGGCCATGCTGCGCTGAAATCCGGGACGAAGTATTGCCGCATTGTCTGGCGCATGGATAAAGGAACGCGGCGTTGGTTCGTGCAGCTGGTGCAGGACGGCATCGCCCCAACGAAGTATGAGTTTCTTTCTTCCGGGCTGACCGTCGGCCTCGATGTTGGGCCGAGCACAATTGCCATCGTCGGCGATGAGGCGGTTGGGCTGGAGCAGTTCGCATCCGGCGTCGTGCAGCCGTGGAACCATCAGCGTCGACTTCAACGCGCGCTGGATCGCAGCCGTAGGGCCACCCGCAAGAAGGAACACGGCGCGCTCGCCAACAAGATCCTCGGGCTGGGCAACCTGATCCAGACCGAAGCCCTGTCCTACAAGGCGTTCCAGAAGAACTACGGCCGGAGCGTCAAGGTTCGTGCGCCGGGGATGTTCATCGAACGGCTAACCCGCAAGGCTGAGAGCGCCGGCGGGAAGCTCGTCGAACTGAATACCCGACGCCTGCGTATGAGCCCGTACGACCATGTGTCTGGTACCTGCGCCAAGAAGCCGCTGTCGCAGCGTTGGCACCGCCTCGGTGGGGACAACGTCATCGTGCAGCGGGATTGCTATAGCGCCTTCCTGGCGAAGCACGCCACGGCAGACGGGCACAGTTCGTCCCGGCTCGAAGAGGGCGGGGCAGTTGCGGAACCGCTACTAGAACGCGCGGGAGTGTGCCGGCATCACCAATCGGCAAGCCGATTGCCCAAGGGCAACCCCACGGTGGCTATGCCGTCAGAGTCGATCGCGCGTAAGAAAAGGTTGGTGCGGGATCTCAATCGGGATGTTGTAGGCCGTAAGGCCGAGAGCCAGAGCGCCCCACGCATGCCTGCCTTTAGAACCCCCGGCTTTAGCCATGGGGAGGTTCAGTTCTTTTTGTCTGGCCCGTCAAGCCGCCATTTGACACGCCGGCAGGGCGTGCTACCATTGCGGATCTGTGGAGTTATATTTCCTGATATGCGCCAAGAGGATCGGAACCGTGAATACAGCCAGCACAATCGAGCAGCGCGTCATCAACAGCCCTTTTCATCCGGACAATGACGCCCTCTATCAGGCGTGGCGCGATCACAAGCTTAAGAACTATCCCACGAGTCTCGGCGATCTGCTGGTGGAAATCGGCGATCCGCGCCGACTGACCGACAGCGAATTCGAGGCGCTGCAGCAACGATGTCTCAAGGCCAACATGGCCCTTTACGCGGGCACGACGGGGAGCGACCCCGATCCTGAAATCGCCCTGGCCATCGGGCGCCGATTCGGCCTCAAGCATCTCAACAAGAACTGGCTTGCGGACGCATCCGGGCTGACGTCGCTGACGGTGGTCGATCAAGGTGTCCGGCAGCACTATATCCCTTACACCAGCCGGGCAATCAACTGGCACACGGATGGCTACTACAACAGCGCCCATGAGCAGATCCAGGCGCTGAATCTGCATGTCGTCCAAAGGGCGGCGCAGGGCGGCGAAAATGCCCTGCTGGACCACGAGGTGGCCTACATTCTGCTGAGGGAAAAGAACCCGGATTACATTCGCGCGCTCATGGCACCCAATGCCATGACCATTCCCGCCCGCATCGAAAACGGAAACACGGCCCGTCAGGAACGGCCGGGGCCGGTGTTCAGCATCACCCCCGCGGGCGATCTGCATATGCGCTATACGGTGCGCGTGAACAATGTCTTTTGGGCCGAGGATCCACTGTCACGGGAAGCCTTGGCGTATCTGGAAGAAATCCTCGATAGCGATTCGCCGTACATTTTCCGAGGCCTCCTTCAACCGGGAATGGGCCTCGTCAGCAACAACGTCCTGCACGACCGCGCGGCCTTTGCCGATGATGCCGAGCACAAGCGCCACTATTATCGTGCGCGCTATTTCGATCGCCTGGGCGGGACGAGCAGCTGGCTGGGCATCGCCCGTTAAGGTCCACCGGGCGAAAGGGCGTCTCAGCGGCGACAGGCGACGTCACGGCGCGCGGTGCGCGCGCCCCCGGGGCCACACCGGCATCGGCTTTCGCCTGCGCGCTTTTCCAGGCGAATGTCTCTGGGTATCGGCCGGGCCCCCCCCGTTCATGACAGGTCTGTGACACCGACCTGCGGGCGCCCATGGGGCGCATCTGTGGTAGCGCTCATTCGTTCGCAAAGGTAGAATGCGCTCACGCTGAGCGATGCACGCTGGCTCCAGACCAAAAAGGGAGTGTCCGTGGCCACGAAGATTCTTCTGCAGCACCCGGTAACCGGCCTCGTAAAAACCGGCTTTTACGGATTCAGCTGGACCACGCTCTTCTTTGGCGGATGGCCCGCCCTATTCCGCGGCGATTTCCTGATGGCCTTCGTGTTCATCGTGCTCGAATATGTGACCTTTGGACTTTCCGGACTCGTCCTTGCCTTCACCTACAATAAGATCTTCACCACGAAATTAATTGAGGGGGGCTATGTTCTCGCAGGATCCGCAGGCGAGAATGCGCTCGCGGCGGCGAAGCTTGGGATTGCGCTTCCCTCATGAGGCAAGTCGGCGGCGGACCGGTCCGGCGCTCGCCGGCGGCATGAGACGAGTGGCGGAGAAGGAGGGATTCGAACCCCCGGTGGGTTTCCCCACAACGGTTTTCAAGACCGCCGCATTCGACCGCTCTGCCACTTCTCCGACTCCTGGGAACTTAGGCCTTGCGCCCGCTCCCCGGCGACGCATCGGTCACCGAGTCGAAACCCTGCCATGATAGCCTAAAGGACCGCGCATCGACTAGACTCGGGAGAGGCAAGTTGAAACTTTCATGCCACTTCGGTAGTCTTAGCGTCAGTTCTTGCTTACGCACGTTGGCAACACAACAAAGGAGTTCTTTCAATGCAACCTGACATCCGCATGATCTCACCGTCCGCGCAGTATGCGCTGGGCACGGACCGGGTGCTGCGCAATACATACACGATGCTGGGCCTGACCATGATTCCCACCGTGATCGGGGCGCTCATCGGCACCAACACGAACTTCTCGTTCATGGCGTCGCACCCCCTGCTCTTTACGCTGGGGATGTTTGCCGCCATGATGGGCTTGATCTTCGGTGTCCAGGCGAACCGCAACAGCGGGCTCGGCGTCGCCCTCCTGCTCGGATTCACGTTCGTGGCAGGGTTCTTTCTCGGACCGATCCTGCAAGTCGCGCTGCAGCTGCAAAATGGCGGCGAGCTGGTCGGCCTGTCCGCAGGCGGCACGGGCGCCATCTTCCTGACCCTCGCGGGCATCGCGACGGTCACCCGGAAGAACTTCGGGTTCCTGGGCAAGTTCCTGTTCGTCGGACTGATCCTGCTCGTCCTTGCCTCCCTGGTCAACATCTTCTTCCATGTACCCGTCGCGACATTAACCATTTCGGCGGTGGCGATCCTCCTGTTCTCCTTGTACATCCTTTATGACGTGAGTCAGATCGTGCATGGCGGCGAGACCAATTACGTGATGGCCACGCTCGGGCTTTACCTGGACATCTACAACATCTTCATCAATCTCTTGAACATTTTGATGATGCTGTCGGGACAGCGGCGCCGCTGATTCCCTCGCTCGATCCGGAGTCCCGAAGGCGCCGGCCTCACCGCTGGCGCCTTTGTCTTTTCCCTGCCCGCCTCGCCCACGGGCGATGCGACCTCACCGCTCGAACCAGGCGAGCGACTCGACATGGGTCGTGTGCGGGAACATATTGGCCACCGCGGCCGCCATCAGCCGGTAGCCCTTGGTGTGCACCAGAATGGCCGCATCGCGCGCGAGCGTGGCCGGGTTGCACGACACGTAGATGATCCTTGACGGCGCGCCTGCCGGCAGGGCCTTGACCAGTTCGACCGCACCATCGCGCGGCGGATCGATCAGCATCTTGTCGAAATACCCCAGGTCCGCGAGACTGCGTTCGGTCGTCTCGAACAGGTTGGTTGCCACGAAGGAAGCGTTGACGATCCCGTTGCGCCGCGCATTGCTTTGAGCCCTGGCCACCAGTTCGCGGCTGCCTTCTACCCCAAGCACCTCCGCGCCCCGGCGCGCCATGGGCAGCGAGAAGTTGCCCAAGCCGCAAAAGAAGTCCCCGATCCGCTCCTGCGGCTGAGGATCCAGCAGCGCGATGGCGCGCGCAACCAGCACGCGGTTCACCGCCGCATTGACCTGCGTGAAGTCGGTCGGGCGAAATGGCATGACCAATCCGAATTCCGGCAGCGAGTAAGACAGTTCAGGCATGCCCTCAGGATAGTAGGCATGAGCCGACGCCGGCCCCCCGGGCTGCAGCCACCACTGGATGCCATGCTCGTCGGCAAACGCCCTGAGGAGAGGCTCATCCTCTGCAGCCAACGGCGCCAGGATGCGCAACACGAGGACCACGACCGCGTCCCCGACGGCGACCTCGATCTGCGGAATGCGCTCGCGCAGCGACAGCGCGCCAATGAGGCTGCGCAACGGGCCGATCAGGGCGGAAAGGCGCGCCGGCAGGATCGCACAGCCGCCCATGTCGGCGATGAAGCTGCTGCGCCGCTCATGGAAGCCCACCAAGACACCGCCTTTCTTGGCGACATAGCGCACCGAAAGCCTCGCCCGTTGGCGGTAATGCCACGGCAGCCCATGAATCGGGCGCAGGATGAGGTTGGGTGAGACCTTGCCGATATGCCGCAGGGCATCTTCCAGGACTCGCTGCTTGACGGCGACCTGCGCCGTCGGCTCCAGATGCTGCAGGCTGCACCCGCCGCACACCCCGAAGTGCGGGCATCGCGGCTCGACCCGGAAGGCGCTGGCCCGCCGGATATGGGCGAGCCGCGCCAGCTCGTAAGAGGCTTTCTTCTTGTAAGCGCGGTAGTCGACCTTCTCCCCCGGCAACGCATCCTCGATAAACACGACCTTGCCGTCGCAATGGGCCACGCCGCGCCCTTCCTGGTCCAGCGACTCGACCATCGCGCTGAAGATTGGAAGCGAATCGGCCTGCGCAAAGCCTGGGGGCGGCCTCATGCCCACGCGGCCAGAAACTCGCGCCAATGAGGTTCGGCAGACTGGCTCAGGATTTCCCTCACGAGCGCGCATTCGCGGCCATACTGCTCCGACGACAGTACGCCGCGCATGTGCTGGAACCGCAGGTAGACGAGATAGGTGTTGACCACATCCGTTTCGCAGTAATTGCGGATGGCGGGCAGCTCTCCCCGCCGAAAAGAGTCCCATACGCGCGCACCGTCCATCCCGAGCTTGCCGGGAAAGCCGATCAGCTTCGCAAGCTCGTCCAGTCCGACCGCCGCCCGCCCCTGATAAAGGGCCAGCAAATCCATCAGATCCAGATGACGGGTATGGTAACGGCTGATGTAATTATTCCACTTGAAGTCCCGGTCGTCGTCGCCCATGTCCCAATACCTGGGGGCCTGTATGCCATGGATCAGGGCGCGATAATGCAAGACCGGCAAATCGAATCCCCCCCCGTTCCAGGACACGAGCTGGGGCGAATATTTGTCGATGCCGTCGAAGAAACGGCGGATCAGTTCCGGCTCGGGATCCTCCAGATGCCCCAAGGACCAGACTCTGAAGGCCTCGCCGTCCCGCAGGGCACAGGAGATGGCCACCACCTTATGCACATGCAGGGGCAAGAAATCCGTCCCGCTCGCCTGGCGGCGCCGCTGAAGCGCCATCTCGACAACTTCTTCAGCCGGCACTTCGGACGCGATGCCGTGGAGTTTGGCAAGCCCGGCCGCATCGGGAACCGTTTCGATGTCGAAGACCAGCAGTGGCGTCACTTCTGAACCCAGGTGCCGCTTGCGTTGCGGTACCACCACCCCGGGCGTTCAAGGGCAATCCAGCGTTGCGCGAACGTCGCCTGAATGTCGCTCTCCCACTCCGGGTGGCCATTGGCTGTCG
Organism: Pseudomonadota bacterium; assembly: GCA_021788645.1. Lineage (GTDB taxonomy): Bacteria > Pseudomonadota > Gammaproteobacteria > Burkholderiales > JAKAFK01 > JAKAFK01. Next base: position 6,725 of record JAJYKK010000009.1, read on the forward strand.
CGATGGCTTGATAAAGCTCGCGCCGGTGCGCGTTGTCATCGGCCACCAACGCCGTGACGCGGGGCCGGTCGGGCAGCGCAACGGCGCTCAGGTCGCGTATGGCCAACAAGCCGTCGGCCGTCGGCCCCACCGTCCCGTTCTCGAAATACGGCTTCAGCTGGCGAAAGTCCGCGCGCAGCTGGTCGCGGGCCGCATCGATCCCGGGCGTGTTGACGTGGAAGTTGGGTTGCTGCGCACGCGCCACCGGCGCCAATACCAGGAACAAGGGCACGAGCACCCACAAGAGTCCCCGTGCGTAGTCGACTCGCGCTTTCATGGATGTCTCCTCCTTAATGGCCCGGTGAGGTGGGCGAGGTCGCCGGCACGGGAGGCGTCGCCGTCTTCTCGGCCGGAGGGTGCTTGCTCTGGTAGATCTGCTCGATGATCTTGTCCGCCGCCTTTTGGGCCGCCGATGCGGGAAAATAAATATTGACGGTCACGCAGGCGGACAACGTCCCCAGAATCCCCACCAGGGGAATCCAACGTCCATGCACTCTACTCATCAAGAGAACCCTCCGCTCGGTCGGCTCACCTCGGGAGCCGCCGGGCATCCGTCAACGGACGATCGGCCCCTGAGAATGGGCGATCCGTTTCAGGCGGTCGATCAGCACATCCCAATCCACGAAATGATTGTAGCCGATTACCGTTATCGCGGGAATCCCGCCGCCTTCGACGATGACATAGCCATTGGGCACCTCCTTGATGCCGTTCATCTTGCAAATGCCGTTGCGCAAAATGCAGCTCAAGCCGATTCGTCGGTAGCGAAACTGCTTGAAGAACCCCAAAAACCCGCGCTCCAGGACGGCAGAGGGACTCGCGCCGCCCAGCGCGGTAATGTTCTGCACCGCGCGCTGGCTGATTTCTCGGACATAATGGCCGGGACTCGATGCGATGCGCGCATCGAAGGCCACCGGTCGCCAATCCACCAAATCCAGGTGGTCGACCGTAGCGTCGATGCGCCCCTGGATACTCCCGAAGGAGAACGCGCGCGTCAGCAGGCCCAAATCCAGCCGGTGCATGTACAGGTCCGCCTGCAGTTGCGGCGCGGGCCCCAGCGGATGCTGCAGCGCGAGATGCGTGACGGCGATCGAGCCGTCGAAGACGCGCACCAGCAAGGCGCCGTTTAGCGCCAGCCGGCCCTGCCGGTAAGTCACTTCCGGAATGACCCCGGAGAGATCGCCGTGCATGACGGGGAGCTTCAGCGCGCGCGTCAGATCCGCCATCGACAAGGGACTCAAGGTGCCGCTGAAGCCCCCCGCCCACCCGTTTTTTCCCCGTTCGGCATACAAACTATTGACGGCAAGCTGCCCGTTCAGGATGGGAATGGTCAGGCGCGGTGCGCGGAAACTGGTGCCTTTCAGGGCCAGGGGCACGTCCATGCTGCCCAGCGGCAGACTGAAAACCCGGCCCTGCTTGATCCGGATACTCGCTGCGGTAGGCGCAACACGGCTCCACGGAATGTTGGCCGCGATGCCTTGGAAGGCAAACTCGTGGCTCTTGTCGGCAGCCGATGCGCCGCGCAGCACAAGGTCGAACTGCTGAGGCCGTCCGTCCTGGTATCGCCAGCGCACATCCGCCTCTCCGGCAAGCACCAGGTTGCCCAGCGCGGTCCCCGCATAGAATGGCTGCACGAAGACCGGATAGGCTTGCGCAAGCTGAACCTTGGACGCCTGCACGTCGAGGTCCTGCAGCCTGCCCTTCAGCCGATTCCAGCGCCCCGAGAACCGCGCGGATCCCACGCCGGTCATCGCCAGGCGGCCGGCGGAGACCACGGCTGCCTGCGGGCCCCAGGTTCCTTCCGCATCGAGCTGGGCACCGCCCTTTGCGAGGTAGAACGGCTGCCAGAACACCTCGCCCTGCCGGTAGTCCACCCGTGCACTCCACGCCCAGCGGCCCAGCACACGGACGGCCGACGCGTGAAGCGAGCCGCTCAGCTTGTCGCCCGCATGCAGACCCGATGCGTCGCTGAAGGCCGCCTGCGCGAGCCGCACGTCGGCCCCAAGGCGTACCGCACCTGCTCCGTCCCCGAGGACCGAGAGCCGTCCCGTCACCCGCCCGCCGGTTGGGTGCGGCAAGCGCGATCCCAGCCAGGGGCTTAGGCGCTCGAGCCGCCCATTGCGCACGTCGACCACCGCTTGCCAACCCGTGGTCCGAAACTGCGCGTCCAATCCCCACGATTCGCCCCGCGCAGGCGCAATCACCACCTTGAGCCGCCGCGGCATGCTGCTGTATTGGAAGGCCAGGGGCATGCGCTGGACGAAGAAGAGCTGGCCACGGGCGCACCGCACCCCTTGAGGCGCCAGATGCAACCCGCTGCACCGGAGCGCGACGTTCCGGTAGCGATGGCGCGACAGCACCAGCGAGCCGATGTGTACCTTCAGGCGAGGCGCGCCGAGCGGCCCGCGCAACTCGCCCCGAAGGTCGTGGACAACCACCGTCGCGCTCGCGACCTCCGCGGCGCTCACATGGATCTCGGTGTCCGCGCGGGCGCCGCCCCCATGCAGCTGACCTGCGGCCACAAGCCCGAGGCCGACCGCAAACGCGCGTGATTTTGGTCTGCCGCTCATGCCTTCCGACTTGCCCTTTCGCTCCCGGATGGCTCGCCAAAGGCGCGCCGGCCGCGCATCCTTCCCCCGTCGCTCGGCCCACGGGGGCCCCTCAGGCCCATCGCCTACTCTCAGCATAGCGCGCCCCCAACGCCAGCGCAGCGCGAGGGCGGGCCGGCCATGCGCGTCTCCCGTCAGGCCAGTTGGGGCATGCCGTGAAACACGAGGTTCATGACCGCCCCCGCGGCCTGCTGCCGGACGGCCAGGCGGGTTACCGAGGCCAGCGGAACCTCGATCCGATAGGCGGAAGAAAGCGGTATGGCCAGGGCGCGCACCAGCGCCATGCGAATCACGCCGGCATGGCACACGAGCAAGGCATGGCGCCCGCTGAATTCGGCAGCCGCTTCGTCGAGCGCAAGCCCCACCCGCTGGGCGAACGCCTCCGCCGGCTCGGCGCCCTCCGGGCGATGGTTCACCGGATCGCGCTTGAAGGCCGCCAGCGCCGATGCATCCTCGGCCTCGATCTCTCCGGGCGTCCTTCCCTCCCACGCGCCGAAGCCCGCCTCCTGCAGGCGCGCATCCAGGCGCAGCGCGATGCCATGTCGGTCGGCGAGCGCGGCCGCAAACACGGCGCATCGACTGAGCGGCGAACTCACGATGGATGCCCAGGGAGGCGCCTCCCCAACGGCCGCCCACATCTGGCGAAAGCCCTCGGGGCTCAGCGGGTCGTCCACCTGACCGCGGTATTTGCGACCGCCCACCGGTTCCCCGTGGCGAATCAGATCTATGATCGTGGTCGTCATCACGTTCCCTGTCCCATCGCCTGCGTCCCCCCAGGGAAAAATCGTCGCCGGGGCAACGCTCCTCTCGACCAGGCGATACAATGAGGACTATCGGCGTCCAAACCGTTGTTGAGGGGGCGGCATCCGCGGCGGCTGCTCGCCCGATACGCCTGCCACTCGCCGCCCATCCCGGAGCCGCCCATGCCGGAAAGTCTGCGAACCCTCGTTCAAGCCTTGCTCAGGCCTGACTGCTACGACCATGCCGTCGAGCGCATCGAGCTGATCGAGACCCATGTCTCCTACGTGCTGTTGACAGGGCCATACGCCTACAAGCTCAAGAAGCCGCTCGATCTCGGCTTCCTCGACTTCCGCACATTGGCCCTGCGCCGCTTCTACTGCATCCAGGAATGGCGTCTCAACCGACGCTTCGCGGCCGATCTCTACCTGTCCGTCGTCGCCCTGACCGGAAGCCGACACCGCCCGAAAATCAACGGAGCGGGCCCGGTCCTGGAGTATGCGCTCAAGATGCGCCAGTTTCCCCAAGACGCGCTGCTCAGCACCCGCATCGCGCGCGGAATGCTCACCGCCCAAGACATCGACGCCTGTGCGAACCGCATCGCCACCTTCCATCAGGCGGCCCCGACGACCGGGGATGCCCTCGACTTCGGCACCGCGGCCAGCGTCTATGCGCCTGTCGCGGAGAATTTCCGTCAGATCGTCCCGATCCTCGCAGACCCACGCGACGCTGACCGCCTGGCCCTCCTCGACGCGTGGGCCCGAACGACCTATGCGGGCAGCCGCCGGATCCTGAACGCGCGCCGGCGAGGCGGATGGATCCGGGAAGGGCACGGCGACCTCCATGCCGGCAACGTCGCCCTTCTCAACCAACGCGTCGTCCTCTTCGACTGCATCGAGTTCAACGAGTCCCTGCGCTGGATCGACGTCATGAACGATCTCGCCTTCCTGGTCATGGATCTGGTCCGGCTCGGCCAGTCCGCTCACGCAACCCGGCTGCGCAACCGCTATCTGGTGCTCACCGGCGACTACGGTGGTCTGCGCGTTTGGCGATTCTACCTCGTCTACCGTGCGCTCGTGCGCGCCAAGATCGCGTTTATTCGGGCAGGACAGGAGTCCACCCTCCCGCAAAGGCGCTCCGGCGAGGCGGCTGGCCGCGATCACCTCGGCCTCGCCGAGCGGTTTGCCGCCGCGACGGCCCCGGTTCTCATCGTGACCCACGGTCTGTCCGGCTCCGGGAAGACCTTCGTCGCCGAGCAGGTGTGCGCCATGATCGATGCCATACACGTGCGCTCGGACGTCGAACGCAAGCGCCTGGTCGGGCTTGCCCCCGAAGCCCGGAACCTGTCAAGCCTCGAAGCCGGGCTCTACAGCCGGCCCGCCACCGAAAAGACCTACGCGAGGCTGCGGGCGCTCGCTCGCATGATGCTGTCGGAAGGGTTCGCGGTCATGGTGGATGCCGCCTTCCTGAAATGCTCCCAGCGCGAAGCGTTCAGGCAGCTCGCCCGCGACCTGAGCGTCCCCTTCGCCATCTTGCATGTGCACGCCCCGGAGCCGCGCCTGCGCGCACGGATCGCGCAGAGGCTCGCCGAGGCACGCGATGCCTCCGAAGCCGACGACAGGGTGCTGGAATACCAGCGGCAGACGTGCGAGCCTCTCGCGCCCGGCGAGGCGCGCGACATCATCGACGTCGACAATGAAGGGGAGCCGAACTGGGAATGGGTGGGAAAGGCGATCATGCGTCGAATCTCGATGCCACGCGATCAGTGAGCCGCGCGCGACGGATGCGACGTGAACCCGCGGGTCAGCCCGCGTCCGGCCTGACCCGAGCTGCCGAATGCCTGGCGATGGGCTGGCAACCGGGGCGGTTCCCTGCTTTTCCTGAGGCGAACGGGCGCGGCCATCATCCGCTCCCGTCCAGCAAGCCGCGCACCGCCCGCGCGATGGCCGGCGCAGGGGTGCCCAAGGGCGCGAGCCATTGGGCCCTCCCCCGGCCATCAAACATGAAAACGCCGCTCGAGTGAGCGAGTTCGCCCTTCGCTGCGCCCGGCTCATAGACGACGCGGTAGCGCCGCGCGAGGGTCTCCAGGCTGGCAGGGGTGCCGCGCAGTCCGACCACCTCGGGGCCGAATTCGGCCGCATAGCGGCGCAGCACCGCGAGCGTGTCGCGCACGGGGTCGACGGTCACGAAGAGAATGCGCACATCACCCGCCTCCCGCCCTAAGAGCCGCACCGCACGGGACAGCGTCGACAATGTCGTCGGGCAGGCATCGGTACAGTGCGTATAGCCGAAGTAGAGGAGGACCACCTTGTTTCGATAGGTGCGCGCCGTGACCGGCCGGCCGCTATCGCTCGTCATCCGGAATGCCAGGGCGGGCATGAGGCCCGCGATGCGATACAGGTCCCCGTGCACGCGCGGCTGGCAGGCGCCCAGAAACAGGGAGACGCCCGAAAGGAGCACCACGGCGATCCGGCACCGAAGCAAGGCGGAGAAAGTCGAGTCAGCCTGACGACGGAATTTGAACACCGCCCCCCCTAAGGTCGACGCGTGCAGACACCAGACGGGCCTCGCGCTAGCCGTCGATTTCGGTCAGCGGCCAGGGACCCGCGGTCCGAAGGTCTCCCGCCGCACCGGACGCCACGGCCTGGCTGCGCGTCAGCCTGTGCAGAATGACCAGCGAGCCGATGACCGACATCATGTCCGGCGGAATCCAGGTGAGCAGCCCCCCCAGTTGCTGGTCGCTCATCGGGTTGATGGGCCATGCGCGCCCGCACAATGCGTAGACGGTGTAGAGCAAGGTCCCATGAAAGAAAATATAGGCGCCGAGCAGCAATTGGCCAATCATGACCAGGAACAGCATCAGAAAACGGACGAGATAGGCCGCCTCCTGCTGCTTTCCCACCCCCTGCGCCGTCAGCATGGCCTGCCAGAACAGGAGGCCGTCGATCACCATGCCCCAGTTCATCGCGCGGTAGCGATCGACGTCGAGCATCGCCGTGAAATGAACCGCGGGTATCAGCCAGAAATAAAGGAGCCCCACGAACAGCACGGCGGCGACGAAAGGCTGCTGGATGAAGCGGTAGGCCGCCCGCAGCGGGCGCCAACGCCCCACGGGCTCGATCCAGCGCACGCGCCATCGGGCGGGAACCCCCTGCGCCATGACCCGCCCCGGGGCCGACAATACGATCAAGAAAGGCCCGAGGTGGTGGAGAAAGAGTTGCTGCAGCCGATGGACCCAGAACATGTGCTGAGACAGGAAATCGAAATAGCTCTGCAGCGACAGATAGATCAGCGCGAGCCCCGCAAAGAAGCCCAGCGCCGGCCCGAGGCCGGCCGCCTCGCCCGTCTGCGCCGCTTTGCGCATACCCCGTGCGTACAGCAGGGCCGCCGCGAGGCAGCAAACATCCACGGTCGGCGAAAATTGCCACGGCGCGAGATAAAAAATGAGCAGTCGAAGCAACGCCTCTCCATGCCAAGGACCGTCTGCGGGTAAGAGAAGACTCTGGCGGCGCGTTCAGGCGGTGTCGAGACCGCGGAAACCCGGCGGCCCATGCCCTCAATCTATGGCATGGGCACCGAAAAGGCCAGGCCGATCATCCCTGGGCAAGACGGGCGAAGGCCTGGGTACGCCGTTCATAGGCCTCGCGCGCGATCCGTACGTCCTCCAGGAAATGGGGCAGTTCCTCCAGAAGCAAGGCTTGGGGCCCGTCGACCAGCGCTTTCGCGGGATCCGGATGGAAATCCACCAGCACCATATTGGCGCCTGCGATCACCCCTTGCGCGACGACATGGAGGATGTCGAGGAGCCCGTCCGGCCCCGCTGCGCGCGAGCCGACCGAGTGTGACGGGTCGATGCACACGGGCATGCGCGTGAGACGCTTGACGACCGGGACGTGGGCGAAGTCGACCAGATTGCGATGCGGGTCGCCCATATTGGTCTTCATGCCCCGCAGCCCGAACACCACCTTCCGGTTGCCCTCGCTCGCCAGGTATTCCGCGGCGTTGAGCGATTCATCCAGGGTGATACCGAAACCCCGCTTCAGCAAGACCGGGAATTCCTGCTGGCGCCCGACGATTTTCAGCAACTCGAAATTCTGCGTGTTGCGGGTACCGATCTGCAGCATCACCCCGGTGGGATTGCCCGTCTCGCGCAACGCCTCGCGAATCTCATCCACGTGGGATTCGTGGGTCACTTCCATGGCGACCACACGGATGCCATATTGGCCGGCGAGTTCGAACACGTAGGGCAGACAAGCCTTGCCATGTCCTTGGAACGAATAGGGGTTCGTGCGCGGCTTGTACGCGCCCATGCGGGTGCATACCTGCCCCTGGTCGCGCAACGCGCGCATCATCGTTTCCACATGATCGCGCGTATCCACGGCGCACAGCCCGGCAAACACGTGCAGGCCGTCCTGGCCGAAATGAACGCCGTTGTAGTCGAACGAGGTCGGCCGGTGATCATCCTGGTGGCGCCCCAAGACACGGTATTCCTCGGACACCCGCACGACCCGCTCGACACCGGGCAGTCCTTTCATGTAATCCAGGGAAAGGGCGGCCGTCCGTCCGATCAGGTAGATTTCCGTGAGCCGCTGCTCGGTGCCCTGCTCATGATGGATGCGCGTCTGGATATCGGGAAGATGCTGCAAGTAGCCCAGCAGCGCTTGATACTCGGCGCTTTCCGGCGCGATGTTCGGTGACAGGATGAGGATCATGGCGTCCGAGCCGCACTAGCGCCGGTGGGCGCAAGAGAGATCTCGCCCGCCAGGCCGCGGCTCCCGTCGAAGCAGGGCATGCGCAAGGCCGCTCGGCCCTGCCCCATTCGCCAAACCGCCTATTTTTGAAGCAACTGGTCGATGTAGATCTCGGCGTCGATCCAGTCCTGGGCAGGGTCGCCGCCTCTGAAGCCCCGTGCCTCCGCGCGATAATAGGCCGCCTCGGAAATCATCCGATAACGCTGCTCGGGTGTCACCTGGAGCTTCTTGGCGCCGGCCTTCCTCTCGCCGTTGCCCGCCACGCCCGGCTTCTTCGCCGTCGGCACGGAGGCCGCATGCTTAGGCTCCGTCGCGGTTGCCTCAGGAACGGATTTCGGCGGGGCCGACGGGGCTGCCGGCTTGAGGGCGGCGGTCACCGGCTTCTTGGCCTCGGGCTGCGATGCCGCCTTGGGCGCAGGTTGTGCCGGAGCCTTGACGTCAACCTTGGGCCCCCTTTCTTCTGCGCTCGCCTTGGGCGCCGGCCCGGCGAGCTTCTTGCCGTTGGATTTGCTCGTCCCTTTCACTTCAGGCATGTATGCTCTCCTGCGTTAGTCACGATGCGGCGTCCATCGTCCACCGCGTCTGCCGGTCGCTCTTCGGTCAGCCAACACCTTCTCCGGAATCCCTGGCGCACGATGCCGGGGATGCACGCGACATAATCAGTATAGCAACCCACGCGGCCCTGGCCACCGCCCGCGGGCGACGCTGCCACCGGAATGGACCGTGCCTCGCGCGTTCCGCGGAAACTCTTTCAACTATAGCATGGTTGTTCTTGCACCCGCGCCCGGGACGCGCCGAAAACGCCATGCTAGTCGATTCCCATGACAGAAGCGCGACAGGCCCTCGGGCCAAGGCGTCAAGCGGTATCCTTACCGAGAATCGATGCCGTGAGGTCGTCTATCGTGCGATGCTTGAGGGCAGGCAGACTGCCGCGCAACGACGCCTGATAGGCCGGATTGATGCCGGCGAGCACGACGCCCGACCCACGCGGCAGGCGGTCCAGGACCACGCCCCAGGGATCGACGATCATGCTGTCGCCGTGCGTCTCACGCCCACTCAGGTGATACCCGCCCTGGGCCGGGGCGAGGACATAGGCCAGATTTTCGATGGCGCGCGCGCGCACCAACGTTTCCCAATGCGCCTTGCCGGTCGTCTCCGTGAAGGCGGCAGGCACGACGATGAGATCCACCTCGCGCATCGCGCGGTAGAGCTCCGGAAAACGCAAGTCGTAGCAGATCGACAGGCCGAGACGCCCAAACGGCGTTTTGACGACCACGATGCGATCACCCGGTTCGATGGTGGTCTCTTCCCGGAAATGCTCGTTGCCGAGATCAAGCCCGAACAGGTGGATCTTGTCGTAGCGCGCGGCCAGCTTGCCCTTCTCGTCGTACACCAAGCAGCTGTTGCGCACCTTGCCTGGATGAGAGGCCTCCAGCGGCACCGATCCGCCGATGACCCAAATCTTGTGCCGACGGGCCTGATCGCTCAAGAAATGCTGTATCGGCCCGCGGCCCTCGCCCTCCCGCACGGCCACCTTGTCCGTGTCCTTGAGCCCCATGATGGCGAAATTCTCCGGCAGGGCGACGAGCCGCGCGCCCGAGTCCGCGGCCATGGCGATCAGGCGTTCGGCCTCGGACAGGTTGGCCGCCACGTTCGGCCCGGAAGCCATCTGAATGGCAGCGATCCGGCAGATGCCGGGCTGCGGCTTGCCCTTGCCGGGCGTCGGACGCGTGCGCGTCTTGGCAAAGCTGGATGATCCCTTTGGCGTCATATCGTTAGTTTTCCTGTCCCTGGACACCGGTATCGGGCCCTGGCGCCCGCTTGTCCACGCCCCACGCCGGTTCGCCATAAACCCTGACGACCTGCGGGTGCGACCATGTGCCGCTGACGAGGTATTCGTAGGACACGAGCCGGCCGAGCGGATTGCCCAACGCCTTCTGCACGAGAAAGGTCGTCAGCCCGACCACCGGGTTGGCCAAGAGCGCGCCTGCGGCAACGGAGACACTGTCCCCCACCAGCGGAACCACGCGCACCCGCAGATTCTGGCTCTCGCGCACGAGATCCGTGTCGCCGGTCATCTTGATCACCACCGACGGACCTGCCATGTGGAAATCGTCGCTATTCAATACCCCGTGGGCCATTTGCATGCTACCCGAAATATCGTAAAAGGCGAATCCCTTGCTGAAAATATCGCGGAAGCCGAAGGCGAGATGGTGCGGCAATGCCTGCAGGCTGAGGATGCCGAGAAGTTTCCCGATGCCTGGCCTGATCTGTAGGAAACGGCCATTTTGGGCGTTCAGCGTGAACGCGCCCGACAGCGTCGGGTAGTTGAACTGAGCCGGGCCGCCCGCCCACGAAAGGTTGCCGCGCAGGTCTGCCGTTCCCCCCTTGACGGAGTCGGGGTAGCCCAAGCGGCCCAAGAACTGGCCGATATCGCTCACATTCAATTGCACGCTGGCCTCCGTGCGCGGCTGCACGAGCCAGGATTGCCATAATCCCGACATGCGCAGCCGATAATCCGGCGCCGTCACCGCGAGTTGCTGTATATGCCAATCGCCGTCCTGCTGGGTGGCGAGCAGCGTCAGCTTGCCCAGGTCGAGCTTACGCATCTCCAGCTGATCGACGACGATGTCGAGGTCAGGCAGCCGCTCGTGCCGCCCGACGGCGGTATCCGCCGCGGGCGCGGGTGCGGGTGCGGGCGCGAGCGGCGGCAGCCGGAACTTCGCGAACCGCGCAACGACCCGCCCATGTCCCGCAGGATCCCACGCGATGCGGCCGCGCACGCCGTCCGCAGTCACAAACGCGCGCCATTGATCCTGCGCCCTCGCCGCATCCAGACGAACGCCCTCGAGGCGCCTCCCCAAGACATCCACGGTCCCGAGCGTCAAGCGAGCCCCCGAGAGCGCAAGCCCCGCCGCATCGCCCGGAGGGCTGCCTGCCGTCTCGAAGGCGCGCCGCCAGCCGTCCACGTCAAGGTAGGGCAGCGTCCCCACGACCCACAACCCAGGGCGCGCCATCGCGCCCACCGGGCCGCCCAGACTGACGATGCCCTGCTCAACGCGCGCATGCCCCGGTTCCAGGCGCCGAACGATCAACGCGGCGACACGCTTGTCCCCGAGTTGCAAGGCCAGCTGATCCTTCGTGGGGCCGACAAACGTCCTCTCGAAATGGAGCGGCAAGACGGCACCGGCCGGCTTGCCCAAGGGAGCCGGCAGGGCTGAGGAAAGCCCTGCGAGATCCGAATCCACCACGAAAGACGTGCGATCCCCCGCCACAGTCGCGCGCGCAGTCCAATGCGTCTGCCCGCCCAGAAAGCGCAGCCAGGGATTCGCCACCGCCGCGCGCAGGCCGGCGGCTGTCATGCGCCCCCGCGCCGCGACGTCGATCGCCCCCCCCGGGCGGCTCGTGACATTCAAAGAAACGGGACCGCCGAGCGCCTGCGCACCGATCCGGCGGGCGGTGATCAGCGACTGCGTAAAATCGAAGGTTCCCGTCACATGCGTCAGCCCCGGCCACCCACCATTGCCGAAGAAAAGATCGTCGTTGGACAGGCGGAAGGTGCCGGCCACACGGGTGTCCTGCAGATGCGCGAGCGGCAGCGTCAGGCTGAGTCCAAGCTGGCCGGGCCCGCGCGCCGCCAGGCTCGTCGTCAAGCCATGCAGCATCCCATTCACCGGGCTGTGTGCGATGTAGGCGAGAAAGTCTTGGGTAGGCCCGGAGGCAATGCCTTTGATCGCCAGCGTCGCCTGACCGTTCAGATGGGGAATCTGCGCATGGATCGACGAGAGGGTCACACCGTAGAGCGAGGCACGGCTGACCTGAACATCCATGGTGTCGCCCTGGAACACCACCTTCCCATCGATGCCATGGATGTCCGGCCAGCCGGGGCCGGACCTAAGCGTGACATCTTCTGCCTGGGCCGCGACCCTGAAGATCCCATTGCGGTCAACGAAGGGAAAGCGCGCCAGATCGCCCTTGAGACGCAGACGCACGTCGTCCGAACGGCCGCTCACGAAGGCTTGGTCAAGCCAGCCGCGCACGTCCGGAGCGACGATGAGCGGGATATAGCGCCCCACATGGCGGGCATCGGCCCGGTTGACCTGAGCCGTCAAATCCACGTAGCCCGGGCCCCCGGGCACCGTGTGGTAGCTGCCAGAGACGTTTCCCGCCAGATCGGCATTGGCGAACGCCACCTGATCGAAGTTCAGCGCCGTGCGTCCGTCCTTGATCGTCCACCGCAACCGGGCACTCAACGCGTCGAGAACGAGCGGCGCCCGAAAGACCGCGGGCAAGTTGACCGTCGCCCCCTGCGAATCGAGCGTGACGCTACCGCCAAGATCGTCCGCGCGCATGCTTCCCGTCACCCCCGACACGCCGGGGAAACGCCCATAGGCGCTCATCCCGAGGCTGCGGAAGCGACCGGCCACGCGATAACGCTTCAGGGCGCCCCAAGTCCCGTTCCAGGACAGCTCGAGGTTGTCGAAGGTGCCGCTCGGATGAACCGCCAGGAGCACTTGGCGCGTGTTGCGGCCCAACGGCAGATAGGTGCTCAGTGCGACGAGCGGGGCAAGCCGCAGCCCCCGCGTACTGAAGCTGCCGCTTGCGGCTTTCGCGCGGGTGGCGGCACGATATTGAAACGCGAAATCGAACGGCGGGACGGAGAGCCCCTCGTTCGTCGTAAGTCCCAAGTGCTGGGCGGAAATCTCGTAGCCCGTCGCCGCTTGCCGCCAGCCCAGGCGTCCGGTCAGCGTCTTCAGGTCAAGCTCCGGCAAGGCTGGCGCAAGACGCGTGCGGACGTCCTTGAGCCGGACGTCCGCCATCACCTGGGTCGCCTGGCGGTGCGCGAAGTCGAGCCACAGGCGAAGGCCGCCGCGGCCTTGCGTCAGCGCAACCGGCAAGGGCACCCAGCGCGCCAGGGCCCCCAGATTGGCATCGTCGAATCGCGCATAGACCTGTCCCGACCAGCCCCCGAGATCGTTGAGCGATTGTCCGCGCACGTCGCCGCGGATGTCGACGGGGGTGGCAATTCCCCCCGCGGGGCTCGCCTTGATGGAAAAGCGGTGATGGGAGAAACGCTTCTGGAGCGTCAGGCTGGCATCGTTGAGCACGAGGGGTGGCGCCCCCCGCCGCTGGTCCTGCCACACGATGACCGCCCGCCGGACGTCGATTTCCCGCTCATGCAGGATCCAGTCCCCAAAGCGGGTGTCGGGTGCCCCCCCAGGGCGGTTGACGGCGATGCCCGCGACATAGATCAGCCCATCGGGCGTGCGCCGCACGCTCAAGTGCGGCTGATCGATCGTGAGGGCATAAAGCCGCACATGCCCGAAGAACAGCGGCCACCACGACAGCGTTCCCTCGACGTGCCCCAACACCAGGGCGGGGCGCCCTTGCGCGTCGTAGATCGCCACATGGGACAAGGAAACGCGTGGCCGCCATCCGACCCACCCCCCGGAGATCGCGCCGATCGTCACGCGCTGCCCGAGCGCCTGCGACGCCGAAGACTGAACGAGGCCGCGGTAGGCGTCGATATGGGGCAACACCCAGAGACGCAGGCTCAGCGCCAGGATGACGAAAAGCGCGGCGGCGAAGGCGGTGAGAAAACCCACCACGCGCCAATGCCAACGCCACAGGAACCGCCCGAAGACCAGCGCCCGCTCGCGCAGGGCAGGGCGAGGTCCGGTCGGCTCAGGCCCGCGGACGGGAGGGGGGAAAGGTTGCGTCACGACACCCGGCTAAGACTATGCACTGGCGGCTCGCGCCATCGATCCCAGCTGCACGGCGCCATCGCGCATGCGCTCGGGCGAAGGGATTTTGCTCAGAGGGCGGCCTTTTTCAGTTGTTCGAGAATAGCGGGGTTTTCCAGGGTCGAGACGTCCTGCGTGATCGCCTCGCCCTTGGCGAGCACCCGCAACAAGCGACGCATGATTTTGCCGGAACGCGTCTTCGGCAGGTTGTCCCCGAAGCGCACCTCGTCGGGCTTCGCGATCGGCCCGATCTCCTTGCCCACCCAATCGCGCAAGCGCGCCGCAACCTCCCGCGCCGCCTCGCCATCGGGCCTCTGGCCGCGCAATACGACAAAGGCGACAATCGCCTCTCCCTTGATTTCGTGCGGCTTTCCGACGACGGCCGCCTCTGCGACCAGCGGGTTGGCCACCAGCGCCGACTCGATCTCCATGGTCCCCAAGCGATGGCCCGACACATTGAGCACATCGTCGATGCGCCCCATAATCCAAAAATAGCCGTCCTTGTCCCGGTGAGCCGAATCGCCGGCCAGGTAATTCTTGCCGCCCAACTCGGGTGGAAAGTATGCGCTCCGGAAGCGTTCCGGATCGCCCCACAGGGTCCGGAGGAGCGACGGGAAAGGCCGCTTGATCACCAGAAACCCCCCATGGCCGTCCTCGACCGGGCCGCCATGCTCGTCCACCACATCGGCCATGATGCCCGGCAGAGGGAGCGTGCAGGACCCCGGCTTGGTCGCCACCGCACCGGGCAGCGGCGCGATCATGTGGCACCCCGTCTCGGTCTGCCACCACGTGTCGACGATAGGACAGCGGCTCGCCCCCACAGTCTCGTAATACCACATCCAGGCTTCAGGATTGATCGGCTCGCCCACCGTGCCCAATAGCCGCAGCGAGGACAGATCGTAGCGGCGCGGAAGATCGGCGCCCAGCTTGATGAGCGACCGGATGGCGGTCGGCGCGGTATAAAACGTCGTGACACGGTGGTCTTGAATCAGCTTCCAGAACCGCCCCGCGTCCGGAAAGGTGGGCACGCCCTCGAAGATCACCTGGGTGGCGCCAAGCGCCAGCGGGCCATAGGCGACATAGGTGTGCCCGGTGATCCAGCCGACATCCGCCGTACACCAAAAGACATCCGTCGGTTTGTAGTCGAACACCCAAGCCAAGCTCAGCACTGCACCCAGCAGATAGCCGCCGGTGCTGTGCTGGACGCCCTTGGGCTTGCCCGTCGAGCCCGAGGTATACAGGATGAAGAGGGGATCTTCGGCATTCATCCACACCGGGTCGCAGTGATCCGCAACCGCCTGGGTCACCTCGTGCCACCAGAGATCGCGCCCGGTGTTCCAAGCGATGGCGGCACCCGTGCGCCGGTAGACCACGACGTGGCGCACCGCATCGCAGCCGCCGAGTCCGAGCGCCTCATCGACCGCCGCCTTGAGGGGGACGGCCTTGCCGGCGCGCAGGCCTTCATCCGCAGTGACGACCACCACCGCCCCGGCATCCAGAATGCGTTCATGCAGGCTCTTGGCCGAGAATCCCCCGAAAACCACCGAATGGATCGCCCCGATGCGCGCGCAGGCTTGCATCGCCACCACCGCCTCGATGCTCATGGGCATATAGATGACCACGCGCTCGCCCTTGGACACGCCGAGATCCCTGAGCGCGTTGGCGAAACGGCACACGCGCTGGAAAAGCTCGGCATAAGTCACGCGGGTGACCTGCCCGTCGTCGGCCTCGAAGATCAGCGCCGTCTTGCCGGGCTGGGAGACCAGATGGCGGTCCAGGCAGTTGTACGAGGCGTTGAGCTCGCCATCGTCGAACCAGCGGAAGAACGGCGCGTCGCGCTCATCGAGGACGCGGGTGAAAGGCTTGTGCCAGGAGATGTGGTGCCGGGCGAGATCCCCCCAGAAGCCCGGGTAATCTTCCTGCGCCTTCGCGCACAGCGCCGAATAGGCGCCCATGCCCGAGACATTCGCCTGCATCGCGAAGGCTTCGCTGGGCGGGAAAATCCGTGTTTCCGAAAGAATTGATTCGATTGTCGCCATCACCGCTCCCTACGGCGCCATGCCGCCCCGAGTGTCCTGTCCAGTATAGAATCCATTTGCCTTCGCGGGAGTGCTCCATGCGAGGCCTATTGCGAACCACGCCGAGCCTGCATGATACCATAGCCGGGCGGGGCTCCCGATCCCCCCGGGGGATCCAAACCAACATCCGCGCGCCGTGCGAGCATCGTGTGTGACCGCCTGCCGCCACGGGGCCGACGCCGTCACTTTGCTCATGCTGCGCAGGCTGCTGTCGGTCCCCGTCTTGATCACGGCCGCCGTCTGGCAGCATCGCCGGGCGCCGCAGCCCATGCGGGGCCGCGACTGGCTGACGGTGAGCGGACTCGGGATCCCCGGCTACGGCCTGGGGCTCGGGATGGCCCTCGCGTCCACGGTCATGCCGGCATTCCTGCCCTCCGTCGGGGCGGCGCCCGCTCCGCGGCGCTCATCAGCAGAAGGGGGCCGGGCGCGACATTGTTTCTGGCGGCATCATGCCTGAACGAACCGGTGAGCGCGGTCCGGTTGGCGGGAACGCGGCTGGTGATGGCCGGAGTATTGGCGGTGCGTCTGCCGGGACGGAAGCCCGCGGCCCGACAGGGTAGCGGCTAGGGCAGGCAGCCGCGCGTTGCACGGCGGACCGAGGCCGGACGATTTCCCACCTTGCTAGCCGCTCGAGCCGGATTTTCGCCCGCCCAAATGGGCAGTCACCGTGTGGCAGCCACGGCCCGCCGGATGCTCGTACCAGAGCACGCGGTTCCCGACCGAACCGCCTTCATCGGATGCCCTCGCGGAGGGCAGGTCGAAGGTCGCGCACAACTCGTAGGCACCGACCCTGGCCTGCCCCTGATTGCGCAACCCCGTCACCACCCGGTATTCGAAGTCGCGATGCGTGGCGGGATCCTGCATGGAATTGGCACAATAGACAAAGTCACCGGAGGTCCGCACGGCGGCGAGCGAGCCCGGCAGCTGCCCCATCTCGCGCGCGTAGCGCTCGATGCAGCCGGACAAGGCCTGCAGCCGGGCCGAGCGCTGCAGGTCGAAGGCGCGCGCGCGTGCCCGTTCCGGGGACCCCGCCTGCAGGAATCCGAGCACGATGCCCATCAGCACCAGCCCGCCCACCAACCCTCCCAGGCCGTGGAACGCGCTGCGCCCGACAGCCTTTCGGTATTGGATCCGCCTGCGTTCCAGGTAGTAGAAGCTGAACACCAAACCTGAGAGCGCGAGGATGGTGACGGCCTTCAGCATGAAACGCGGGGTGACCTCGCCCTGGAGCAGATGGTACAGCACGGTGATGAGGTCGCTGACCATAGTGACGGACGCCAGCAGCAGGACGACATAGGTCAGCCACCGGGTAAGCCTCGATTCGCTTCGCCCCTCGCCGGCCGCGAAGCGGCGAAACCAGAAGCGCATGGCCACGACATAGCCCGGAAACGCGATGAGCAACGAGGCAATCGCATGCCGTATCCTCTGATCGTCGATGTCGAAGCCAGGGCCCAGCGGATCCGGATAGACCTTGTCGATCACCGCGAAGTACAGGTGCGCGAGACTGTAGACCACGATCCCCAACAAAATGAAGGCAAAGACGTTGACCGCCACGTCCATCGGCGAGGATTTCTGGGCCAGGTTCTGTCGATCGGCCGCGCCGGGCACGGGAATGCCAAGCGCCACCAGCGCGTTCCGGTAGGCGGCGTCCGCCTCGTCTTCGGACCAGCCGACGGCGTGCAGTTCCTCCTTGATCTGCGACTTGGGGATGCCGGCCTGGATCCGGCCCTGGACATAATCGGCAAGCGGCTTCATCGTTGCGCCCCCTCCTGTTCTCTGCGCGGGAATGGTCCCTATGCAAGCGCGCATCACTCAGCCGGCGTGCCCGACCACCGAATCGCACCGGCGCGAATTATTTAATCTTAATCATATCCAGCAAGCCACCCGATGGAAGGTGCCGCGGAATTGGCGCGGCTGCCAGGGTCGTACGGCAAGCTTATGCACACGATGATCCGCATCGGCGATTCCCCGGTCATGCGCAGGGACGGAGATCCTGACTGCCGTTAGGGTCCGAAGGCGCTCGAAAGTCCGGCCGCGAAGCCAAGGGGGGGAAGGCCCATCGCAGCCCTGTGAAGAGGCAACGGCGCATCGAGTCCTGATGACTCTGGCGTGCCGCCACCCCGGGGCTGAACGGCGATGCTCCTTAGGATGGGGCATGACCGGTGCCCGCCATGCGCATTTAAAGCCCCCCGCGACGCCGGCCGCTGTATCATTCCGGGATGCGATCGCGTCGCCGAACACTCGGCCGGTCGCGTGAGCACTCACCCTTGGCATCGCGAATGATGAACGACCCCGCCCAGCAGGCCATCGACAACGCCGAGCGCTTTAGCCGCTATGCGCGCAGCTGCCTGGCCGCGGATCCGTCGCTTCGCCCGTGGCTTCTGGGCGACGATCTCCGGCCTTGGGGCGCGGATGACATGCGCGCCTTTCTCGCCGCACAGCCCATATCTTCCGAAGCCGTTCTCTGGAAGCGGCTGCGCGAGCTGCGCAAACGCACCATGCTGCGCATCCTGGTGCGCGATCTCGCCGGGCTCGCGCCCCTCGATGAAGTCATGACCACCGTGACGGCGCTTGCAGACCTCGCCATCGCCTTTGCCACGGACCATCTGAGTGCGTGGGCCGCCCCGCGGCATGGTCGCCCGATCGGGGCCGACAGCCACAGCCCCCAATCGCTGGTGGTGATCGCCATGGGCAAGCTGGGCGGCTGCGAACTCAACGTGTCCTCCGATGTCGACCTCATATTCGCGTATCCCGAGGACGGGCACACGGAAGGCCCAGACATCATCAGCAACCACGAGTACTTCGCCCGCCTCGGCCGTGCGCTCATCCGCACCCTCAACGAACCGACGGGCGACGGCTTCGTCTTTCGTGTCGACATGCGGCTTCGCCCATACGGCGACGCCGGGCCGCTCGTCGCAAGCTTCGCCATGCTCGAAGACTATCTCATCACCCAAGGGCGAGCCTGGGAGCGCTATGCCTGGGTCAAGGCACGGATGACCTACCCGAGCCTCCCCCGGCCCGACGCACGCGACATCGGATCCTCGCTTGGCAAGATCGTCACGCCGTTCGTCTTCCGGCGCTACCTCGATTTCGGCGCCATCGCCGAGCTGCGCGCGTTGCACAGTCAGATCCGGCAAGAGGTGCTGCGACGGGACTTGACCTCCAACATCAAGCTCGGGCCCGGAGGCATCCGCGAAGTCGAGTTCATCGTCCAGGTGTTTCAGCTGATCCGCGGCGGACGCTCGCGCCGGCTGCGCCCGCGCGCGACGCGAGAGGCCCTCGCGGCCTTGGGGGACAGCGGCCGCCTCGCGGCGAGTGCCGTCGGCGAACTGGAGGAGGCCTACAGCTTCCTGCGCAGGCTGGAACACCGCCTGCAATACCTCGATGACGCGCAGACGCAAAACTTGCCCCTGGATGCCGCCGATGCGCTGAAGATTGCCCAGAGCCTCGGTTTCGCCGATTACGAGGGCTTTCTCGGTGAACTCGCCCGGCACCGCTCCATCGTCTCCCGCCACTTCGAGGACATTTTCGGCCCCCCTGCGCCGCTCGACCCCGGCCTGCCGCCGATCTGGACCAGCCAGATCGACCCCAAGGACGCACGCTCGCGGCTGTCCGCCGCGGGCTTCCCGCAGCCCGGCGCCGCCTGGGACAAGCTCGTTGCCTTCCGGCAAAGCAGCCGCTACCGACAGCTCCCGGCCGGAAGCCGCGACCGGCTGGATCGTCTGATGCCCCTCGTGATCAGCCGCGCCGGCCAGGCGCCGAATAGCGCCGAGACGCTGTCCCGCATGCTCGCGCTCCTCGAAAACATCGCCCGTCGGGAGACCTATCTCGCCCTGCTCGCGGAATATCCTGCGGCGCTCGCAGAGGTTGCAAGGCTCTGCGGCGCAAGCGCCTGGGCCGCGGAGTACCTCGCCCGGCATCCGATTCTCCTCGACGAATTGCTGGATACCCGCTTGGCTGCGGTCGACCTCGAGAAGCCGCAACTGCGCGAGGCGCTGGCGCGCGCCATGAGCGAAGCGGAGGCCGATGCCGACCATCGGATGGATGCGCTCAGGCATTTCAAGCACGCCCAGACCTTTCATCTCCTGGTTCAGGACCTGGCGGGCCGCCTTCCGCTTGAAACCTTGAGCGATCGCCTCAGCGATCTTGCGGAGGTGATCGTGGAATGGGTCTTGCAAGCGTGCTGGGCCATTCAGCCTGGACACCATCCGCCCTCCCCCGCCTTCGCGGTGATCGGCTATGGCAAGCTGGGGGGACGAGAACTCGGCTACGCCTCCGATCTCGACATCATTTTCTTGTACGACGATCCCGATCCCGAGGCACCGGAGCGCTATGCCCGGCTCGCCCAGCGCATCACCCATTGGCTCACCTGCTTCACCGCCGCAGGCATCCTCTACGAGATCGATCTTCGGCTGCGACCCAACGGGGCCGCGGGCCTGCTGGTCAGCTCGCTCGAGGCCTTCGAGGGCTACCAGCGCGCCCAGGCCTGGGTGTGGGAGCACCAGGCCCTGACGCGCGCCCGCTTCATCGCCGGCGACGCTTCCATCGGACAGAGCTTCGAGCGGCTGCGCACCGAGATCTTGCGCGCGCCGCGCGACCTCGGCGCGCTCAAGAAGGAATTGGCTGCCATGCGGGCCAAGGTGCTCGCCGCGCATCCCAACAAAAGCGGACGATTCGACGTCAAGCATGACCGCGGCGGCATGATCGACATCGAGTTTTGCGTCCAGTACCTGGTGCTGGCCCACGCCCATGCGCACCCGGAACTCAGTGCCAACGTCGGAAACCTGGCGCTCCTCGCGAGCGCCAGCGCCTTGGGCCTGATCGAGCCTCTGCTCGCGCAGGCCGCAAGACGGGCCTACCGGGACTATCGCCGGCTGCAGCACGCACGACGACTGCAGGGGGAACCCGCCGCGCGCGTCGAGCCGGAGGCCGTGGCTTCCCATAGGGAGACGGTCGAGCGCCTGTGGACGTCCATTTTCGGCGCCGCCGCGTAGGCGTGGGGGCCGCGCAAACGGCGCGCCCGTCAGGCGCTGCGCTCGGGCCCCGCCTTGAGCACCCGGGAGGCCCCCTGAAAGTCTACCGTGTGCAGGATGACCGGGCGCCGCCAGATGCGGTGAATGTAGTCGAGCACTCTCACGGCGCGGTCCAGGTCGAGCCCCCGGCCATCCGTGCGGTGCGCATGCGTGAGCACCAGGGTGCCGTCGGTCTTCATCTCGCTCACGCTCACGCGGGGGGCGCCATAGTTGAATTTGGGCGCCAACAGGCGCTCGTGCACGCTTTCGATGTCCTTCGAGACGATTTCGATGCGACCGCGACGCTCCGCCTCGTACACAAACAGGTGGAGCGTCTCGGCGAGGTTCGCGTCCAGGTAATTGCGGACGAAGCCGAAGTCATCCTCCTGGTCGCGGATCTTGCGCGCCCCCTCCACGCCCTGGGTTTCGATGATGCGCTCCCATATGGAAAAGCCCAGATGGTAGGGATTGGTCTGGAGCGCGAGGCGCCGTTCGCCCGCGAATGGGCTCACGACGTCGGAGTGCGACTTGATCGCGTCGAGATAGACGGATTCCGGCAGAAACGTCGCCTCCCGCAGGAGGCGGGCGTGCCAATACGCCGCCCAGCCCTCGTTCATGATCTGGCAGGCAAAAAGCGGGTAGAAGTAGAATGACTCTTCCCGCACGGCGAGAAAAATGTCGCGCTCCCAGTCCTCGAGTTCCGGCGCGTATTGGGCGATGAACCACAACAGGTCATTCTCCGGTCGTGCCGGGACACGCGCGCGCTGTTCGACGACCGGCCTGCTTGGGGCCACCGGCTCGCCGGGCAAGTCGCGAAAGCGCGAGGAAAACGCGTCGACGGCCCGTTGGGGCCCCTCTGGCACACGCAGAGGATAACGCGCCCGCCCCATCGGCTGGTTCACGTCGATGTGCTGCTCCAGCGCGAGCGCGCAGTCGAGCACGCGCTCGACGGCACCTTGGCCGAACGTGACGATCGCACGCTCGATGCGGCGCGCGCGCGTGGCCGCCTGCTCGACCATGTGCGCCCCGGCTTCTTGACGGCTGCGCCGGAAGAGCGCGTTGTGCTTGGCAAAGTCCGCGTGCCCCAGCACGTGCGCCGTCACCAGAGAATTCTCCGCCACGCTGTTGGTGTCCGCCAGGTAGGCACGGTTCGGATCGCCGGGAAACACGACCTCAAAGATCTGCGAATTGCCCATGCGGGTCTGCACCAGCTGGTAGATGTAGCGCACGCCGAAGGACCAGTGCGGCATGCGCACAGGCAGCCCGTAGATGGAGACTTCGAGCATGAAGGCCGGCGGCACCAGCTCGAAGTCGACGGGGTCGTAGTCCAGGCCCAGGCTGCCTGCCAACGCCTCGAAGCGTGCCGCATAGTGCGCGAGCAGTTCAGCCATGGGTGCCTTCCTCGGTGCGCGGGCGCTCACGAAAAAAGGAGCGTATGGCACCCCATACGTCGTCGGCGCGATTGAGCGGATAGCTTGCCGCGGGGTGGCCGGCGTACTCCAGCCCGGCAAAGAGCCCGCCCATCTCGGTGTCGGGGAAATGCCGCAGGGCATCGGAAGCGGTCTCCACGTACCCGATGAAGCTCAGGCCCGGCACAAGCTCATCGAGCGCCCGTTCCGCGGCGTGATGGTCCTCGGTGAAGTTGTCGCCGTCGGAGGCATAGAACAGGTAGCAATTGAAGCGCGAGGGGCGAAAGCGCTCGTGCAAGAGGTCCATCGCGTGCACGAACGCCGTCGACGCGACGGTTCCCCCCTCCCCTTTGACCTGGAAAAATTCGTCCTCTGCGAACTCCCATGACCGTACGGTGTGCGCGATGAACACGGTCTCGACCCGCGCGTATTGTCGGCGAATGCCTTGCAGCGCCCAGAAGAAGAAGGTCTTCGCCAGCCGCCGCTGCGACTCTTCCATGCTGGCCGACACATCCAGGACGAAGAAGACGGCCGCCGCGCTGATCGGGCGTGGGCGCCTGGCGAGCTGACGAAAGCGCAGATCCCCATCCACGAACGCCGGCCCCGCCGGCCCGATGGCCCGCCGCTTGACGGCCTCCTTGAGTGTCCGGCGCCGGTCCAGCCGTGCGCGCGCGCCGCGCCGGTCCCATCCTTCCCTCACCCAATCGTCGCCTTCCATCGCGGGCGACAGCTTGGGCTTGAGGTGCGGGAGCCTGAACTCCTCCCACACCCAGTCGACGATGTCGTCCATCTTGAGCTCGAGCAGGAAGCTCAGTTCGCCTTCGCCGTGGCCTGCAGCCTTCGCCGCGCCCTCGCGCCCGCTGTCGACCGGCGTCAACACGTCGCCGGTCTGCCCTTCGCCTTGCCCCACCCCCATGCGGGTGTCCGAATCCTGTAGCCGGAATCTCGCGTGCTCAAGGAAACGGACAGGCACCTGCACTGCCCGGTTGTCCGGCCGCGAGAGCAAATCCGCGCCGGCGATGAGGTCGGGCAACTCCTGTCTCACCGCATCGCGTATCTTCTCGTTGTGCCGCAGCCAATCACGCGCCCCGCGAGAAAACAGGTCATACCATTGCCTCGCTTCAGACATGTCGGTTCTCACCATCCCTGACCACCGCCGCAGCGCCCCGGGAGGGCCGTTCACTCCTGCGACAGCAACGTGGTCACGTAGTTGAGCGCCTCCTGGGCGCTATGGGGATCGTAGCCGTATTCCTCCACCAGCCGGTGCGCGACCGCCGAGACTTTCTTTCGGGTTTCCTCGTCGGGTCGCGATGCCGAGGTGACCAGGCGCAGCACATCCCGCCGTTCCTCGAAAAGATAAAGCTCGATCGCCTCGCGCAGCCTGGCATGGCTGCCCAGCGTGAACTTCTCGCCCCGCTTATAGGCGCCCATGGCCTTGCGCACCACCTCCTGGCGAAAGGTCGTCTTTCCGGATTCGGAAATGCTGAGCTTTTCCTCGACCGACCGCAGAAAGCGTTCGTCGGGCTGGCGAAGCTCGCCGGTCATGGGATCTTCGATCTGGCGGTTATCGAGCGTCGCCTCCACCTCGTCCAGATACTTGTCGAGCAAGGTTTGCGCCTCGCCTTCGAACGACGCGAACAGCGCCTTGTGGACATCTTCCTTGACCCACCGGTTGTAGAAATCCTTGCGCGCCGCCACGAGAAAATCCACCCAGGAGCGCTTCTGCTTGGCGTCCATGCGCGCGTCGGACTCGATGGCATCCTTCAGCGCCAGGAGTACCTCCATGCTGGTGAGGCTGTGGACGTTGCTCTTGGAAATCGCCCCGGACAACGCATTGATGACAAACCGCGGGCTGACGCCGGACAGACCTTCCTCGGGTGATTCCCCTCGTATGCGCTCGGCGTCCATGGCGCTGAAGCCCTCAAGATCCTCGCCGGCATACAGGCGAAGCTTCTTGGGCAAGTCCAGGTCGCGGCGCTCGGAGGCGTGCAGCCGCGTGAGGATGGCGAATACCGCGGCCACGTGCAGGGCATGGGGATCAAGGTGCACCGCCCGGAAGGCCGGCGCCGCCGAAATCAATTTCTTGTAGATGCGGGCCTCTTCGCGATAGGAGAGGGTATAGGGCACCTGAATGATCACCATTCGGTCGAGGAGCGCCTCGTTTTCCGCCTCCTGCAGGAACTTCCGGAACTCCGCGAGGTTGGTGTGGGCCAGGATGGTCTCGTCCAGATAGATCAAGGGAAAACGGGAAACCTTGACGTTCTTCTCCTGGGTGAGCGTGAGCAGCAGGTACAGGAATTCGCGCTTGACCTTGAGAATCTCGATCATCTCGAGCAGACCGCGGCTTGCCGCATAGACCGCCCCCGACCAGGACCAGGCACGCGGATCGCCCTCATCGCCGTATACCGCAACCTTGGACAAGTCCACGGAGCCCACCAGATCCGCGATGTCCGCCGTGGTCGGGTCGTGCGGCGCATAGGTTCCCACGCCGACGCGGCCGGCTTCGGAAATGAAGATCCGTTCCACCGGGCACTTGAGAAAGTCGCCATTGAACTCGTCTTCCAGGCGTGCTCGGCACAAGGGGCACAGCTCGCCCGTGACGTCCACGCCGTACGTCTCGCGAAAATTCGCGCGCAGCGTATGCGGTACCAGATGGAGCGGCGATTCATGCACCGGGCAGCCCTTCAAGGCATAGCGGGCGCCCGCATCGGTATGGCTGTATTCCTCGAGCCCTCGCTTGAGGAGAATCACCAGGGTCGACTTGCCTCCGGAGGGAGGACCGAGCAGCAACAGAAGCCGGCGCCCGACCTCGGAGCCCGCGGCGGCGGTCTTGAAATAGTCGACGACGCGCTCGAGGGCCTGGTCGACACCAAACAAATCGTGCCGGAAGAGTCCACTGGAGCTTGCGCGTCCACCTTCCGACGGGGTTTCGCCTTCGGCGAGCCGATTCCCCGTCCAGCGCAGCATGTCCCAGACATACTCGTGGCTGTTTCGCGTGATGTTGCGCGGATCCTGCGGCAGCACGTGTTCCACGAACTCGCTGAACGTACCCTCCCAGTGGCATGTCCGATGGCGCTGCGTGAAGGCCGCCAGGGCCCGCAGAAACTTCGCATTCGATTGCGCGCCGTCGGTCGTTTCGGGCTCATTGTTCATTGCGCATCCCCCTCTGTTCGCGATCCGGTTGAGGCAACCTGTTCACGCATGGCGCAGGGGGCACTGGGGCGCACGGCCGAAGCAAAAAGCGAGCGGTTGGCACTGCCAGAGCAAACTGCAGGAGACGTCCCGCTCGCCCGCCACCACTTGAGCGAGGCCACGAACACCGATCCCCGGTACCGTTTTGCGCTGCGTGACACACCAGATCCGCACAAGCGGATCCCTTTGGTCTTGACGGTGCCGCATGTGCGCGGGGGCATTCGTCTCGAGACGAAACCCGCGGATGACGGCGGTCGGGCCCATGCTTCCCGCGCGTGCCAACGGCCCTGCCGGCGCCCCCGGGCGCCTGTCCAACGCATCACGACGTTCCAGCCCGCGCCGGGCTCGCCAACCGGCCTGGCCCGGGGGCTCGGACCGGTGCCAGGAATCGACGCGGCGGACCGAACGAGCATTTTAAGTATGACCCACCGCCTTCAAACCGCAAGCGAGTCCGGGAGCAGGGCGCCCATCGCGCCTCGCGGGAGGCCAGCCCGCGCAGCCCTTGAGCGGCTTGGGGGACTAGTTCATAATCGGTCTTTTCATTCGAGGATTGACGAAGATGTCGATGGCCGACCGCGACGGTCTGATTTGGTATGAAGGCAAGATGGTCCCCTGGCGTGAGGCGACCACGCATGTCCTCACCCATACGCTCCATTACGGCATGGGAGTCTTCGAGGGGGTGCGGGCATACCAGACCCAGCGGGGAACGGCCATCTTCCGCCTGCAGGAACACACCGACCGGCTGTTCCGCTCGGCCCATATCCTCGGCATGAAGTTGCCTTTCGATCGGGCCGCCATCGCGCAGGCGCAAATCGAGGCGGTGCGCCAGAACGGGCTCGCTAGCGGCTATATCCGCCCGATGGCGTTCTATGGGCCCGAAGCCATGGGCATCTCGGCCAAGACCCTGAGCGTGCACGTGATTGTGGCGGCCTGGGCCTGGGGCGCGTATCTCGGCCAGGAGGCGCTCGAGCACGGCATCCGCGTCAAGACGTCGTCTTTCTCGCGGCATCACGTCAACATCACCATGTGCAAGGCCAAGGCGAACGGCAACTACATGAATTCCATCCTGGCCCACCAGGAAGCGGCCGCCGACGGCTACGACGAGGCCCTGCTGCTGGACGTGGAAGGGTTCGTGTCCGAGGGCTCCGGAGAGAATGTCTTCATCGTGAGGAACGGGCAACTCTATACGCCGGACACCACCTCCGCGCTGGAGGGCATCACGCGCGACACCCTCATCGCGCTCGCCAGGGACGCCGGACTTTCCGTGATCGAGAAGCGCATCACCCGCGATGAGGTCTATGCCGCGGACGAGGCGTTCTTCACCGGGACGGCGGCAGAAGTCACCCCCATCCGCGCGCTCGACAACCGCGCGATCGGCTCGGGCGACCGCGGTCCCATCACGGCCCGGCTGCAGTCCATGTTCTTCGACTGCGTCACCGGAAAGGATTCGGCGCGCGCGCACTGGCTCACCTACATCGACGCCTGACGAGCACCCTCGCATGACTGCAGACACGCAAGACCGCGCCGAGCGGCAAATCGAGGTCACCCCTGACGATCTGCCCCTGCATTGCCCGATGACCGGACAAACGCAGTGGAGCGCCCATCCACGGGTCTTCCTGCCGATCGAGGCCACCGGCGTGGCGCAATGCCCCTATTGCGGCACCGTCTACCGGCTGAAAGGCGGCGCCCGCCCGGGCTCCCATTGAAGCCGGCGCCGGCCGCGCTTTCCCGCGCCCCCGAAGCGAACGCCATGCGCCGGATCCTCATCGTCGCGCCCAGTTGGGTCGGCGACACGGTCATGGCGCAGCCGCTTTTCGCCCGCCTGCATGAGCGCCATCGGCAGCTCGCGCTCGACGTGCTGGCACCGGAACGGGCCGCCGCCTTGCTGGCGCACATGCCCGAAGTCGCGGACGTCCTGCCCCACACCTTCGCGCACGGCGAGCTCAGGCTCGGAGATCGCTACCGCCTCGCACGCGCGATCCGCGCCCGCGCTTACGATCAGGCCATCGTCCTCCCCAATTCCCTGAAGTCGGCACTCATTCCCTTCCTCGCGCGCATCCCGCTGCGAACCGGTTTCGTGGGCGAGATGCGACGCGGTCTCGTCAACGACGCCCGGACGCTGGATCCGCGGGCCTATCCTTTGATGGTCGAGCGCTATGCGCTCCTCGGCGAGGCGGCCGGGCTGCCCTTGACGCGGCCGCTTGCCCCCCCATGCCTGCGCGTCGATCCTCAGGCGAGCCTCGCCATCCTGGAGCGGCTCGGCGTGTCGGCGTCCCAGCCTGCGGCCGCTTTGTGCGTCGGTGCCGAATACGGCCCCGCCAAGCGCTGGCCCGCCGGCCGCTTTGCCGAGCTCGCCCAGGCGCTGCTTCGGCGAGGGCACGCCGTCTGGCTCATCGGTTCGCCGAAAGACGCGCCGGTCGGTGCCGAGATTGCGCAGGCGGCCGGCCAACGCGTGGTCAACCTGTGCGGGCGAACCGACCTCGAGGAGGCCATAGGACTGTTGAGCCATGCCGCCTTCGTGGTCACCAACGACTCCGGCCTCATGCACGTCGCCGCCGCCCTCGGCAAGCCGCTCGTGGCGCTCTACGGCTCCTCGACGCCCGCCTTCACCCCTCCCCTTTCGCCGACCGCACGGGTGCTGAGCCTCAATCTCCCGTGCAGCCCCTGCTTCAAGCGCGAGTGTCCCCTGGGCCATTACGGCTGCCTCGTCGGCTTGTCCGCCGAGCGCGTGCTGCACGCCCTGCCGCCGGAACTTTTGGGGCCGGCTGCCCCGTGACCTCTGGCTGGGCCGATCCCGCCCGCCGACTCGAACGCACCAGCCGACCAGGCGCTTCCGCCACCCCTGAAAATCTACGCAAGCCTGTCTAGACTTTAGGAACAAAGGGCGCTGAACGCAAAGCTCCAAGGCCGCGCCTCAACTCCCCAGGAGGGCGCATGCCCGACCGTCTCCGCGAATGGCCGCCCATCGCAGGCCGATTCCTGTCTTATTTCGCGCTCTGCGCGGCCCTCGTTTCATTTACGCTCCTGTGCGCCAACTATCCCGATCTTCTGGCCGCTGGCGAGCGGCTCAAGCAGCAGGCCGCAGGCCGCGCAAACCGCGCCGCTCAGCGCCTCACCTCCGACCTGACCGAACTGGGCGGCGGGCTGCGCGCGGTCGCAGACAACCGCGAACTGAAGGCCGATTGGGCCAGCCGGCGATGGGCGCAGGTAGCGCAGCGGCTTCGGCGGGCCGCGGGTGGACAGCTGAACATCGACCGCCTATGGTATCTCCCCGCTGCCGGAAGGGAAGGGTTCGAGTTCGTCTGGCGGGGCGGCCACGCACCGTCCCGGCGCACCGCGGCAGCCGGCGTGCGACGCCCCCGCCCGACTCCGGCACAGGCTCGGGCGCTGCGCCGAGGGTGGGCGATCGTCGGGATGGACATGCGCTGTCCGAGCCCATCGGCCTGCCACCCGGTCCTCTGGGGCGAAGTGGAGGCGTTCGATGCGCGCGGCGGGCCCCAGGGCCTTCTTCTTGCGGAGCGGCCGGCACCTGAAGTGATCGGCTTCGCGCGGTCCCTGGACGGCGCGCTACGCCGGGCGCGCGATGCGCCGGGTCGCATGCTGGTGGCTGCCCTCGGCACGGCAAGGCCGAGCACAGCTCGCGCCGACGCCTTGCGGCGCACCCCTGTGCCGGGCTGGCTCGCCTGGGCGGCGATCGCGCAACCCGATGGCCCGAAAGTGCTGGACGACCAGCCCATGGCCGTCATCAGCTGGATTGCGCTGCCCACGCCGTGGGCCGCCGCTCTGGGGAGAATGCGCGCGCACCCGGGTGGCAGCACCTCCGCGCTCGTGCTGTTCACCCTCGCAGCCCTCGTCAGCCTCGCGCTGGCATGGATGCGCACCGTCCACATACGCGGGACGCAGGCCTTGCGCCGGAGCCAAACGGAGCTGGCCAACGCGCAGGCGCTGGCCCATGTAGGGAGTTGGACTTGGACCGTGGCCAGCGGCAAAGTCGAAGGCTCTGCAGAGTTTTGTCGTCTATTCGGCTTGAGCCACGCCCCGGCCGCCCTCGATCTGGCAGTCTTGCTGGCGCGCGTGCACCCGGACGACCAAAGCCGCATCGCCCAGCAGCTCCAGGCCGTGCAAGCCGACGGAACGCCCTATACCACGGAATTTCGCATCGTCACGCCCAACCATGTGCGGCGCATGGTCTCGGCCCAGGGCGAGATCGCGACGAGAAACCGTGACGGCAGCATACGCCAGATGATCGGCACGGTGCACGACATCACGGCGCGTCACGAAGCCGAAGAGGCCGTGCGCGCCAGCGAGGAGGCATACCGCCTCCTGGTCGAGCAGGCCGCCGACGGAATCGTCATCGCCGACCCGGACGGCATCGTCATCGATGCCAATACCGCCGCCTGCAGAATGCTCGGCATGACGCACGAGGGGCTGCTCGGCCAAAGCATCGCGCACCTCGTGCCGGCCGACGATGTGGCGCGCGTGATGGCGGTGCGAGCGTTCCTCGCGGCTCATCCGGGGCGCACCCAGGTCGAGGAATGGTCGCTCATCACGAAGGACGGCGGGCACCTGCCGGTCGAAGTGAGCGCCAAGATCCTGCCCGACGGGCGCTGGCAGGCGATCGTGCGCGACATCACCGAGCGCAAGCATACCGAAGGCAAGCTGCGCCAAGCGGCAACGGTGTTCGACAACACCAACGACGGGATCATCATCGCCGACAGCGCGGGCCGCATCATCGCCGTCAACCGCGCCTTCAGCGACATCACCGGCTTCGCCGCGGAAGAGGTTATCGCCCAGAATCCCCGCCTGCTGGGATCCGGCCATCACGATGAGACCTTCTATCGCGAGATGTGGACGATGCTCAAGAGCACCGGACAATGGCGCGGCGAGATCTGGGATCGCCGCAAGGACGGAACGGTTTTTCCCGCATGGGAAAGCATCAGCGCCGTGCGCGATGCGGGCGGGCAGCTCACGCACTACGTGGCGGTGTTCTCGGACATCAGCGTCATCAAGGAAGCCGAGGCCAAGCTCACCGCATTGGTGCATCACGACTCGCTCACCGGCTTGCCCAACCGCCTGCTCTTCAGCGCGCGTCTCGAGCAGGCCATGGCTCGCGCCGACCGCCACCAGCAGAAAGTCGCGCTCATGTTCATCGACCTCGATCGCTTCAAACGGATCAACGACACCATGGGGCACGCCGCAGGCGATGAACTGCTCCGGACGATCGCCAGCCGGCTGCGCGAATGCGTGCGCAAGGAAGACACAGTCGCGCGCCTCGGCGGCGACGAATTCACGGTGCTCGTTGAGGAAATCCGCGATGGCGCAGACGCCGCGTCTCTCGCCGACAAGATCATCCTCGCCGCCGGCCAACCGCTGGCCATCGACGGCAAGGACATCACGACATCGGCCAGCATCGGCATCGCCTTGTATCCCGAAGATGCGCCGAACGCCGAAGACCTGGTGCGCGCGGCGGACGCCGCCATGTACCGCGCCAAGGAGCGCGGGCGCGGCAACTATCAGTTCTATACCTCGGCACTGACCCGGCGCGCACTCCATCATCTATCGGTCGAGCAGGGACTGCGCCGCGCCCTCGAACGCGGGGAATTCGTCCTGTACTACCAGCCTCAGGTCGCGCTCGCCGACGAAACCATCGTCGGCGCCGAGGCATTGCTCCGGTGGCGCCATCCGCAGATCGGCCTCATGCTGCCCGAGCAGTTCATCCCCATCGCGGACGACGCGGGGCTCATCAACGCGCTGGGCCGATGGGCGCTCGCGGCCGCATGCGCCCAGATGAATGCGTGGCACCTGGCCGGGCTCCGCCCGATCCGCGTGGGCGTGAACCTCTCCGGGCGCCAGATCATGCAACCCGACTTTGCCGCCCGCATCGAGCAGATGCTCGCCGCCGCAGGGCCGCTTGGCGACGGCTTCGAGCTCGAACTCGAGATCACGGAAGGCGTTCGACAAATTGCCGAGGTCGGCGGCGATGGCTTGGCGGCCCTGAAGGGCCTGGGCGTTTCGCTCGCGATCGACGACTTCGGGACGTGCGATTGCTCGTTGAGCGACCTGCAGCAGATGCCCGTCAGCCGCCTCAAGATCGACCGCTCATTCATTCATGGGATCCCCGGCGACGCCAACGAGCGCTCGCTCACCCGCGCGATCATAGCGCTCGGACACAGTCTCGACCTGCGCGTCGTGGCGGCGGGGATCGAAACGCGCGAGCAGGCGCGCTTCCTGCAGCGCTTGGGCTGCGACGAGGGGCAGGGCTATCTCTTCGGCAAGGCGATTGCGGCGGATGCAATGGCCAGGCGGCTGGCGCAAGACAGCGGCACCGCGCCTGCCTAGAACGTCAGACCGTGCGCGAGTAGCGCGGCTTCTGCGCGCTTTCCGCCTTGAGGTAGGCATCGAACGGCATGGCGATGTTGCGCAGGAAGATGCGCCCGAGCTCGGTCACGCGGATCGACTCGGCTGTGAGCAGAACCAGCCCATCCTCCTCCAGGGTGCCGAGGTCATTCAGGGCATCGCCGAAGTAGGCGTCAACGTCGACGGCCCATTCGCGGCCGAACGCCGCCTTGTCGAGGGCCAGGTCGCACATGATCCGGGTAATGGCATCGCGCCGAATTTTGTCGTCCCGCGTCACGCGCAAGCCGCGCTCGGTGGCGAGACGCCCCTCCCCGATCAGCCGCTGGTAGTCGTTCAGTTTCTTGGCATTTTGCACATACACATCGTCCGTCTGGCTGATTGCCGACACGCCGAAGGCATAGATGTCGCAATGCCGGTGCGTCGTATAGCCCTGGAAATTGCGCCAGAGCGTGCCGCGTCGCTGCGCGACGACCAGCTCATCCTCGGCACGCGCGAAGTGGTCCATGCCGATGTACACATAGCCCGCCTGCGAGAGGCGATCGAGGATCAACTTCTGCAGCGCGATGCGGGTCTCAAAATTGGGCAGATCGGACTGGACAATCAGGGTCTGATGCTTCTTCAGCCATGGCACATGGGCATAGCCGAAGATCGCCAGCCGGTCGGGGCCCAGCGCCAGAATCTGATCCAGGGTCCGGGTGAAGCTCTCCAGGGTCTGATGCGGCAGCCCCACCATGAGGTCCATGTTGATGCTGCGGAAGCCCGCCTCGCGCATCCAGCCGTACACCTTTTCGATGAGCGCCGCGGGCTGCACGCGGTTGACCGCCTGCTGCACCCGCGGGTCCAGATCCTGAACGCCCAGACTCAGTCGATTGAACCCGGCCGCGGCGAGCGCCTCGATGTGCCCTCGGGTCAGCTCGCGCGGGTCGACCTCGCACCCGACTTCGGCATCCGCCGCAACGGTGAAGGCATCGCGCGTCCAACGCGCGAGCCGCTCGATGTCCGCCGGCCGCAGATAGGTGGGCGTGCCTCCCCCCCAATGAAGCTGCCGCACCAACCGATCCTTCGCCACGCCGTCGGCGACGGCCTGAATCTCGTGGGACAGGCACTGCAGATACGGCTCGACCCGCTCGTAGCGCCGGGTCGCGACCATATTGCAGCCGCAGTAGTAGCACAGCGTGTCGCAAAAGGGGATGTGCACATAAAGCGACAAGTCGCGGCCGAGCGCCTGGCTGGTCCGCATCTCCTCGCGCCAGGCCGCTTCTCCAAAGGCCTCACTGAAATAGGGCGCGGTCGGATAGGAGGTATAACGCGGGCCTGGGCGGCTGTACTTCTCGAGCAAGGCGGGATCGATGTCCACGGTGAGCCCCATCAGAATATGGGAGTTGATTATAGTCCGTTTTGCCATGGGCTGCGAGGCATCCCGCGCCCGAAAGGCCCTGCCGCCGCCAGGGCGGTTGGGCGGCTCACCGCCTGTCCAGACCGCATGTCGCGCTGGAAGGCGCGCATCCCTTCGCGGCGGGCACGGGAACCGGGCGGCAGAACGCCGCGCCGGGTCGCGATGGTTATATACTGATGGGTAAGGCAAACGCCAGCCGACCGGGCCCCCTGCCGCAGGCAGCGGCGCGGGACTCGGTCGACCGCAGGGCTTTGCGCCATGCGGCGAGCCGCCGAGACGGCATTTCCATTAACCGAGATAGCATTTTTCACAAGGAAGCGGGAAATCGGGCTTGTCTCGCAAGCCGAGCTATCCGGCCTCGCGAGTCACGGCGAGGCTTCCCGCACACGCCCGGATGGACCCCGTAAGCTTGGCCAGCGCGCAGGACGCCGAGAAGGCGTTCTATCGCGCCTTCGCGGCACAGGATTTGGAAGCGATGATGATGATCTGGGCCGATGACGACGACATCGTGTGCGTCCATCCGATGGGCGCAAGGCTGCAGGGCCGCACGGCGGTCCTCGAGGGGTGGAGCCGCCTCTTCGGGGAAGATTCGGCATTGCGCTTCGAGATCCAGCCGGTGCAGGCCTTCGAGGAGGGG
Organism: Pseudomonadota bacterium; assembly: GCA_021788645.1. GTDB lineage: Bacteria > Pseudomonadota > Gammaproteobacteria > Burkholderiales > JAKAFK01 > JAKAFK01. Next base: position 40,684 of record JAJYKK010000009.1, read on the forward strand.
CTTCTGTCGGTCCGCCTGGTGCACGAACATATCCTCACGGCGCACGCGAGCCGCGCCCGTCCCCCGGTAATCGCCACCAACGTCTACCGCCTGACGCCACGCGGCTGGCGCATGATTCTCCATCACGCCTCGCCATCGCCGGCAAACGCGCGCATGCTCGCAGGACCTGCCGCCCCCTTCTACCATTGAAGGTCGCCGTGCCTTTCGCGCCCGATGCCTATCGCGCGCCATGGTGGCTGCCGGGCGGACATCTGCAGACGCTGTTTCCGTACTTCTTCCCGCGGACGTTCACGCTGCCGTACCGGCGCAGCCGTTGGGAAAGCGCCGATGGCGACTTCGTCGATCTGGACTGGATCGACGGGTCGCCCGAGCGTCCCCTCATCGCATTGCTGCACGGACTGGAAGGAAGTTCGCGTTCGCCCTATGCCCGCGACCTCATGCATGCCGTCAGGGCCATCGGCTGGCGCGGCGTCGTCGTCCATTTCCGCGGCTGCAGCGAGCAACCCAACCGTCTGCCGCGCGCCTACCATTCCGGCGATACGCAAGAAGTCGACTGGATCCTGCGCCGCCTTAAGCAAGGCCAGGATCCGGGGGCGCCGCTTCTCGCGGTGGGCGTTTCTCTGGGTGCCAACGCCCTGCTGAAGTGGCTGGGCACGCAGGCCGAAGCGGCCCTGCCCGTGCTCGACGCGGCGGCCGCCGTCTCCACGCCTTTTGACTTGGCGGCCGCCGCGTCGGCACTGGACCACGGCATCAACCGCCTGCTCTATACCCGCCATTTCTTGAAAACGCTCGTCCACAAGGCGCTGACCAAGATTCGCACACACGCGCTGGCGCTCGACGCGGCAGCGCTCGCACGCGCACGCACCTTCGCCGAGTTCGACGCGCATTACACCGCCCCCATTCACGGATTCCCGAGCGCCGCCGCCTATTGGCAAGACGCCAGCGCGAAACCCTGGCTCCTCCACGTCCGCGTCCCCACCCTCCTCCTCAATGCCCGCAACGACCCGTTCCTGCCCGAGGCAGCGCTTCCCGCGCCCTGCGACGTCTCGAGCAGCATCCACCTACAGTTTCCGCCGACCGGCGGGCACGCCGGCTTCTTCGGCGCCGGCTTCGCAGGCGGTGCCTCGTGGCTCTCACGGCACGTCCTGCGCTACTTCGCCCGGTCACTGGTTGGCCGGGACGCCGTCGAGGCCGGCCAGACGGGCGGATTGCATCTGTGAATTCAGAGGACTCGCGTGGGCGGCACGCCGACGGGGGACTCCCTCCGCCGAAGAAGGACGGCAAGAACCCCTATGCCGTCTAGGCAACGCAGACGGGAAGCGGGGTCAGGGTGGCATCGCGCGGCCCCGTGCTCTAAAATTCGCCTGAGCCCAGTCCGGGCCGCGCGTCCGGATGCTTGTCCAATCCAAACGAGGAGCCTTATGCGAGTCCCCCAGGAGATTTTCAAGGCTTACGACATCCGCGGGGTGGTCGGCAGCACCCTGACGCCGGCCATCGTCGAAGCCATCGGTCATGCCCTAGGGTCCGAGGCCCGAGCCCGTGCCCAGCGCGTCGTCGTGGTCGGCCGCGACGGCCGGCTGTCCGGGCCCGAGCTCTCGGCCGCCCTGGCGCGCGGCATTCAGGCCGCCGGCGTCGATGTCATCGACATCGGCCTCGTCGCCACCCCCATGGTCTACTTCGCCACCTTCCACCTCGCGACGGGCTGCGGCGTGATGGTGACCGGAAGCCACAACCCCCCCGACTACAATGGGCTCAAGCTGATGCTCTCGGGCGAAGCGCTCTCGGGCCAAGCCATCCAGGACTTACGCGCGCGCATCGAGGAAAATCGCCTGACCTACGGCCAAGGCAAGCTCACGCGGCAAGACATCCTTGAAGCGTACATCGAACGCATCGCCGGGGACGTGAAGGTCGCGCGCAAGCTCCACGTCGTGATCGACTGCGGCAACGGCGCCGCGGGCGGAGTGGCGCCCCGACTGTACCAGCGCCTCGGCTGTGAGGTCACGGAACTCTTCTGCACGGTGGATGGGCATTTTCCCAACCATCACCCGGATCCCTCCCAGCCCGAGAATCTCGAAGCCCTCATCGCCCGCCTCCGCGAAGGGGATGCGGATATCGGCATCGCCTTCGATGGCGATGGCGACCGCCTGGGCGTGGTGACACGGGGCGGGCAAATCATTTTTCCGGATCGCCAGCTCATGCTGTTCGCCCAGGACCTCCTGTCGCGCAATCCCGGCGCGAGCATCATCTACGACGTCAAGTCCACCCGCAACCTCGCGCCGTGGATCACCCGCCACGGCGGCAAGCCGCTGCTGTGGAAAACCGGACACTCGCTCATCAAGGCCAAGATGAAGGAAACCGGCGCGCTGCTCGCCGGAGAAATGAGCGGTCATGTTTTCTTCAAGGAACGCTGGTACGGCTTCGACGACGGACTTTACGCGGGCGCCCGCCTGCTCGAACTCCTCAGCCACGCCCAGGACATCGATGCGGTGCTCAACGGGCTGCCCGATGCCGTATGCACGCCCGAACTGCAAATCAAGCTCAAGGAGGGGGAGAACTATGCGCTGATCGACGAGATCAGGCGCACGGCGCACTTTGACGATGCGCAGGAAGTGATCACCGTCGACGGCTTGCGTGTCGAATACGCCGACGGCTTCGGGCTGATGCGGCCGTCGAACACGACGCCCGTCGTCGTGCTGCGCTTCGAAGCCGATACCGAACAGGCCCTCGCGCGCATCCAGGGCGATTTCCGGAAGGCGCTGCTGGGCGCGCGTCCGGGATTATCCCTGCCGTTCTGAATGCCCTCAGGCAAGGCGGGCGCGGACCCAGTCGGTCACGCTCGCCAAGGCCTCGGGCAGTTTTTCCGGGGCGATGCCGCCCGCCTGCGCCAAGTCGGGGCGCCCGCCCCCCTTGCCCCCGACCTGACCCGCGACGAAATTGACGAGCTCGCCCGCCTTCAACCGCCCCACGAGATCCTGACTCACGCCGCCGATAAGGAGCACCTTCCCGTCCTCGACCGCGGCCAGCACCGCCACACACGAGTTGAGCTTGTCCTTGAGCCGGTCGACCGCCTCCCGCAAGACCTTCGCATCGGCGCCCTCGATCGTCGCAGCCACCAGCCTCGCGCCTGCGATATCGACCGCCGCTGCGGCCAGTTCGTCCGTTTGCGAGACGGCAAGCTTCGATCGAAGCCGGGACAGCTCCTTTTCCAGGACGCGGACGTTGTCCATGACCTGAGCGAGCTTCTGCTCGACTTCCTGCGCCGGGGCCTTGAGGGCATCCGCCACGTGCTGCAGCTGGGTTTGCTGCGCCCGCACGAGCGCCAGCGCGACCGGTCCGGTGGCCGCCTCGATGCGACGGATGCCCGCGGCCACCCCCGTCTCGGCAACGATCTTGAAGAACCCGATGTCGCCGCTACGCCGCACATGCGTCCCGCCGCACAGCTCGGTTGAGAACTCTCCCATGCCCACGACCCGCACCTCGTCGCCATACTTCTCGCCGAACAGGGCCATGGCGCCGTGACGCACGGCCTCGTCATACTTCATGAGCCTCACCGCCACGAGATGGTTGCCGCGGATCTCCTCGTTCACGCGATCTTCCACCGCCTTGAGCTCTTCGGCGCTCAAGGGCGCCCCATGGGAGAAATCGAAGCGGGTGCGCTCGGCATCGACCAGGGAGCCTTTCTGCGCCACATGAGCGCCCAGCACTTCGCGCAGGGCCGCATGCAATAGGTGCGTGGCGGAATGATTGTAGGCGGCCCGCTGCCTGGCCTCGGCATCCACCTGGGCACGCACCCGGTCGCCCACCGCGAGATGCCCGGTGCGCAGGCGCCCGCGGTGCCCGAACACTTCCGCCTGGATCTTCTGGGTATCGGTGACTTCGAAAGTCCCGTGTTCCGACGCGAGCTCCCCGCGGTCCCCGACCTGGCCTCCGGATTCCGCATAGAAGGGCGTGCGGTCCAGCACCACCACGGCTTCCTCGTCGGGGCCGATACCGTTGACCTGGGCACCTTCCTTGTAGATCGCCAGCACCTGCGCTTCCAGCTCTAGGGTCTCGTAGCCATAGAACTCGGTCGGCTGCCCCTGAAACTCGACGACTCCGCGCATCGTGAACTTCGAGGCCGCCCGCGCGCGCTCGCGTTGCATCTGCATGGAATGCTCGAAGCCGGCGAAGTCCACCGCATAGCCGCGCTCGCGCGCGATATCGGCGGTCAGGTCGAGTGGGAAGCCATAGGTGTCATAAAGCCGGAACACCGTCTCGCCGTCGAGAATCGGGTCCCCGCCTTTCATGGCCGCATCGAGCACCTGCATGCCATTCTCAAGCGTCTCCGCGAAGCGCTCCTCCTCCCCCCGAAGCACGGCCGCCACCCGTTCGGCCTCGCGCCCGAGTTCCGGATAGGCATCCCCCATCGCCCGCACCAGGTCCGGCACCAGTTGATGGAAGAAGGGCGTCTTGCGACCGAGCTTGTAGCCGTGCCGGATGGCCCGGCGAATGATGCGGCGCAACACATAACCGCGCCCCTCGTTGCCCGGGATGACCCCGTCGAGGACCAGAAAGCTGCACGCGCGAATATGATCGGCGATCACCTTGAGTGAATTGCTGCCCAGGTCCGCGGCCTCCGTCACGCGGGCCGCCGCGGCAATCAGGTCGACGAAAAGATCGATCTCATAGTTGCTGTGCACCCCCTGCAGCACCGCCGCGATGCGCTCCAGCCCCATCCCCGTGTCCACCGATGGCTTGGGCAGCGGATGAAGGACGCCCGCGTCGTCGCGGTTGTACTGCATGAACACAAGATTCCAGATCTCGATGTAGCGGTCGCCGTCCGCCTGCGCCGTGCCCGGGGGCCCGCCGGCGACATCCGGGCCGTGGTCGTAGAAGATCTCGGTGCAGGGCCCGCACGGGCCGGTATCCCCCATTTGCCAGAAGTTGTCGGAACCGGCAATGCGCGAAAGCCGCTCGGCCGGCACGCCGACCTCGTTCAGCCAGATATCCGCGGCTTCATCATCTTCACTGTAAACCGTGACCCACAGCTTCTCCCTTGGCAGCCCCATCTCCTGGGTCAGGAACGCCCAGGCATAATGGATGGCGTTTCGCTTGAAGTAATCGCCGAAGCTGAAATTGCCCAACATCTCGAAGAAGGTGTGATGGCGCGCCGTGTAGCCCACGTTCTCCAGGTCGTTGTGCTTACCGCCCGCGCGCACGCAGCGCTGGGCGCTCGCCGCGCGCGCGTAGGGCCGGATCTCGCGTCCGAGAAAGACATCCTTGAACTGGACCATGCCCGCGTTGGTGAAAAGCAACGTCGGATCGCCGGCCGGGACCAGGGGGCTCGACGGGACGACGGTGTGCCCGCGGTCCCCGAAAAATTGTAGGAATTTTTGTCGAATTTCACTGGATTTCATGTCCCGGTCCTACCCAATCAATAGAGAGTATTGCCATCGACCGCCTCACACCCCTCCCGGCGGCCAGCCCGTCCGTCCCGCGGCATCTCCGCTTCGCCGCGAAATGCGACAGTATACCGCCAAGGCACGCCGCGTTGCGCGTGCTCACTCGCCCTCACCCGCGACGATCGAGCGAATGACCTCGAAATCGAATCCGCGGGATTGCAGAAAACGGATCTGTCGGGCGCGTTCCTTGCCATCCCCCGCGGCCTGGCCGAACTTGCGCGCCCACACGGCCTTCGCCCGCTCGCGCTCGTCCGCCAGAAGCTCGGCGCGCAGCGCGCCCAGGTCGGCCTCGACGCCCTTGTCGCGAAGCTCGGCCATGATGTGCAGGGCACCGTACTTCTCGCGGCGCGCCCGCACGAGTTGTTCGGCAAACCGCCGGTCGGACAAGAGGCCTTGCGCCTCGAGCTCGGCCAGGCACTGGGCAAGCCGCTCGGTGCTTTCGGCATGCCGGGCGAGCTTCGCATGGAGCTCGCGCTTCGAATATTCCCGCCGCGAGAGCAAGCGCAGCGCCCGCTCTCGCAAGCTCGCTTCCCCGCGGGCCGGCGGAAAGGAGTCAGTCACGCCTCGACGTGGGCCGCGTCGGACGCCAGCGCGGCGATGCCCACCTGGGAGCGAATCCGCGCCTCGATCTCCTGCGCGAGACTCGGATGCTCCTTGAGGAATTCGCGCGCGTTGTCCTTGCCCTGCCCGATGCGATCCCCATTGTAGCTGTACCAGGCGCCGGATTTCTCGATCAGCTTATGCAGCACGCCCAGCTCGACGATTTCCCCTTCCCGGGAGATGCCCTCCCCATACAGCACGTCGAAATCCGCCTGCTTGAACGGCGGCGAGACCTTGTTCTTGACGACTTTCACGCGGGTCTCGTTGCCCACCACCTCCTCGCCCTTCTTGATCGAGCCCGTACGGCGGATGTCCAGCCGCACCGAGGCGTAGAATTTGAGCGCGTTGCCTCCGGTCGTGGTTTCCGGATTGCCGAACATGACGCCGATCTTCATGCGGATCTGGTTGATGAAGATGACCAGGGTATTGGAGCGCTTGATGTTGGCCGTGAGTTTCCGCAACGCCTGCGACATGAGGCGCGCCTGCAGGCCCACATGGGTATCGCCCATCTCGCCCTCGATTTCCGCCTTGGGCGTGAGCGCCGCGACCGAGTCCACCACCACGATGTCGACCGAGCCGGAGCGCACCAGCATGTCGGCGATCTCGAGCGCCTGCTCGCCGGTATCCGGCTGCGATATGAGCAGGTCGGAGACATCGACGCCCAGCTTCTGCGCATACTGCGGATCGAGGGCATGCTCGGCGTCGATGAAGGCCGCCGTCCCCCCCAGCTTCTGCATCTCGGCAATGGTCTGCAGGGTCAGCGTCGTCTTTCCAGAGGACTCCGGCCCGTAAATCTCCACGATCCGCCCGCGCGGCAACCCGCCCACCCCGAGCGCGATGTCCAGTCCGAGCGATCCGGTCGAGACGACCTGGATGTCGGGCACGACTTCGTTGTCGCCCAGGCGCATGATGGAGCCCTTGCCGAACTGCTTCTCTATCTGCGCAAGCGCGGCCGCCAGGGCCTTGCTCTTGTTTTCGTCCATTTCCTTAGCTGTCCTCGAAAGGGATCGTCGGCGGCGCGTCAGGCAATGCTTGAGCGAAAGCCCCCAACAATCAGGAGTGATCCCCGGCCTTCGCGCGATTGCGCGAAGGCCGGGTCGTGTTTGGGTAATAGCGCGATGATCCGCTGAATTATGACACAAAGCCCAGGCATGTGTACTGGCCATCGGCTCAGTATCGGCGTGTCCGACGCCGCCGCTCGCCGTGCGCCTCAAGCCTGCGACGCGAGCCAGTCCAGGAGGCCCTCGAGGGCTCTTCGCACCGCCTGCGCCCGCACCTGTTCACGCGTCCCGGCGAAATGCCGCGTCTCGGCGACGATGCCCCCCGACGTTCCGCCCCAGGCGAAGCACACCGTCCCCACCGGCTTTCCCGGCACCGCGCCCCCGGGGCCGGCGATGCCGCTGACCGCCAACGCCACCCCCGCCTGGCTGCCGGCCAGGGCGCCCGCGACCATTTCGCGCACCGTCTGCTCACTCACCGCGCCGTGGTCGGCCAGCGTCTGCGCAGAGACCCCAAGCATCTCCTGCTTGGAGACATTAGTATAGGTAATGAAACCGCGGTCAAACCATTGGGAGCTCCCGGGTACCGCGGTCACGGCTTCGCCCACCCAGCCGCCGGTGCATGATTCCGCCGTGGCCAGCATCAGATGGCGCCCTTTGAGCGTGTGTCCAACCTTCTCGGCCGCTGGATAGAGATCGTCGGTGTCCACTTGTCCTCACCTTCTCTTTGCAACGCTACCCGTGGTTCGCCAGCACTAGTGCGGCGCGGAGCACGCCGAGCGCATAGAGGGCTGCGCCGATATCGTCCGCCATCACGCCGAATCCATTCTTGATGCGATCGACATAACCGATCGGGAAAGGCTTCCAGATATCGAACAGCCGGAACAGGATAAATGCCGCAGCCCACCACGTCCAGCGCGCCGGCACGAACACGAGCACCAGCCAGAGCGCGACCATTTCATCCCATACGATGGCGCCGTGGTCGGCGACCCCAAGGGCCCGGCCGGTCTTCTCGCACACGACGACGCCCACTGCGAAGGCCAATCCGATGAAGACGAGCCATTCGCCCCGCGAGAGCGCCGGGGACAGCAGGAGAAAGAGCGCAATCGCCGCCAGGCTCCCCGCCGTGCCTGGGGCCTTCGGACTCAGCCCGCTGCCGAATCCGCAGGCCATGAAGTAGGCGGGATCACGCAGAATGAAGCGCAGCGTCGGGGATTTCAATCCGCCTGGCGGCCCGGCGGTCCGGCCGCGCGTCATGCGACGCCACCCGAGAAATGGTCGAAACCCGGCTTGGCGAGCCCTATCGGGCATCCCTGGGCGTCGCGCAGCGTCAATCCCGTGCCCGCCATGATGCGCCCGATCAGGGTCAAGGGCACGTCCGTGCTCCGGGCGAGGCGCACCACGTCTTCCCGGCGCGCCGCCGGGGCCGTGAACAGGAGCTCATAATCTTCCCCGCCGGCCACCACGCAGGCCAAGCCCGCGGGCGCCGTCAAATGCTGCGCCCCGGTCGGGGAGACCGGCAGGCGCGACGCGTCGACTTCCGCCGCCACGCCGGAGGCTTCCAGCACGTGGGACAGATCGGAGGCAAGACCGTCGGACAAGTCGATCGCGCTGGTCGCCAGCCCGCGCAACGCCAGTCCCAGCTTCACCCGCGGCGTCGGGGCATGCAGCGCCGGCAGACAGGCCTTCGCCTGGGCCGGCGACAGCGCGATACGCCGCTGCAGGTAGGCGAGCGCGAGCGCGGCATCGCCCAGGTGCCCGGAAACCCACAAATCGTCGCCCGGTTGGGCTCCCGAGCGCCGGAGGGCCTGCCCGGGCGGGACTTCGCCCATGATTTGGACGCACACGGTGAGCGGCCCGCGGCTCGTATCTCCGCCCACCAGGTCGACGCCATAGCGCCGCGCGAGCGCGAAGAATCCCGCGGAAAACTGCTCGAGCCAGGGCTCGTCCACCTCCGGCAGCGCAAGCCCCAAGGTCGCCCAGCGCGGCTTCGCCCCCATGGCCGCCATGTCAGACAGGTTGACGGCCAGACACTTCGCGCCCAACTGGAAGGGGTCGTCGTCCGGGAAGAAGTGATGGTGCACGAGCAGCATGTCGGCCGAGACGGCGAGGAGCATGCCCTCGGAGGGGCGCACGAGGGCCGCGTCGTCGCCGACGCCCAGCACGGCGTGCGGGCTCGCCCGCGTGAAGAAGCGGCGGATGACGCCGAATTCCGAGAGCGCGGCGGCCGGCGCCCCGCTCACACCGAGGCCTTGCCGCGCCCGGCGCGGATCTCGTCTGCCCGCACTTCGGCCGCCAGCTTGTCGAGCACCCCGTTGACAAACTTGAAGCCGTCCGTCCCGCCAAAGCGCTTGGCGAGCTCGACCGCCTCATTGATGATGACACGGTAGGGCACCCCGGGCTCGTGAAGGAGCTCGAACGCCGCAAGATCGAGAATGGAGTGCTCGATCGGGCTCAATTCCCCGGCCGGGCGATCGAGATGGGGCACGAGTGCCGCCTCCAGGCTATCCATCTGCGCCAGGGTCCCGCCGAGCAGGCGATCGAAGTAGGCCTCGTCCGCCTTGGCAAACTGCGGATCCTCGCGCAGCTCCTCGCCGATCCGCTCGACGGGCGCATCGGACAGGCGCCATTGATAAAGGCCCTTGAGCACGAATTCGCGCGACAGCCGCCGGCTCTTCTTCATAATGCGCGCAGCAGATGGCACATCTCAAGGGCCACCCAGGCCGCCTCCCGACCCTTCGCGCTCATCCGGTTCAGGGCCTGTTCCTCGTTGTCGGTGGTCAACACCGCGTTGGCAATGGGAATGCCGGTTTCCAGCTGCACCTCGGTCACCCCGCGCGCCGATTCATTGGAAACGACTTCAAAGTGGTAGGTATCGCCCCGCACCACTGCCCCGAGGGCGACCAGCGCGTCAAAGCGCCCGCTGAGCGCCATTCTCTTCAGCGTGAGGGGCAGCTCCAAGGCGCCGGGAACGCTCACCAACGTGATGTCTCCTTCCGCGACCCCCTGCTTCACCAGCGCCTCGCGGCAGGCGCCGAACAGGCCTTCCACGACATCGATATTGAACCGGCTCATGGCCACGCCGATGCGCAGCCCCTGTCCGCTGAGATTCTTCTCCAACTCGGTGATGTTGGCATACTTGCCCATGTCCACTCCCATTGCGGCGCGAGCACGCCCTCGGCCACGCCCGTCCGAATCAAGCCAAAAACGGCCCTTAGCCCGCCTGCGTGTCGCCTGGCGAGAGATAGCCCGTGACTTCGAGGTCGAAGCCCGTCATGCTCGGCATTTTGCGCGGCAGGGCCAGCAGCTTCATCTTGGAGACCTTGAGGTCGCGCAGGATCTGCGCACCAATGCCATAGTTACGCAGATCGACCTTGGCGGTCTCGCGCGCCGCCCCATCGGCGGAGCGGATGCGATCGAGCAGTTGCGCCGCGCTTTCGGGCCGGTGCAGGAACACGACCACGCCCTTGCCCGCCCGGTCGATCGCCTCCAGCGTCTGATAGACGCCCCAGGAATGGGGTCCGGCGCGGTGGTCAAGCAGATCCATCACGGACAGCGGCTCATGCACGCGCACGAGCGTTTCTTCATGGTCGATCGCGCCCTTCACGAGGGCCAGATGCGTCTCCTGGGCGATCTTGTCCAGGTAGGCGATGAGCGTGAACTCGCCACACGCCGTCTGTACGGTCCGCTCGGCCACCCGCTCGACCAGCGTCTCGGTGCGGGAGCGATAGTGAATAAGATCGGCGATGGTGCCGATCTTGAGGCCATGGTGGGCGGCGAATTCGAGAAGATCGGGCAGCCGCGCCATCGTGCCGTCGTCCTTGAGGATCTCGCAGATGACCGCCGCCGGCGTCAATCCCGCCAGGTGGGCGAGATCGCAGCCGGCCTCGGTGTGCCCGGCGCGCACCAGCACCCCCCCGTTTTGCGCCATCAAGGGAAAAATGTGCCCCGGCTGAACGATGTCCGTCGGTCTTGCCCCGGGACTCACGGCCACCTGCACGGTCCTCGCCCGGTCTTGCGCGGAAATGCCGGTCGTCACCCCCTCCGCCGCCTCGATGGAGAGCGTGAAATTCGTGCCATGCGAAGATCGGTTGGCCTGCACCATGAGGGGCAGGTCGAGCTGCCGGCAGCGTTCTTCGGTCAGCGTGAGGCAGATCAGGCCGCGCCCGAATTTCGCCATGAAGTTGATGTGCTCGGGGGTCACGAACTCGGCCGCGAGCACAAGGTCTCCTTCGTTTTCCCGATCCTCTTCGTCGACCAGGATCACCATCTTGCCGGCCCTGATGTCGGCCAGAATCTCTTGCATCGAACTGACTGTCATGACTTCCCGTTTTCCTTTTGTGTGCGGACGCCCCGCCCACCCCGCGCCGCGGGCGGCATGGGCGGCGACTCCCTAGTCCTGGTACGGCTGCTCGGCGGCCGAGGTGAGCCGTTCGACATAGCGGGCGATCATATCCGCCTCGAGATTCACCGTCGCCCCGGCGCACAGGCGATTCAGCGTCGTGTGGGCGAGCGTATGGGGGATCAGATTGATGCTGAACTCGTCCTTCAACACGCGATTCACGGTCAGGCTCACCCCGTCGACCGTCACCGACCCCTTCGGGGCGATGTACTTGAGCAGCGTGTGCGGCGCCCGGATGTCGAGCGCATACGAAGGGCCGGCGGCCTCGAACCGCGTGACCGTGCCCACGCCGTCGACATGCCCGCTCACCAAGTGGCCGCCCAGCCGGTCCGACAGGCGCATCGCCTTCTCCAGGTTGACCGGGCCGGGCGCCTCGATCCCGCTGGTGCAGCGCAGCGTCTCCGCCGACACGTCGACCCAGAAGGCCGGCGCGGCCAGATAGACGACCGTCAGGCAGGCGCCGCTCACGCAGATGCTGTCGCCCAAGACCACATCGCCAAAATCCATCCCCGGCGCCGAGATCTTGAGCCGTACGCCCTGGTCCATCGGGTCGACGCTGGTAATCTCGCCCACCGATTGCACAATTCCGGTAAACATCGGGTCCCCGCCCATCCTTAGAGTTCCGTCACATGAAGCGCGCACGCACGCGCAAGTCCCGCCCCACTTGCCTGATCTCCCGGATCTCGAGCTGCCGGCGTTCCTTCAAGTCCGCGAGCTCCGGAATGGCAAACATACCGCGCCCGTCATCGCCAAGCAAGGAGGGGGCAAGATAGGCCACCCATTCATCGGCCGCCCCGGCCGCGAGAAACGCGCCGAGCAGCCGGGCCCCCGCCTCCACCATGAGCTCGTTGATGCCGCGCCTGGCCAGCACGCCGAGCGCCTCGGGGATATCGACGACAGGCCCGCGCCCGGGAATGATCAGCACTTCTGCGCCGGCGTCTTCGAGCCGCGCCTGCGTTTCCCGGCTCGCCTGCGCCGCGATCAACAACGCGGGCGCCCCCTGCAACACGCGGGCCGAGGACGGCATGCGCAACCGGCTGTCGAACACCACCTTGAGGGGCTGGCGAGAGGTCTCCACTTCGCGCACGTCGAGCCGCGGATCGTCCGCGAGCACCGTGCCGATCCCGGTCGCCACGGCGCACGATCGCGCGCGGAGCCGATGGGCATCGCGGCGCGCGGCCTCGCCGGTGATCCAGAAGCTTTTCCCGTTCTTGAGCGCCGTCCGGCCGTCGAGGCTGGCCGCGCTCTTGAGGACCACCCAGGGACGCCCCCGCGTCACGCGAGAGATGAACCCTGGATTGAGCAACCGCGCCTCCGCCTCGAGGAGCCCGCACTCGGTTGGAATGCCGGCGCCGCGCAGCCGCGCCAATCCCGCCCCGGCCACCTGCGGATTGGGATCCTCCATGGCGGCGACGACGCGCCCGACTTGCGCGGCAATCAAGGCTTCGGAGCACGGGGGGGTGCGTCCGAAATGATTGCACGGCTCGAGCGTCACGTACACCGTTGCCCCATGCGCCCGGCTGCCGGCGGCGCGCACGGCATGGACCTCGGCATGGGGTTCGCCGGCCCGTTCGTGCCAGCCCTCGCCCACGACTTGGCCCTCCTTGACCACCACGCAGCCTACCCGCGGATTCGGGCTGGTGGTGTACAGGCCGCGGCGCGCAAGCCCGAGCGCGCGCGCCATGTAACCATAGTCGGCCGAGGAATACACGCCTAGTCCTTGGCTCCCGGACGTCGCTTGCTGAGATCGCGCAGCACGTCGCGGAAGTCCTCAACGTCCTGGAAGCTGCGGTAAACCGAGGCAAAGCGGATATAGCCCACTTGGTCGAGCGTATAGAGCTCGTCCATCACCATTTCGCCGATTTGCCGGGAAGGGAGCTCCTTCTCGCCCAACGCCAGGATCTTCTGGATGATCCGCTCGATAGCCTCGTCCACCGCGTGGGTCGGGACCGGACGCTTGTGCAGCGCCCGCAGGAAGCTCACCCGCACCTTCTCGCGCTCGAACTCTTCGCGGCTGCCGTTGTGCTTGACGATCTGAGGCATGCGCAACTCCGCCGTCTCGTAGGTCGTAAAGCGCTTGCTGCAGGCGGTGCAGCGGCGGCGACGGCGGACGCTGTCGCCCTCCTCGCTCACGCGGGAATCGACAACTTGCGTGTCAATCGCACCACAGAAGGGACACTTCATGATCGTGGTCAGGCCATGGACCTAAGGCGAGACGGACTCCTCCTTACGCGCCGTAGACCGGGAATCGGGCACACAGCGCCTTGGCCTCCTTGGCCACGCGCGCGAGGGTCCCTTCGTCTGCGGGGGCGGCAAGCACATCGGCGATGAGGTGCGCGAGCTGCTCGGCCTCGATTTCGCAGAAACCACGCGTGGTCATGGCCGGCGTCCCGATGCGGATGCCGCTGGTGACGAAGGGTTTTTGCGGATCATTCGGTATCGCGTTTTTGTTGACCGTGATATGGGCCCGCCCGAGCGCGGCTTCGGCATCCTTGCCGGTGATGTTCGCCGCGCGCAGATCCACCAGGAACAAGTGGGAGTCGGTGCGTCCGGAGACGATACGCAATCCCCGTTCCTGGAGCACTTTGGCCATCACCCGCGCGTTGTCGATCACCTGCTCCTGATACACCTTGAAGTCATGCGTGGCCGCTTCCCTGAGGGCCACGGCCTTGGCGGCGATCACGTGCATGAGCGGACCGCCCTGCGTGCCGGGGAAGATCGTGGAATTGAGCGCCTTCTCGTGCTCCGGCTTGGCCAGGATCAGCCCCCCGCGTGGGCCCCGCAAGGTCTTGTGGGTGGTGGACGTGACGAAGTCGGCAATGCCCACCGGATTGGGGTACAGGCCGGCCGCCACAAGCCCCGCATAGTGCGCCATATCGACGAACAGGTAGGCGCCCACGCTATCGGCGATGTGGCGGAAGGCCTTCCAGTCGATCACCAGCGAATAGGCGGACGCGCCGGCCACGATCATCTTGGGACGGTGCGCCTTCGCCAGCCGCGCCACCTCGTCGTAGTCGATGACCTCCGTCTCCGGGTGCAAGCCATAGGTAATGGCGGAGAAAAGCTTTCCGCTGAAGTTGACTTGCGCGCCGTGGGTCAAGTGCCCGCCATGCGCGAGCGACATCCCGAGGATCGTATCCCCGGGCTTGAGGACCGACAGGTAGACCGCGGCGTTGGCCTGCGACCCGGAGTGCGGCTGGACATTGGCGTACTCTGCGTGGAACAAGGCCTTGGCCCGATCGATCGCCAGCTGCTCGGCGATGTCGACATACTCGCAGCCGCCGTAATAGCGCTTGCCTGGATAGCCCTCGGCATACTTGTTCGTGAGCACCGACCCTTGCGCCTGCATCACCGCGGGACTGGCGTAGTTCTCCGAGGCAATGAGTTCGATATGGTCTTCCTGGCGCCGCCGTTCCCCTTCCATGGCGGCCCAGAGTTCGGCATCGGCCTGCTGGATGGTTTGTTTTGAGCTGAACATAGAGTAATCTTTCGCAAAGCGCCCGGGGGCGGATTCAAGAAACCCTTGATTTTACCACGGCACCGGAATTCCCGAGCAAAATTTCACGCGCAATCAGCAATTTCCTCGCATCCGGCGGCGGACCGCGCTTGCGCCGGGCGCCGAGCCACGAGAGAATAGGCCCGGGCCCGAATCCGTTTCGGTGAAGCGCAGGGTATCGACCCCGCCGGGACGGGAGTGCCCCCTCCGTCCCGTTTTAAGGATTAGAATCTCCATTGTAGCGCGAATGGAGCAGGGCGCGAGTCGTCGCACACCCATCCTAGCGGATTGGGCGGCCGCCACCTCGCGCGAGAGCGGTCAAACCCCTTCCGAGCCGGATATCACGCACCCGATGCAAGACGACGTCATCAGCAAGACCAAGCGCAAACAGGCCATGCATGCGCTGCAGGACCTGGGCGAAGCGCTCATCGGCTTGAGCGAGGAAAAGCTCGCCGGCCTGCCCCTCGATGAGGACCTGCGGGCCGCGGTCCTTGAAGGGAAGCGGCTGCGCGGGCGGGAAGCGCTTCGCCGCCAGCGCCAGTATATCGGCAGGCTGATGCGCGAGGTCGATGCCGCGCCTATCCGGGAGGCGATCGAGGCCTTGCGCGGCGAATCTCAGGCCGCCAAGGCGCGGGTGCATCTGGTTGAACGCTGGCGCGAGCGCCTGCTCGGCGACCCATCCGCCTTCGGCGAGTTCGTTCAGCGCTATCCTGCGGTCGACGCCCAAAGGCTGCGCGGGCTCGTGCGCAATGCGATCGAAGAGCACGCGAATGCCCGTCCGCCGAAGAGTGCCCGCGCCTTGTTTCGTCTGCTGCGCGAGGTGATCGAGCAGATCCCTGCGGCGCCTGAAACGGAGCCCGATTCATGAGCCGCTTGGTGCCGATCGGACTGGTCGCCGTCAGCGACCGCGCCTCGCAAGGCCTTTATGAAGACAAGGGCCTCCCCGCCCTTCGGGAATGGCTGGACGTCGCCCTGGTCACGCCCTGGCAGGCGGTTGAGCGGCTTATTCCCGACGAGCGCGCCGTGATCGAGACGACCCTTTGCGAACTCGTCGACCAGCACGGCTGCGCGCTGGTGCTCACCACCGGCGGAACCGGACCGGCACCCCGCGACGTCACGCCGGACGCCACGCTGGCCGTGGCCGACCGCGTGCTGGACGGCTTCGGCGAACGCATGCGCGCGGTCAGCCTCCAATATGTGCCCACGGCCATCCTGTCGCGCCAGGTGGGGGTCATCCGCAAGGGCGCACTGATTCTCAACCTGCCCGGGCAGCCCAAGTCGATCAAGGAGACCCTGGACGGCGTGTTTGCCGCCGTTCCCTACTGCATCGACCTGCTCGGCGGCCCGTACCTCGAGACGCGCGAGGCCGTGATCCGGGCCTTCCGGCCGAAGTCCGCGCAGAAGCCGGCGGCCGGCTAAAGGGATCGCGCGCGAATGCGATACCGAAAGGCCGAAGGCACCCTGCTCTCGCGCCGCACGCCGCCCACCAGCGCCTCCGGGTACATGAAGTAGTTTAGCGCAAGCCCGGGCCTTGGCGAGTCGAGCGTGAAATCCCGCGCATGATTGAAGGCCACCCAGTTCATTTCCCAGAATCCGAAAAGTCGGTGGCGGATGGCCTGGACCTTGGGATCGGAAAGGGAAAGCCGCCCGTCCGCGACGACCTTGCCGACATCGGCCGGGTCCACCGGAATCCAGCCGGTGCCCGCCAGGTAAAACTCGGCGCGGCAATGCTGCGCCTCGCTGATGTCCTCGCCCGCACCGAGCGCGGGGGAAATCGCGGACGGGCCCACCCGGATGCCGAACATGGTGCGCGCTGGGATGCCCGCCGCGCGGCACAGTCCCACGAACAGCGAACTGATGTCCGCGCATTTGCCGCCCAGGGTCCCGCTCTCCAGCAATGACTTCGCATCCCCCACGCCGCAGCCTTGAACCTGCGGATCGCGGAAGGTATGTTCCACCACCCAGTCGTAGATCGCTCGCGCCTTCTCGAGGGGGCTTCCGGCACCCCGAGTCGCTTCCCGGGCGGTGCTGAGGACGATGCCGTCGGTAGGCACATGGCGGCTGGGTGCCAGATACTGGCACACCTCGCCCGGCAACGACGCGGCGGCGCTCTCATCGGCTCGGGAAAAGTCCGCCTGGCGGTTGCGCAGGTCGACCTGAGCGCGGACCGTGACCGCCTTGACGCCGGGGCGGTCCCAGCCCGCGTAGAAGAGCGCGACACCGGTGCGCGCGTCCGTCGTGATCATGCCCACTGTGGCGCGGCCGTCCCAGTCCTCGCGCCAGACCAACTGGTACGTCTCCCGGTGGCGCGCCGGCATCGGCAGCCATAGCCGCGCGCTCGCCCCCTGCATCGGCAGCGCGACGGTGTATTCCATTTCGACCGCATGCCAGCTGTCGGCCGACGCGTCCGCCGGGGCGCGCCGCGAAGCGGCGAGCCACAGGGGCGCGGACGCTGCAAATTTCATGAAGTCACGCCGTTCCATTCGCAGCACTCCTCCCTGCGGGACGCGTAGCGAGAAGGGGACGGCTCCCGGCGGCGGCTTGAAGCATCGTCGACTCGCGCCCTCGGGCGCGTCCTGCCGCATCGGCAGACGCTCATGACCGCGATCGCGCGCGGGCCATAGGCCGACGGCGATCGCCCCTGATCCCACTATAGAATGTCTCTGGCCGCCCGAAAAGGCCCGCGATGGAGCGCCCGAAGGGCACCCCGGCGCGACGGCGTCATGCCGGAGCCAGGATGATCAGCTTCTGGTCCGGCGCGTTCGCGATGCGCAAGGTGAACTGCCGGTAGCGGCTGATGGCGCCGCTGGCATCCCGGAAGCTGCGCAAGCCCCCTTCCCGCGCCAAGACGGTCTGCGAGCGCCATGCCGCGTCGAATACCCCGCTTTGCGCCCGCAGCTCGGCGAGCAACTGCTGATGGCCCGGATCATCGCGAAACGCTGCGCTATCGGCGCGATATTCCGCGACGAGCCGATAGGCGCGCGACTCCCAGTCCACGATCAGGTCCGGGGCACCCGGGTGCGCGAACACATAGCGCAACAGATTGGGTCCGGCCTGCCCCGTCCCGGCACTCGCGCGCCTCCCCAGCCAGTCCTCGAACAGCCGCGCGGCCGGCAGATTCCAGGACAGGGCACCCCAGTTGCGCCCCAGCACATAGGCGGGGGTACCCACCGAGCGCACGAGGATATCGAGGCCCTCGCCGTCGGCCTGCCCGGAAGGGCCGCCCGCCAAGGGATCCGCCTTGCCCGCCAACTGGAACAAGTAGGCGCGCTCGGCAGGCGTCAGCCGCAGCCCCGCGGCCATGTCGCCCAACGTCTTCGGCGATACGTCCACGGTGCGCCCTTGCTCGATCCAGGTATACCATGTCGGGCTGATCCCGCACAGCGCCGCCACCTCCTCGCGCCGCAACCCGGGCGTTCGCCTCCGGGCGCCGGCGGCAAGCGCGAATTCGGCTGGCGTGAGCCGTCCGCGCACGGCGCGAAGAAAATCGCCCAGGGCCCGCCGCCCCGCCTCGCCCACTTCATCAAGTCCCACCGATTCGCCCGACATGGTTCTCCAGTGTCCCTAGCCCACTCCCAACTATAATAGGATAATGTCTTATCTTGTACCAGGATAAAGATGCGCGGATAGTGGTCGCATCCTTGCCCAGCCGGAGACCGTGCGATGACCTCCCACCAACGACGCGTGCACCGCCAATTCGACCCGCGAGCGGCGGCGTACCTGCGAAGCGAGGTGCACGCCCGAGGCGCCGACCTGCGCCTCGCCCAGGAACTGATTGCGGGGGCGCTTGCGCCCGGCGCCCGCGCCTTGGACGTCGGCTGCGGCGCCGGCCACCTGACTTACTTGCTGGCGGAAAGGTTCGCAAACGTTGCGGCCGTCGACCTCTCCGGGCGCATGCTGTCGAGCGTTCGCGCCACCGCGCGCGAGCGCCGGCTCGAGGGCGTGCACACGCATGAGGCGGCCGCCGAGGCCCTGCCCTTCGAGGATGGCGCGTTCCATCTCGTCGCGACGCGCTACAGCGCCCACCACTGGCAGCATTGGGAGGCCGCCCTGGGGCAGATGCGCCGCGTCGTCAAGGCGGGCGGCCACGGGCTCTTCATCGACAGCCTGGCACCGGACGACGCGCTGGCGGACACGCATCTTCAGGCCATCGAGCTGCTGCGCGACCCCTCCCACGTGAGAAACCGCTCGGCCGCCGAATGGCAAGCGGGGCTCGCGGCGGCAGGCTTCGAAATCGTGAGAACGGCACGCTGGCGGGTGCGAATCGATTTCGCCAGCTGGATTGCGCGCATGCGCCCGCCGGCCCGGAAGGTCGCCATGATCCGGCAACTCGAATCGGAAGCGCCGCAGGAAGTGCGCGAGGCGCTGGAGCTAGAGCCGGACGGGTCCTTCATGCTCCCCGTCGGGCTCTGGTGGGCGCGCGCCGGGCACCTTGACCCCTAGCGGCTTTGGCCGGTATGGATCACCGCGATCCGGACGTCGCGAGCGCTCGTCGCGCCCATCCGGAGCGTGCCGATGTGGATCGTTCCGGTGAACGGCAGCTGCTGGATGCGCGCGAAATCGAAGGGCTTGTTGCTCGGCGCCAGGTAGCGGTCGACATCGAGGCGGTCGAGCTCGGCATCGAACGTATACGCAGGGGACGGCAAGCCTCGCGCGGCGACCGTCAACACCGCACGGCTGTTCCCCACGCGTCCCGTGAGCGCCGCCGATGCGCGCTCGCGCGCCCAGTCGGCCTGCGCCTGGCCGGCGACTTCGGCCGACAGGCGCCCGGTCTTGAGCCGAGGGCTCGTCAAGGCCCACTCGCCCACGAAGTGCGGCAGCGCCAACTGCCCGCGGCCCCAATCGAACCCCAGCCCGCCGGTCATCCGCCCCTTGAGGGCGCCCGAGGCATCCGTCGCCGCCACGTCGAGGCGCATCGCCGCGGCGCTCGCCCGTCGCCCCCGCAAACGCACGTCCGGCAGCCGGAGCGCAACCGTTCCCCGGCCACCGGGTGCCACGCCCGATGCGTGCAGGACGATTGCGCTGGCCTCGCCGCCCTTCGCCCCCCATTCCAGCCGCGATGCGGTGAGCCGTGCGAGCGCGCGCACCGGACCGCGCGTGCCGTCCAAGGCGGCTTGCAGGGCGTTTGCACTGAGCCGCTGGCGCTTGCCGTCCCAGGCGAAAGTGCCGAGCGCCGCGAGACGCCAGACCGTGGCGGGCGGGAATGCGCCATGCGCCCGAAGCGACAATGCCGAGAGCACATAGCGCTGGCGCGCAGAATCGAAGCGCAGGGTCCCGGCAGCGTCCACCTGGGGACTGGTCGCGGGTCGCGCCACGAGATAGCGAAAGGCGAGCCGCACCGGCGTGGACACCCCGCTCGCGAGCGGCCCGGTATCCAGACGCAGGTGATCGATCGCGAACCGACGCCCGCTCGCGCGGTCGTCGAACGAGATTTCGCCGTCGGCGATCGCCACCCCACCGATGCGGATCGAAGAGGCGCCACCTCCATGTCGCGCCAGCAGATCGGCATAATTGCCCTGCCCATCGGCATAGCGCACCAGGGCTAATCGCAGGCCGCTGACCTGGATTCGGTCGATCGCGATGCGGCCATGGAGCAGATCGGGCCACGACAGGGACAGGCGAAGCCGGCGCGCCGAAGCAAAGGCCTGGCTGCTGTGCCAATCGCTTAGGGTTATCCGGCCCAGTTCGATGCCCACGGCAGGAAACCACGCCAGTCGGGCATGGCCCCTGATGGTCAGTGTGCGCCCGGTCGTGCGCTCGACCCAGCGGGATGCCGCGACGCGGTATGCGTCAGGATTGACCACGAACATGACGATCGCGATCAGGGCGGCGCCGGCCAGGAGGACCGAGGCGAGTGTCCAAAGGCCGTATTTGAGTGTCTTAGAGACCATTTCGTCCTTCCAGGGCGCCTCCTTCGCCGACCCGAGCACCCGACTTTGGGCTACACTGAATAAAAAGGCAAGCAGGTCTGGCACTTGGACCACGTCGCCTGCCCCGTGTCCGAGCCTGCCCGCCGCATCCGTCAGCCCTTCCTATTTAACTCTACACGAGCGGGCTGCCGCCTCAACGGCAAGGCGATCTGGTCGCGCGGGGACGGATGGTCGCGCCGCCTTGCATGCAGCCCCCTGACGGGCGGGATGATGGGGGATTCGCTCACTTTAGTGGAGAGGGACCCATGGCGCACGACATGAACGAGACAATCGCCGCCCTGACCGCCCCGGGAAAGGGGCTGCTGGCCGCGGATGAGAGTACCGGCACGATCGAAAAGCGATTCAAAGCCTTAGACATACCCTGCACGGAAGACACGCGACGCCGCTATCGCGAGATGCTGTTCACGACCCATGGCCTAGGCGAATTCATCAGCGGCGTGATCCTGTTCGAAGAGACACTCCGCCAGAAGGCCGATGATGGCCGCCCCCTCCCGCAAGTGCTGATCGAGCAGGGCATCGTCCCGGGCATCAAGGTCGACAAGGGGACCGTCGCACTCGCCCATTTCCCGGGCGACAAGCTGACGCAAGGCCTCGACGGGCTGGCCGCGCGTCTCGCCGAATATCAGCCGCTGGGCGCCCGTTTCGCGAAGTGGCGCGCCGTGTTCACGATCACGGACGAGACCCCGTCGGCGCAGGCGATCGAACTCAATGCCGACGCGCTCGCGCTTTACGCCGCCTATTGCCAACAGCAGTCCATCGTCCCCATCGTCGAGCCGGAAGTGCTCATGGACGGCGACCATACCATTGAACGCTGCGCGTATGTCACGCAGGAGGTACTCGCCGCCGTGTTCCATGCGCTCCACCGACAACGCGTCGTGCTGGAGCACATGCTGCTCAAGCCCAGCATGGTCATCGCGGGCAAGGACTGCGCACATCAGGCCGCGCCGTCCGAGGTCGCCGACTACACCTTGCGCTGCTTCCGCCGTACGGTCCCTGCCGCCGTCCCCAGCATCAACTTCCTCTCCGGCGGACAACGCGACGAAGCGGCAAGCGCCAACCTGAACGCCATGCATGGCGCCGGCCTGGCGCTGCCCTGGAACGTCAGCTTTTCCTACTCGCGCGCCTTGCAGTCGCTGCCGATGGCCACCTGGAAGGGCAACGCCGCCAATCGTTCGGCCGCGCAACTCGCCCTGTATCGCCGGGCACGGCTGAACAGCCTGGCGCAACAAGGCCGGTACGCCTCCGCCCTGGAGGCGCAGGCGGCCTGAGAGCCCATCGGACACGCCACGCCTTTCGGGCGCAGACGCCGTGGTTGACCTGGCCACCATCGCCGAGGACATCCGGGCGTGCACGCGCTGCGTCTTGCATGAAGGGCGGCACCTCGCCGTGCCCGGCGAGGGGCCCGCCGGGGCGCGCCTCATGTTCGTGGGCGAAGCCCCGGGCCGGCAGGAGGATGTCCAGGGCCGACCCTTCTGCGGGGCGGCAGGGAAGGTGTTCGACCAACTGCTCCACGACGCCGGCATCGCCCGCGACCAGACCTTCATCACCAGCGTCGTCAAATGCCGCCCGCCGCATAACCGCTTGCCGCATCAACCGGAAATCGCCGCCTGCGCCGGCGCCCACCTGACGCGCCAGATCGCCGTCATCGCCCCTGCCGTCATCTGCCTGCTGGGTGCGCTCGCCACCCGTACGCTGCTGGGCGAAACCCGCTTGGGGGATGTGCGCGGACGATTCGTCCGGCGCGACCGCTTGTACTTCCCGACATTCCATCCGGCCGCCGCAGCGCGCAACCCCGCCTGGCGACGCACCCTCACCGCGGACTTGCGCACGCTCTCCGAGATGCTCGCGCGCCACCCGTGCGCGCGCTGAGCCCAGTGCCGTTTGCCTGGGTGGGAAAAATTACGCGTGTGTCACGATGAGCCGCAGCGCCGACACCCTGTACTATACTCCGGAGACATTTGTGCCGGCGCCTGCGGGACGGAACGAGCCCGCCGCCTGCTCTCCCTTCGGACGGTCCCCGGGGCGGCAACGTCCTGCGCCTGGCACCGAGGCACGCCAGCGGACGTTCATGCAAGAACGGTGGCCCCCGTCCATCCCCCTTAGGTTAGGAGTCTCCAAATGACGAAGAAGATGACGACTGCGCTGTTGATGAGCCTGCTCTTGGCAGGGAGTTTTGCCACCACGGCGGCTGCGCAAATGACCGGCGCACCTCCCGGCACCAGCCCCGCCATGACCAAGCCCCACCCGCTGCCGCATTACCGGCACCACCCGGCCAGGCGTTACCGGATGCGGGTCATGGGCTCGCATTACATGGTGGGCACCGTCGAGCACCTCAACCGTGGGAGGGGGACCTTCGAGCTGAAAAGCAAGCCGGAGAATCTAAGACTGCACTTCCCACCGGCATCGCTCAGAACGGTCAAGGATGGCGACACCTTGCGCGTGCACCTGAGCTTCACCAAGGAAGGGGCCCAGCGACCCATGAACAAAATGCGCTAGCCGATCGCGGCCGGCCCCGCTGCTCGGGCCCTCGGGGCCGAGCAGCGGCTGAAGCGCCCCATGCCTCAAGGCGGCGGGTTCCCATTGGGGACGACGGGGCTCGCGCCCTGCACGCCGCACACCCCGGCACCACGCCTGGTCAGATGGGCGCGCAGCGCACCTGCGCAAGCGCCGCCTCAAGTCCTCTTTTGCCAGCGCAGGCACCAACCGGGCCGCGAACGCTCGGATCACGCCGGGCCGCTGAGCCACGGCGGGGATGCGGCGATGATTTCCGGATAAACCGGACATTCGGGGCCATGGGCCCCCGGAAGGTAGCCCGTGCTCATGAGGAATTCGCCGACGATCTCACGCCCCATGAAAACGAAGAAACGCCGGAAGAGCGCGACCCATTCGTCATGGGCGCGTGGATGGTGGATATCGAGCCAGGCCGAGAAGGAGCCGACGCGCACTTGGATCTCCCTGAGCCGGCGGGCATTCTCGATGGCGGCGCCCACCTTCCGGCGGTTGCGTACGATGCCTGCGTCCGACAACAGGCGAGCGATGTCGGCCTCACCAAAGGCCGCCACTCGCGCGATGTCGAATTGCGCATACGCTTGCCGGAACGCCGTACGCTTCCTGAGGATGGTCCCCCAGGACAGTCCCGCCTGATTGATCTCCAGCACCAGACGCTCGAACAAGACGGTGTCGTCGCGGACGGGAAACCCATATTCAAAGGCGTGATACGCCCTGTGCAGAGCGTCGTGCGGCGCTGAGCGGCAATAGTCGGCCATGCAAAAGCCCCCTTGCGGTGCGGACCATGAATCGGGGCCGAGGCGGCTGTCCTAGGACTTCACGACGGCAAGCGCCAATAGCAGCCACGCCAGGATGAACGCAGTACCGCCGAGAGGCGTCACGGTTCCCAGCACCGGCCATCCGGTCAGACTCAGGCCATACAGGCTGCCGCAGAACACCACGATGCCTGCGGTCATGAGCCACCCGGCCCAGCGAATGTATCCCCGGGAAGAAAGCCGCGGCGTCACGAGCCCAACGGCAAGCAGGCCGAGGGAATGGATGACCTGGTAATGCAGCGCGATTTCATAGATCGCTAGCGCCGGGGCCGCCAGGCGCGCCCCGAGCACGTGGGTACCAAGGGCGCCCAGCACCACGGCGGCCGCCATGCCCAGGCTGCCCAGCGCCAGAAAGATGCGGCTCGTGAGCGGCAACCGGTCGCGCAATGCCCCTGCAGGGACGCGCTCAGACGCAGACGGAGGAATCGATGCTTGCATGGCTATGCACCGCTCCGGCGGCACGCTCGTTTGAGGTCTGCGCGGACGAAATCGGGCCGCCGACCATCACCGACGGTTTGGCCGCGCAGCGGCGCGGCCGCCCGTGCCCACGGCCAGAGGAAGCGGCGACGGTGAGTTGAATGGCCAGGGGAGGCCAGACGCCACCGCCGTGACACGAACGTCTCCTAATGATCGACTGTCGATGCACAAAAAATCCTTGTTCGGAAGCTGCCTCGCGGGCGTTCGCCCCATGTTGAGAAATGGGCCCGCCGCGCGTGGGCATTCTAACGCATCACCGCCGCACCCCAAAATCGGAACGGCCAAGCATGATTGTTTCGCGGCCGCCGATGCGGTTACAATGGCGCCTGAAAAGGAAACCAGCCATGCATAGAACGGGACTCATCATCGCCGCCTTGAGCGCTCTCCTGGCCGGTTGCGCCGCCGCCTCGATGCCCGCCCAACCGTCCCAGGAACCAGCAGCGCAACGCTTCGGCCCTTATTGCGAGGGACTCGGCCACCTCAAGGACACCGCCAGCTTCAATCGCTGCGTCGAGAAGCAGAGCCGGATCTACCGCTGATCGCTCGCCGACCGGCGCCCTGAATCCCCGCCCTCGGGCGAGCTCATCAGGACGCGAGGCTTCTCGCCGGGCGATCCTTTGCCGGCGCGTTGGCCACCCCAGGCACCGCACGCTCATCGGACTCCTGCTCCGTCAGTTGCAACGCCCACATGTGGGCGTACACGCCTGCGCGCGCCAGGAGCTGCCGATGCGTGCCCCGCTCGACGATGCGACCATGATCGATGACGAGGATTTCGTCCGCATCCACGACAGTGGACAGCCGGTGGGCGATCACCAGCGTCGTCCGGTCGCGCGCGATGCGCTGCAATTCCCCCTGAATCGCCTTCTCGGACTTCGAGTCCAGCGCGGACGTCGCCTCGTCGAACACCAGAATGGGCGGAT
The DNA here is from genome assembly GCA_021788645.1 of Pseudomonadota bacterium. Taxonomy (GTDB): domain Bacteria; phylum Pseudomonadota; class Gammaproteobacteria; order Burkholderiales; family JAKAFK01; genus JAKAFK01. The sequence continues at coordinate 66,271 of JAJYKK010000009.1, forward strand.
TCTTCAGGATGGTCCTTGCGATGGCCACCCGCTGCTTCTCGCCGCCGGACAGCTTGAGGCCACGCTCGCCCACCACCGTGTCGTACTTTTCGGGAAGGGACTCGACGAAGTCGTGGATATGGGCGTGCCGGGCAGCCGCGATGACTTCGTCGCGGGAGGCCTCCGGGCGTCCGTATAGGATATTGTAGTAGATCGTGTCATTGAACAGCACGGTGTCCTGCGGGACGATTCCGAGGACCCCGCGCAGGCTTTTCTGCGTGATCTCGCGCACGTCCTGGCCGTCGATCGTGATGCGCCCCTGCTGGACATCGAAGAACCGGAAAATGAGGCGCGACAGGGTGGATTTGCCGGCGCCGCTCGGACCGACCACCGCCACCGTCTTGCCGGATGGGATCTCGAAGGAGACGTCATGCAGGATCTGGCGATCCGGCCGGTAGCCGAAATCCACGTGCTCGAAGGATACCCGGCCTCGCGTGACGGCCAGCGGCGGCGCATCGGGCTTGTCCGCCACCTCGGCATGCTCGTCCAGCAGCGTGAACATGCGCTCCATGTCGGCGAGGGAATGGCGGATCTCACGGTAAACGAAGCCCAGGAAGTGCAGCGGCTGATAGAGCTGCAGCATGTAGACATTGACCAGGACGAGATCACCGATCGTCATGGTGCGGTTCACGACGCCCTCGCCTGCGAGCACCATCAGCAGCGTCACCCCGATAGCGATGATCGCGCTCTGCCCGGCGTTCAGGAACGCGAGCGAGGTCTGGTTGCGTACCGCAGCCGTCTCCCAGACCCGCATGCTGTCGTCGTAGCGGCGGCTTTCGTAGGCCTCGTTGCCAAAATATTTGACGGTCTCGTAGTTCAACAAGCTGTCGATGGCCCGCGTGTTCGCCTTTGAATCCATGTCGTTCATGGTGCGCCGAAAGACCATGCGCCACTCGGTGACGATCAGCGTGAATCCGATGTAAAGACCCAGCGTGAGGAAGGTCACCAGCGAAAACACGATCGCGTATTTGGCAAGCAAGACCGCCGCCACCAAGGCGATCTCCACCAATGTCGGCAGGATGTTGAACAGCATGAAATTGAGCAGGAAGCTGATCCCGCGCGTCCCCCGCTCGATGTCGCGTGAGACGCCTCCGGTCTGGCGCTCCAGATGGAAACGCAATGACAGGCCGTGCAGATGCTCGAACATTTGGTTCGCGACGCGGCGAATGGCGCGCTGCGTCACCTTCGCGAACACGGCATCGCGCAGTTCCCCGAACAGGCTGCTCGCCAGGCGCAGCAGCCCGTAGCCCACCAGCAGCGCGACCGGAAGCACCAGCACCACATGCGGCTTGTTGAGGGAATCGACGATGCGCTTGAGCAGCAGCGGGACCGCCACGTTCGCGACCTTGGCGCCGACCAGCAAGACGAGTGCGACGATGACCCGCGCCCGGAACTCCCACAGATAGGGAAGCAGGGATTTGATGGTCTTCCAGTCGTTGCGGCGACTGGGCGGCGGGCCGGAATGATACGCGCGCATGGATTCGCTTCAGTTATCGAGGCTCAGGGCGGCATCGCCGACCCCTTTGGATCACGTGACGGCCCCGAGGGCGGACGGCGTGTCCGGCCTCGGGGGCAAGGCGTTCAGACGTTCTGCTTGCAGTATAAACGGGCCGGCCGGCCCAGACAATCGCTCCTTATGCCAACAGGACGGCGACGATGCCGGTCAGAAAAATCCCGTCGAAGGTCCCGGCCCCGCCGATGGAGGCCACCGGCGCGCCCATCTGTCCGATGTCCTTGAGCCGCAGGAGATCGGCACCCAGCAGAACGCCCAGGGTCCCCCCGACATAAGCCAACGGCGCACTGTGCGCCGGATCGAGCAGCACGGCGACCAGCGCGGCGGTAATCGGCGGTACGAACACGGGCATGCCGATCCCCACGCCCTGTACCGGACGGCTCAGGCCGTGCGCCACCACGCCCACCACCGCGACGGCGAGCGCTGCGGCGCCGATGCCGACGCCCCCGCGCACGAGCAGATAAATCGAAAAGGCCACCGGAATGACGCAGCCGCCCACATTGACCGCGATTACGGTCTGATTCGGAAAGGGCCGGCCTCGGATGCCGAGCCGCCGACGCACCGCGAACGGCAGGATGCGCGCAGGCGACGTGCCCGAGGGAATGCGAAACAACGGCAGGTTGATCGGACTGCCCACCAGCGTGGCCATGATCAGGACATACGCCGAGTAGGCCGATAGCCCGAGCTTGCCGAAGGCGACCGCGACGATCCCCAACTGAACGAATATCACCAAGAAAACCAGAGCCAGAATGAACAGCAGAAGCCGCAGCGGCGAGAAGGGCATGGATGCGATTCCGACGGTCAGTGCGAGCGGTAGGGCCGGTCGGCCCGACGTAGGCGCGATAGGGCGCCATGGCCACGGCAAGCCAGCCGCGCGGCTGAGCGCAAGCCATAGCCACTCGAATCAAAGTGTTGGCGCCAGTTTTTGGAGAATCGTTGAGGAACGATTTTTAATCGCTAATAAACAAATAAATATTCTTAATGGTCCACAGAAACTGTGGATAACGTTGTGGATCGCCGCATCACAATTTTGCAACCTTCTGCAAAAATAACGCCTTACTTAGTACTGCGCAGTTTTTGGGCATATTATTTCTTATTCCGAAACAATGCATTACATACCCGCAGGGGCACAGGGGCCCCACCCTGTGGCGGCGATGACCGGGCCCCGTCCGCGCACGGACGGGCAGTGCACAAGCGTGCGGCGAATCATTCCCCCGCATTCTGCTGGGCGCCGCGCTGTCCCAGACAGATCGTGGCGCACAACTCCCGAAAGCCTTCCTGCTCCGCCGACGCGTAGATTTGCTCCCAGGGTGCATCCCGGTCGATGGCTTGCGCCGTCTTGCTGTCATTGGGAATGCGTTGGCGAAGCGTCCGAATCTGCTCCGCAGTCGCTTGAATCACGTCAGTCATCTCATCATCCCCCGGAAAGAAGATTGCGGCGACGGCCCCAGGCGGGATTCGCGGCCCCGCCGCCCACCGCGCGCTTCCGCGTCGGAGGCCGGATCCCGGGGTGGCGATTGCCGGCGCAGGCGCGCGCAGCGGACCCCTCATCACGGATTATAGCCAGGATATGGCGGCGCCTCCCACCCGCTGCCCGCACAAGCCGCACCCAGGCCATGACTGGGGCGGGCGCTCAGGCGGCGACCCCGAGGCTCTTCTCAGCCACTTCGAAGGTATCCTTGGAGAGGGTCGGTGCGGCGAGGATGCGTTCGAGCTGGCCGCGCATGAGCGCGGAGCGTCCGGCGTCGTACCGCCGCCACGCGCTCAGCACGGCCGCCAGCCGGGCAGCCGCTTGCGGATTGAGCCGGTCGATGGTGAGCACCTGTTCGGCAAGCCACGCATAGCCCGCCCCGGAGACGGCATGGAAGGCCATGGGGTTGCCGCGGCAGAACGCCCCGATGAGGGCGCGCACCTTGTTGGGATTCTTGATGTCGAAGACCGGGTGGCGCATCAAGGCGCGCACGTGATCCAGCGCTTGCGGAAGCCTTGAGGTGGCTTGCACCGAGAACCACTTGTCCATCACCAGGGCATCGTGCCTCCAGCGTGCTTCGAACGCACCCAGCACCTGCTCGCGCTCAGGGCGATCCAGGTCCGCGAGCGCCCTCAAGGCCGCCAGGCTGTCCGTCATGTTGTCGGCTGAGCGGAACTGCTCCACGCAAAGGGCGATCGCCGTCTCGTCCTCCTGCGCCATGAGGTAGCCCAGGCAAGTGTTCTTCAAGGCGCGCATCCCGCTCGCCTTGGCATCGTACTGATAGGGTCCGGCGGGGCGCAGCCGGCGGTAGGTTGCGAGCCATTCGGCGCCAAGCTGGCGCCTGAGGGTCGCGCGCGCGAATTCCCGCGCCGCGTGAATGGCCTCGACGTCCACCGGCGTCACCAGCTCGGCCAGGTAGGCCTCGCCGGGCAAGGCCAGGGCCTGCGCCGCAGCCGCGCAGTCCTTCTCGGCGCCGGCCAGCGTCCGCCCGACCACCTCGGCGACGATCGGATCAAGGGTCAGCGTGCCGCCGCGGCGATAGGTTTCGACGAGCCCCAGGAGGACCCGCGTGAAAAGCTGCTGGCCCGCATCCCAACGATTGAAAGGATCGGTGTCGTGAGAGGCGAGGAAGGCCAGCTCCGCATCGGTGCAGTTCGACTCGAGCCTGACCGGCGCTGAAAAACCGCGCAAGAGAGAAGGATAAGGGCGCTCGCGGATATTTGCGAAACGGAAGGCCTGCGTCGCTTCGGTGAGCTCAAGCACCCGCGACGTGCCGGCCGGCGCACCTTCGCCGGCCAGCTGCAGCGGCATTTCCTTCCCCTGCGCGTCGAGCAGCCCGAGGCTCAAGGGGATATGCAAGGGCTCCTTGAACGGCTGACCAGGGGTGGGGGCGCACGACTGGCTGACGCGCAAGGTGTATTCGAGCGCATCGGGGTCGTAGGCCGCCTCGACGCGGAGCACGGGCGTCCCCGCCTGGCTGTACCACCGCCGGAAGTGCGTCAAGTCCCTCCCGGCGGCATCGGCCATGGCCTGGACGAAGTCATCCGTGGTGACGGCTTGACCGTCATGCCGCGCGATATAGAGCTCCATGCCCCGCCGGAAGGCGGCCGCACCGATCAGGGTGCGCAGCATGCGGATCACCTCGGCCCCCTTGGAGTACACCGTCGCGGTATAGAAATTGCTGATTTCCATGTAGGATTCCGGCCGCACCGGGTGCGCCATCGGCCCCGCGTCCTCGGCGAACTGCGCCGTGCGCAGGGCACGGACCTCCTGGATGCGGGCGAGCGCGCGCGAGCCCATGTCGGCAGAAAACTCCTGATCGCGGAAGACCGTCAACCCCTCCTTGAGGCTCAATTGAAACCAGTCGCGGCAGGTCACCCGGTTGCCCGTCCAGTTATGAAAATATTCGTGGCCGATCACGCTTTCGATGCCGTCGTAGTCGCTGTCGGTCGCCGTCTCGGGATTGGCAAGCACATAGTGGGCATTGAAGATATTGAGCCCCTTGTTCTCCATGGCGCCCATGTTGAAGTCGTCGACCGCCACGATCATGTAGATGTCAAGGTCGTATTCCAGGCCGAACACCCGCTCATCCCAGGCCATGGCGTGCTTGAGCGAACGCATGGCGTGCGCGCACTGGTCGAGGTGGCCGGGGGATACGTAGATGCGCAACGTGACAGGGCGTCCGCCCGCCGTCACGAAGACATCCTCGAGATGGACCAGGTCACCTGCCACCAGCGCGAAGAGATAGCAGGGCTTCTTGAAGGGGTCGACCCATCGGGCGTAGTGGCGGCCATCCGCAAGCTCGCCTTGCTCCACCAGGTTGCCATTCGACAGCAGCACCGGATAACGGGCCTTGTCCGCCCGGATAAGGGTGCTGAAGCTTGCCATCACGTCAGGACGGTCGAGATAGTAGGTGACTTTGCGGAACCCTTCGGCCTCGCACTGCGTGCAGAAATTGCCCCCGGAGGTGTAGAGCCCCTCCAGGGCGGCGTTCTCGCGGGGGCTGATCTCGGTTTCCACGTCCAGGACGAACCGCTCGGGCGGGTGCTCGAGGATCAAGGCATCCGGATCGAGCCTGTACCGCGCCGCCGCCAAGGGCTGCCCGTCCATGGCGAGCGACTTGAGCGCCAGCCCCTCCCCGTTGAGCACCAGCGGTGCACCGGCCTCGCCCAATGGGTTGCGCCGGATCGCGAGGCGCGCGTTCACCGTGGTCGCCGCCTCGTCGAGGTCGAAGACCAAGTCGACGGAATCGATCAGATAGTCCGGTACCCGATAGTCGTTGAGGTAAATGGTTCGGGGTTGATGTCCGGTCTCATGGGGTGACATAACGCAATCCTGGAGAAAGGCGGCGGGAGCCGCTGGTCCGGCGACCCGCCTGTGGAATTAAGCCGCCGCGCAAGCGGCCCGCGCCGCTAGGGCAGCTGGGCGCGCCGATACTGCGCCGGCCATGGCACGCCGGCCCCCAGCGCGCGCGCCGCACGCAACGGCCAGTAGGGATCGCGCAGCAGCTCGCGGGCCATCACGACCATATCCGCCAAGCCGGTCGCCAGGATTTGCTCGGCTTGCGCCGGATCGGTGATCAGGCCGAGCGCCCCGGTCTTGATCCCCGCCGCTTGCCGCAGGGCGCTGGCGAAGGGAGTCTGGAAACCCGGGCCGGCGGGGATTGTGGCATCCGGTACCGCGCCGCCGCTGCTCGCCACGACAAGATCGCACCCTTCCGCCTCGAGCGCGCGCGCGAGCCGAATGGACTGCGGCAGATCCCACCCGCCCTCCACCCAGTCGGTCGCCGAGATCCTCACGAAGACCGGCAGATGCGACGGGAAGGCCGCCCGCACCGCGCGCGCCACGCGCAACGGAAAGCGCATCCGATTCTCCAGATCGCCGCCCCAGTCGTCGTGGCGGTGATTGGTCAGGGGAGACAGGAACTCATGCAGCAGATAGCCGTGCGCCATATGGAGTTCGACCACCTCGAAGCCCGCCCGGCACGCCCGTGCGGCGGCTTCGGCGAACTGCCCGGCCACCTGCGCGAGATCCGCCTCGGTCATCTCCCGGGGAAGCGCATAGCCCGGCGCGAACGCGATCCCACTCGGCGCCAGGGTCAGCCAGCCCCGTTCGGGACCGAGCGGCTGCCCGCCGCGCCAGGGGGCCTCGGTGGCCGCCTTGCGCCCGGCATGGGCGAGCTGGATGCCGGCCACCGCGCCTTGTGCCTTGATGAAATCGGTGATGGTGCGCAGCCGTTCCGCCTGCGCATCGCTCCAGATGCCGAGGTCAGCGGCGCTGATCCGCCCTTCCGGGCTCACCGCCGCCGCCTCCGTGATCACCAAGCCGGCCCCGCCCACCGCGCGACTGCCCAGATGCACGAGATGCCAGTCGGTGGCCATGCCCTCGACGCTCGAATATTGACACATGGGAGAGACAACGATCCGGTTCCTGAAGGTCACCTCCCGCAGCCTGAGCGGCGTAAACAATAGGCTCATCGCGATGCGGCCCCTGTTCCTAAAAAGTTGCGCATATCTGCGCATCGGATTTATCCGCAGTCGGTTGACGCACTTTCGTGCCCAACTCGACCCTCTTGACGCTCAGTTGCGC
>JAJYKK010000010.1 GCA_021788645.1 Pseudomonadota bacterium
GCTGGATTAAGGCCCTGACCAAGTTCGGCTTCATTGCCCCAGCGCTCTAAGCGGCAGCTCGCGCAAAAACATGATCTTTGCTGGTCAGGCCCTCGCTCGCCCTGGGCATGGTCTCTTTCACGCTAATCGTGAAATGCCGGAGACGAGATGCATGCATCCGCACGCCCCACGGCGTTGCCGAAGCACCACCAAAGCGCAGCACGAACCGCGTTTCTTGCGCATCCGTCTAGGCGGCCATGGGCGGCATCGTCAGGCGCCATCGCAGGATCCGCCTGAGCAACCCCAGCCTGCCCATCGTCAAAATAGCCTCTTTGCTGCACACGGCCAGTCCGTCGCGAGGCATGTCCCGCTTCTGCTCACCAGACGTCCGGGTATGGATATCGTGGTAAAGAGTAATTTAATTCATTTTTCTCCCTTGAGCCCCGATGGGGCGCGGGAAATGGCATCCCGCCTTGAATCCCGGCCGTTTCTGGCTCGCTCAGGGCGCGTATTGTCTGGCAAGCGGGCGCTGTCTCAAGGCACTGTGATGGGAGAAGAGCGGCGTTTCCTCGCGCGCGGGCCGTGGGCAGCGCGGATCAGCCATGGCGAGAGGCGTGCTCCGGGGTGAGGTGCGTCTCGAGCGCGCGTCTCGGCAGAGGGAAAGGGCCATGGAAGACCGCACCCCCAATCACCGGGATCGACGCCACGCGCACCTCATGGTCAATCATTCAGGGGGGCGAGGGTCTGAACCGTGAAGTTCGATGCGGGACGCGCGATGTGGTAGCCCTGTGCATAATCGATGCCCAGGCTCCTCGCCATGGCGAACGTGGCCTCGTCCTCGACGAATTCCGCAATGGTCTTCATCTTGAGTTCCTTCGCCAGTGTCACGATGCTTTTGACGAACGCCAAGTACTGATCATCGTGACGCATGTTCCGGATGAATTCGCCCTCGATCTTGATATAGTCCACCGGAAAACGCTTGATGTAATGAAAGGAGGAATAGCCGGAGCCGAAGTCGTCGATGGCGAAGCTGAAGCCCTGCAGCTTCACGTCCAGCACGAATTTCTCCAGCAGACTCAGATTGCTCACCGTCTCGCGCTCGGTGATCTCGAATACGATGCGCGCAGGCGAGATGCCATATTTGCCCGCCAGATGGCTAACTTTCGCTCCAAATTCGCCGACGATCAGCGACTTGGGCGACAGGTTGACGAACAGCATGCCGGAATAGTTCTGCTCGCGCATCTGGCCGAAGGCCTTCTCGATCAGCTGGTAATCCATCTTGTGGGCGACGCCCATGGACTCTGCCTCGCCGATGAACTCGTTGGCGCTGATCACCTCGCCCCCCAGCTGGATGCGCATCAATAGCTCGTGGATCACGATCTGTCCTGACGACGCCTCGCAGATCGGCTGGAAATACGGGATGATTTTCTGCCGATCGAGCGCATTCTGAATCATGACGCTCTTTTCGCCGGCCTTCCGGAAAACGGCCGCCATTTCCTCCTCGTTGGGAATCGCGATGGCGGCCTTGCCGCTGCTCTTGGCCTTGTACACCATGTTGTCGGCGACCAGGAACAGATCCTTCGGATTATCGCCGTGCGCAGGATAGACGGCAATCCCAATGGAGGCGCTGGCGCTCACCATGCTGCCCTCGGGCGTGCCGAGAGAGAACTGCCGGAGCTGTTCGTGAACCCGCTGCGCAATCAGGTGCGCTTGCGTGGCCGATGTTTCCGGCAGCACGACGCAGAACTCGTCGCCGCCATAGCGCGTCACGATGTCCCCGTCGCGGACGGCGCCGTGGAGCAGTTTTGCGAACGCCTGCAGCAGCCGGTCACCGAAGTGGTGCCCATAGCCGTCGTTGACGTGCTTGAAGTTGTCGAGGTCCAGCACAAGGATCGCAAAATCTTGCTTGTGCCGCCGCGCACGATTCACCTCGTAGCCAAGGAGTTCCCAGAACATGCGCTGGTTGAAGAGATTTGTCAGCGGATCGCGCGTGGCATAATACTCGAGATCCTTGGTGTACTTGTAGATGGCCTTGACCGATCCCACCAGGTTGAGGAGCGTGGTCAGGATGCTGCCGATGACCATGTTCCGGACGGTATCCTGCACCAGGGACGATTGCACCCCGATCCCCACGATGCCCCCGATCCTGGGGGTCTCCAGCAACAGCGTCTTGGTCTGCAACTCGATGTCTTCTGCTGCAAGCGCCGGCAGCTCGCCATGCTTGGAAGCGACATTGTGTTGAATCGGCAAGGCGGCGGCGCCCTGGAAGACCGTGTGGGCGCCCAGCTGTCGGCGCAGGATCTGCTCGAAGAGCCGCTTCGTCTCGCTAGCGGGGGGATTTCGCCAGAACACCTCGCACTCGTAGGCTTCCTCGTCTATGCGAAAGATGGTGACCAGCGCGTAGGCTTCGATAATGGGATTGATCTCGAGAAGCAGTTGCGCGATGAATTCGCGCCAGTCCCTCACGACATCCGACGTGATGATGAATTTCTCGAGGAGCGCGATCTCGAACTCGAGCACTTCCTTATCGACCGCGATCCCTCTGATCTTTTGCACGAGCCGGGTGACGTGCGCGAACGTCCTATTGAACTCCTCGAAGCCGAAATCCGCGCTGTCCAGGTTCAGCCGCTCGAAGTCCCTGATGGCGTGGACGGATTCCACCCGGTCATGCAGCAGCCCCACCGCCCGATTGATCTTGCGCGCCGCATAAGCCGACAGGCCGGTCGCCGCTAGGAGGACGATCGACCCCAAGCCCAGGAAGAGCGCGATATAACCGAGCCGCACCGCCGTCGTGACCGGGCGAAGGTTGTGCTCCATGGCGATCACGCCGAGGACTTGCCCCGGGTGAGCCGCTTGATGGCAAGACAGGCAGGACTGCCGGGCCATGACCGGAAACGCATAGACGATGCGCTGGTTCGACGCCATGCGTTGCACACGCGCGCTTTGCAGGGCGCGCTGCACGACGGGGGAAAAAACACGGTCCTCGCCCGGCTGGGAGAGGCTTGCGCCCAGGGACGCTCCCGCGTAAACGCGAATCGCGTCGATCAGGGTTGGAAATCGGGCCTTCGCGGATGATGCGGCACGGGCAAGCTGCGCTTGCGAGGCCCCTTCGCGAAGCAGCGAAGCAATAGTCTGAACGTTCCCCTGGGCGACACTTTGGGATATCTCGAGCATGCGCTTATGGAGCAGCCCCTCATAGAGTAGCGAGGACGCCAGGGTGGCCCCGAGGAAGACCAATAAGGCGACCCCAGCGGTCGCCGAGAACACGAAGCCTCTGAGCGTGTTGAGCCATGCCCTTGTTGTTTTGTTGATGGTCCCCATACGTTCTCCCCAACACGCGCCCATCCCTGCAAGCCGTCTGGGCGCCCTTCCCTCGCGGGCTTGCCATCGGGCCCGCGGCCCGAGGCTCGGCGCACGCTCTCCCGTGCCTCTCCCCACCCGCCCGCGCAGGGCGGCTGGCCGTCGCCTCAGTCCACCCTTGCCCGGTACGGGGCGTGGTCAAGTGCCCGCAACTCCGCCAGCATCGCGTCATTTTCCAGCTCGAGCCGTCGCGCTATCGCCTGCGCCTCGCTCGGCCGGCCAGCGTCGAGGGCCACCTTGGCCTGCCGGGAAAGTTCATGCAGGCGATCATGACGCTCGCACAGGATCGCGTAGACGGGCTCCTGGCCGAACCGGGACAACCCCTGATTGCGCAGCCAGGTCCCAAGGTGGCAAAGCGACTCGGCACCGGGTTCCAGGACGTGTTCCGGGAATCGCTCGAGACCCTGCAAGGCCGCAATGAACTGATGCACGCGGTGGGCATGCGTGGTAAACACATCCTCCTCGTTCTCGCCGACAGGCGCCGCCGAAACGCCCTCCTCGAGGCTGTCAGGATGGTAACGGGCGATCCAGCCGGCGATCTCCTCGCCCGGCATTGGGCGAGCGATCGCATAGCCTTGCACCAGATGGCACTGCAACCCGCCCAGCAACCGGGCGTGACGCGCCGTCTCGACGCCTTCGGCGATGACCTCGAGCCCCAGCATCCGGGCAGTCGTGATCACGCCGGAAACGATGGCCAGGTCCTTGGGGTCGTTGATCATGTCACGCACGAAGCTCTGATCGATCTTGATCGTTTGCGCGGGCAACTTCTGCAAATACGCGAGCGATGCGCTACCTGTCCCGAAATCATCCAGCGCCACGCGCACCCCCAGCGCTTGGCATGCCTCCAGGGCGCGCCGCGCCCCTTCGAAGTCACGCAGCGGCGCGCTTTCCGTTATTTCGATTTCGACCAATTCCGGTCCCACGCCCGGATGGCGGTCCAGCGCTTCGGCAAGGTCGGCACTGAAGCGTGTGTCCAGCAGATGGTTTGCGCTGACGTTGACGGCAATGCGCAGCGAGAGCCCCTGCGCATACCAGCGTTCTGCCTGCTCCAGCGCCGTTTCCAGGACAAAGCGCCCAATCGGGCGGGCGAGGCGCACGTGATCGAGCGCATCCGCGAAATCCGCCGGCGCGAGCAGTCCCAGCGTCGGATCCTGCAACCGAAGAAGAGCCTCTACCCCAAGGACCCCACGATCGGACAGCTTTGCGTCCGGGGCCACGATCGGCTGATAATACAGCCGGAGTTGGCCATCGCGCAGGGCATGATCCACGCGTTCCCGGGCAGCCGCCTGAGCGCCGACCTGGGCATCCAGCGACCAGCTGTGCAACTGCCACTGGTCCCTGCCTTGCTCCTTGGCCGCATACAAGGCCAGATCGGCGTGGTGCAGGAGGGCCTCGCCGTCGCCTTCGTCCAGCGGAAACAAGGTAACGCCCAAGCTGCCGGACAGCGCGACCGGTTCCCCATGCAGATCGAAGGGGGTGCGGATGGCGCTCATGATCCGCTCCAGGATCCCCTCCAGATCGTCCGCGCGCTCGATGTCCGGCAGCAGGAGCCCGAATTCATCGCCGCCCATGCGCGCAAGCGTGTCCACGTCGCGCAGGGTGACCCGCAGCCGCTGGACGACCTCCTGCAGCAGGAGGTCTCCGGCGGTATGCCCGAGACGATCGTTGACCTGCTTGAAGCCGTCGAGGTCGAGCATCGCCACGGCCAGCAGGCGTTTGTTGCGCAGATTCTGCCGCCGCGCCTGCGAAAGGCGTTCGGCGAACAGGCGCCGATTCGGCAGGCCGGTCAGCGGGTCTTCCAAGGCCTGCGCGCGCATCCGCAGGACGAGATCCCCCAAGTGCGCGAAGGCCAGAAAATAGGCCGAACCCACGCGCTGAAAATACCCGGCCTCCCGCGCGCCCACCAGACCGACTGCGGTGAGCCCGCCGCTGCCAAACGGGAAACAGGCAACCTCCGCCACCTGGCCGCGCATCTCGCGGATCCACTCGGGCGCCGCGCGCTGGTCGACCGACCGGATCACGGGCCGTCCCTGATCCAACGCCTCCCAGCAAGGATCGCCAGCCGTGCGGGGGATGCCGACGGTCCTCCGGCTAAGCCCGGCCATGCATCGGGCGATCAGCAGGTTTTCCTGGTCTTGCGTGGCATAGCTGGTCCAGGCCACGACGCGCGAGCGCTCCACCAAGCCAAGGCAGATGCCTTCCAGCAGGCGCTGGCCGTTCGGATCCCGGGCGGCGTCTTCGGTCGCCAACACCTGCAGCAGCACCTCAAAAACCGCCAAGCGCTCGGCATCGGTATCGCGGGTTGCGCTGGCATAGCCTTCGAGCTGCGCCATGAGATCGCCCACGATGAGCCCGAACAGCGCATCGCGCACCGCATCCCGCTCAAGCTCGGGAATCCTTTCCCGGAGCAGCTCATTCCAGTGGAGCCAGTACACCCGATAAGCGCCCGCCAGCCACGCCGGTTCAATGCCGATGCGGTAATGCAGGCGCCCCAATTCCTCCATGCTGTCCATCCACTCCCGGTTCAGATGGCTGGCCAGCAAGAGCCGCGCGTGATCGGCCTGCTTCGACGCCAACCGCCCCAGGCGAGGGGAAGAAAAGTCACGCACCGCGGCCGCCGTCGCAGGATGCTGCCGGAGGAAGGCGAAAAATGCAGCCGCCAGGCGGTCGGTGTCGCCGGCAAGTTCGGAACGATAGCGATCCAGGCGCTGAAAATCCTCATCGCCGAGGGCGAGGAATTCGGGCAGTGCAAGCTTGCGCGTCACGGCCGTTTACCGCGTGCGATGCGACGTTGGCCCTGTGGCGGCCCGCCGGCCCCCGGTCTCTTTGGCCGGGTCCGTGGCGCCCACGGGAGAGAGTGGATGCGATGAAATCATCTGAGCGGCCACATTCGAAGGTTCATCTCCTGAACATCCCATCGTTGCGAGATGTTCCGTGTCTGCGTCGGTCATGAGGCCGCTCCACGCCCTCGAGGGATCCCATGGAACCGGTGCGCCGGACTGGCCCACCGCGCTCGGCGAAGATCGGGCCGCGCCGTGCGGCGGATGCGCCGCCGGTTTCGCCGCCGTCAAGGTGTCTGAAAAAGTGTAACAGTGCCGCATGAGCCTGCCAATAGCGCATTCGGCTGGGGTGCCATAGTGCAAATCCCTCACCCGCGCCATCGTACGTCACGCGGGTGCCTGCGCGAATTGATCTGAGTCAAGGCAAGGGCAAGCGCAAGCCGCTAGCCTGGTCACGAAAACGCCGGCGCATGGCGGGATTCGGGCCCTGCCCCGCGCTGTTTGCTTGCACTCGATGGGTCGAATGCGGTATGTTAAGCGAGATAAGCGAGTCCCAATGTCGTTAATAATAACCCCGTTGGGGTGGGGGGTGCGGCGCCATGTCTGTCGGAAGTTGCTGGTTAAGGGCCTTGGCCATCGGTGGCCGGCCGCCGTTGTGCTCAAGAGGCCGCCGTGCGTTCAGGCGCAGGGAGCCAGACGATGGCCGCTGAGCGTTCCCTCGAACTCGTGTGCCCGGCCGGCAGCCTGCCCGCGCTCAAGGCCGCGGTTGATCATGGCGCGGACTGCGTCTACATGGGTTTTCGCGACGGCACCAACGCGCGAAACTTTGCCGGCCTCAATTTCGACGAAGCCGCGGCGGTAGAAGGCATTCGCTACGCCCGCGCACGCGGTGCCAAGGTGTTCGTCGCCATCAACACCTACCCCGAGGCCGACAGTTGGCCTCGCTGGGTGTCTGCGGTCGACCGCGCAGCCGCGCTCGAGGTCGATGCCGTCATCCTTGCGGACATGGGGCTGTTGCGCCATGCCGCCAAGCACCACCCCAACTTGCGGCTGCATCTGTCGGTTCAAGGCTCCGCGACGAGCTATGAAGCCGTCAACTTCTACCATGAACACTTCGGTATCCAGCGTGCGGTGCTGCCGCGGGTGCTCTCACTGGCCCAAGTCGAGCAGGTCATACAGAACACGCCGGTGGAAATCGAACTCTTCGGCTTTGGGGGGTTGTGCGTCATGGTCGAGGGGCGTTGCTTTCTCTCCTCCTACGTGACCGGCGAATCGCCCAACACCGGGGGCGTATGTTCCCCGGCGAAGGCGGTCCAATGGCAGGAGACGCCTCAGGGCCTCGAGTCGCGCCTGAACGGCGTCTTGCTGGATCGCTACGCTCCCGCCGAGGCCGCCGGCTATCCCACGCTGTGCAAAGGGCGCTTCGAGGTGAATCACGAGACCTACTACGCCATCGAGGAACCCACCAGCCTCAATACGCTCGAGCTGCTCCCGCAGATGCTAGACCTTGGCGTGGCGGCCGTGAAGATCGAAGGTCGTCAGCGAAGCCCGGCCTATGTGACGCAGGTGACCCGGGTCTGGCGTGCGGCGATCGACGCGGCGGCCCGCGCGCCGCAGGATTTTCACGTCGATTCCCGCTGGCGGAGCGATCTCGACAAGATTGCCGAAGGCAGCCAGCATACCCTGGGCGCCTATCATCGGCCTTGGAAGTAAACCATGCCGGCCCCGTTCATCACTTGCGACACGCGCCCATGAAACTGGCACTCGGCCCCCTTCATTACTACTGGCCACGCGAGGAGGTGCTCGCCTTCTACGAGCAGATGGCCGCTGCCCCCATCGACGTGGTGTACCTCGGCGAAGCCGTCTGCTCGCGCCGTCATAGCCTGCGCCTGGAAGACTGGCTGGCCCTGGCACGGACCCTGGCGGGCGCGGGCAAGGAGGTGGTGCTGTCGACGCTCCCCCTGGTCGAATCGGAATCCGATCTCAAGGCCATGCGCAAGTTGGCCGCCAACGGAGAGTTTGCGGTAGAGGCCAACGACATGGCAGCGGTCCGTCTGCTCCAAGGCAGCCGCTTCGTCGTCGGGCCTCACATCAATGCCTACAATCCGGAAACCTTGGCGGTCCTGCGGGAATTGGGCGCCAGCCGCTGGGTGGTTCCGGTGGAGATGTCGGAGCAGGCACTTGCGGGCATTCTGCGCGAACAGCGTCCGCCCCTGCCCGTGGAGGTCTTTTCGTTCGGGCGCTTGCCGCTCGCGTTTTCCGCCCGCTGCTTCACCGCGCGCCATTACAACCTGCCCAAGGACGACTGCCAGTTTCGCTGCCTGGATCATCCCGCTGGCCTGTCGCTCGCGACGCGCGAAGGCAAGCCGTTTCTGGTGCTCAATGGCATCCAGACCCAGTCCGGCGCGATCTATAGCCTGCTGGCGGAACTCGAGCGCATGGCCGAACTCGGGGTGAACCTGATTCGCATCAGCCCTCAGCCCCGCCATACGCAGGCCATCGCGACGCTCTTCCGCGAACGCCTGGACCAACGCGTCTCCGCGGAAGAGGCGCAAAGCCGCCTCGTCCGTTTGGTGCCAGGAGAAGTCTGCGACGGGTACTGGCACGATCGGCCCGGAATGCATCATTCGGGGCACGGGGCGCACCCATGACCCTGGGCCGGCAACCCATCGCGCTCGTCGACAGCGGGCTTTTGCCCGGCGCGGAAAATATGGCCGTGGACCGAGAGGCCCTGCGGCGCCATGCCGCAGGCACCTGTCCCGACCTGCTGCGCGTGTACCGAAGCAAGCCCACCGCCTGCGTCGGCCGTCATCAGGCCATCGACCGCGAGCTGCGCCTGCCCTACTGCAAGCGCCATCGCATCGCGATCGCACGACGCATCACGGGGGGCGGCGCGCTCTACCTGGACGAGAGGCAACTGGGCATCAGCCTTCTCATTGCGCGTCCGCGCGAGTCGAGCCCGTTCACCGTGGAGCGCGCGCTCGCGCAGTTCTGCCGTGCGATCATCGCCGGTCTATACACCCTCGGCGTAGAGGCGCAGTTCGCCCCTCCCAACGATGTCGAAATCGACGGCCGCAAGCTTGCCTCGGCCTTCCTCGCTGCCGAAGAAGGTTCCTTGCTGCTGCAGGGGTTCGTCCTGCTCGACATAGACATGCGCAGGGTCCTGGAGACGTTGCGCGTACCAACCGAGAAACTCTCCCCGGATGGGCTCGCCGGCGCGCGGGAACGCCTTGTCACGCTGACCGATGTGCTGGGCGGGCCACAGAATGGCGCAGGGGTCGGGCAGGCGCTCGCGACGGGCATCGCTCAGGTGTTCAATCGGGAGCTTCAGCCGACCGCGGCGCCAGATCTCGCCTCTACGACGGCGCCCGAGGACGAGGCCTTCGCCCTCGCCCTCGACTGGCGCGAGGCGGGCTGGAGCGAAGGCATCTGGCGCACCGCAGGCGGCGTCCTGCGCGCCCGTGTGCGCTATGATCCCGAGGCCGATCTGCCCGAGGCCGTGGAATTCGCATCCGACCAGCACATCGTTCCGGCAGACCTGCTGACGACCGTGGCGGACGTCCTTCAAGCGACCGACATCGCCCACGCACCCGACATCGTGCGCAACGTCTATACGACGAGCGCCGCCGAGACTCCCGACCTCTCACACCACGACCTGGCCCATGTCTTCGAGCTCGCCCTGGAGAAGGCGCGGATGGCGCATGCTTGCGGCGTCAATCCGGAGCGCCTGATGCTCTATTCCCCGGATCGCGAGCCATCGGCGCGGGCCATCTTCGACAAGGCGTCCGCCCTATTGGTGCCCTATTGCGCGAAGCCGGCGTGGTGCAAGTTTCGCGAGCAGGAAGAGTGTCCCGGCTGCGGCATGTGCGCGGTGTCCGAGGCCTATCGGCTCGCGCGCGAGCGAAACCTGCGTCCGATCACCATCCTCAACTATGAGCATCTGGTCAGCACGCTGCGCCGGATCAAGGCGGAAGGCGTGCAAGCCTATCTCGGCATGTGCTGCACCTATTTCTTTGTCAAACGCCAGCGTGCGTTCCAGGAAGCGGGACTCCCGGCACTTCTCATGGATATCGCGGGGACCACCTGCTACGAACTCAAGGAGGAAGGCGCCGCCTATGCGGGCGCATTCAAGGCGCAGACCCAGGTCGACCGGCGCGTCTTGAGACAAGTGATGCGCTTCTTCCCGCGGGCCCCGAAAGCAGACGAGCGGCCGACGCGACGCAAAAAGACGGCCGCGCACTAAACCCTAGATCTCCGCTGCCCGGAGGCGCTCGGCGGCCTCCTCGGGGCTCAGCGTATTAACGAACAGCCCCGAACCGAGTTCGAAGCCGGTAGGAATCGAGGTGCGCGGGCAGATTTCCAGGTGCCAGTGATAGCTGTGGGCATGCTCGCCGCGCTGCGGGTCATGGGGCACCGAATGCAAGAAGTAGTTGTATTGCGCCCCGCCGATCACGGCATCGAGCCTCGCCATGGTCCGTTGAAGCACGCGCGCGAAATCCCCGAGATCTTCCGGTGCGACGTCCAGGAAGTCGCTTTGGTGGCGCAACGGAAGGATGTGCACCTCCCACTCGAAACGGCTTGCGAAGGGCTTCACGGCGATGAATTTCTCGCCGCGCTCCACGACATACTGCCCGACGTTGATCTTGCGCCGAACCGTCCCCGACTCCCGGTCGTAAATCGTTGCCTCGAAGGTGAGCGCTTCGTCGATCAGGGTGCAGAAAATGCACTGGTGGTTCTTGCGGAAGAAGTTGGAGCTGTTGTCCACCTCGCGCTGCACGTTCTCGGGCACGACCGGCATGGCGATGATCTGGCTATGGGTATGGGCGATGCTCGCCCCCGCCGCGGGACCGAAGTTCTTGAACACGAGCACGTACTTGAGACGCGGGTTGCTTTCGAACAGCTGCTGCATGCGGGACCGATAGGCGCCAAACACCAGCGCCAGGTGTTCGACGCTCATTTCATGCAGCGCGATGCCATGGGCATGGTGATCGATGATCACCTCGTGGCGCCCATAGCCGTCGATGATCTGCTGCAGACCGAAACTCAGATTGGTCTGGGAGCGGTTGTCACCCAGCACGGGGTACAGGTTCTCGACGATGCGAAGCTCCCACCTATCCCCGGTCGGCAAGGCAAGAATCGCGGGCGGCGTCTTGTCCTCATTGCCCACGCAGAACGGGCAGGTCTCGACGAATTTCCGTGTGTCGCGCGGCGCCAGTTCTTCCGCCTTCTTGGGACGCATGCTGCGCGCTGTGGCGACCAGCACGGACTCGCTCGGCACGATGGGGTTGATACGGATTTCTCGCACTTCATTCGCCATGCCGGTCTCCATTCGATCACGTTCCGCAAAGCGCCGCGCCGGCGTCAAGCGCGGCGGGTCTGCCCGCCCCGAGGGCGCAGGATTTCCGAAAAGTCGCTATTCTGGCATCTTCCCAGTCTTCGGCGCATCGATTGTTTTTATGTTTGGGAAGGATCTATTGATCAGGATGCGCGCCGCCCCCCGATTCATGCCGGGGAACGGAAGGCGCACACGCCGATGGCGCGCCAGGATCAGACTGTCCTGCAGATAGCCTTTCGGCGCAGGGAACCGAATGCGGCGAACCGAAGGCGTCCGGGCAGGCGAAGCGTTCGCCCCGCTGCGCTCGCAGAGTCGAGAGCGCCCCAATAGGGTCCTTGGTGCCTCATGGCACAGATTCGCTCAACAGCCGGCTAGCGGCGGGCGCCCGCCCCCGTAAGGGGGGGGCGGGCATCGTGTGCACCCATGGGCCCGCCATGGGGTCAAGGCACAGGCGGGACATCGGAATCCCGCAACCGGTAGCGTCCCAAGGGCCAGGCGCGGGCCACGCTGCCGGTCCGACGCACGCGGGCCCAACCGGGTGCCGGTCGGGCCTTGCGTTGGCGTTTTCACCCTTCTGGCTCCCATCGGCGGCATGCCGGTGCTGCACATCGGCGGGGTGCCAGCGACGCCGCACCCGATTGCCGTTTCGCCCCCTGTCGGTCCGGCAGAGCGGCGAGTATTTTTGCGGCGAGGGCACTCATCTCCAGATAACAACATCGCGAAATCCCTTGACACTATCACTATTCGTTGTATAGTTCATACACATGGTCACAATATATTGTGGTCGAAACGCCCGGGAGGAAGGATGGATATCGACAAGATTCATGCGGATGCCGCACTCATTTCTTTGCCGCAGGAAGTCATCAAGCGAAGCGGTGCGCGTAAGCCGTTCGATGCCGACAAGATTCGCTCCGCGATAGCGCGGGCCGGACAGGCCAGCGGCGAGTTTGGCGACCAGGAGGCGCAACTCCTGACGGCGCAGGCGGTCAAGGTCCTCATCCACAAATTCCGCAAGACCCCGCCACATATCGAGGGCATCCAGGATATCGTCGAACAGGTCCTCATCAGTGCGAATCACCTGAAGACTGCGCGGGCATACATCGTCTACCGCGAAACCCACCGGAAGCTGCGGGAAGACCATAAGACCGTCATCGATGTGGGCAGCGCCATCAACGAGTACCTCGACCAGCAGGATTGGCGCGTCAACGCCAACGCCAATCAAGGCTATTCGCTGGGCGGGTTGATCCTCAACGTTTCCGGCAAAGTCGTCGCGAACTACTGGCTCAATCACGTCTATCCGCCCGAGGTGGGCGAGGCGCACCGCGGCGCCGACATCCATATCCACGATCTCGACATGCTGGCCGGCTATTGCGCGGGGTGGTCGCTTCGCACCCTGCTGAACGAGGGCCTCAACGGTGTGCCGGGAAAGGTCGAGGCCGCGCCGCCCAAGCATATGTCGAGCGCGGTCGGCCAAATCGTGAATTTCCTGGGCACGCTGCAAAACGAATGGGCGGGCGCCCAGGCGTTCAGCTCTTTCGATACCTACATGGCGCCCTTCATCCGCAAGGACAACCTGTCCTATGACGACGTGCGCCAATCGATTCAGGAGCTGATCTACAACCTCAACGTACCTTCCCGCTGGGGCACGCAAACCCCGTTCACCAATCTCACCTTCGATTGGACCTGCCCGGACGATCTCAAGGAGCAGGTTCCCCTCATCGCGGGCGAAGAAATGCCCTTCGCCTACGGGGACCTGCAGCGCGAAATGGACATGATCAATCGCGCCTACATCGAGGTGATGACCAAGGGCGACGCGTTGGGACGCGTGTTCACCTTCCCCATCCCGACCTACAACATGACACCCGATTTCCCCTGGGAATCGGACAACGCGAAGCTGCTCTTCGCCATGACGGCCAAGTATGGGCTGCCCTACTTCCAGAACTTCATCAATTCCGATCTGAAGCCCAACATGATCCGTTCCATGTGCTGCCGCCTGCAACTGGATCTGCGCGAACTGCTCAAGCGCGGCAACGGGCTGTTCGGCAGCGCCGAGCAAACGGGCTCGGTGGGTGTGGTGACGCTCAATTGCGCCCGCCTGGGCTACCTCTACCGGGGCGATGAAGCCGCCCTTTTCGCCCGCGTCGACCAGTTGCTGGAGATGGCCAAGAACAGCCTTGAGATCAAGCGAAAAGTCATCCAACGCCACATGGACAATGGGCTCTTCCCATACACGAGGCGCTATCTCGGAACGTTGCGCAACCACTTCTCGACTATCGGCGTCAATGGCCTCAACGAGATGATCCGCAATTTCACGGAGGATCAGGAAGACATCGTGAGCCCGGCAGGGCATGCGTTTGCAGTGCGTCTGCTGGATCACGTGCGCGCCCGCATGCTGGCTTTCCAGGAACAGACCGGACACATGTACAATCTGGAAGCCACGCCTGCGGAAGGCACGACATACCGGTTCGCCAAGGAAGACCGCAAGCGCTTTCCAGGCATCCTGCAGGCGGGCACGGGAGAGACGCCCTATTACACCAATTCATCGCAGCTGCCGGTCGGATTCACCGACGACCCCTTCGAAGCCTTGGAACGCCAGGAGCCGCTCCAGCGCAAGTACACCGGCGGCACCGTTTTGCACCTCTACATGAGCGAGCGCGTGTCCAGTGGCGACGCCTGCAAGAACTTGGTGCGGCGGGCCCTCGAACGCTTCAGCCTGCCCTATATCACGATCACGCCGACTTTCTCGATCTGCCCTCGCCACGGCTACCTGTCGGGCGAGCACAAGTTTTGCCCGAAATGCGATGGCGAACTCATCGCGAAGAAGCGCGCCACCCTCGTGGAGGCGTCGTAGCCTGCGCCGCATGCGGCGCGAAAACCCCTTGAACCCAAACAGGAGATGTCATGAGCGACCTATCGATCGCGGTCGAATCACCGGCCATCGTGCTGACCGATGCCGAGCGCCAGCCTTGCGAAGTGTGGACCCGCGTCATGGGCTATCACCGCCCGGTCGCGTCTTTCAACATCGGAAAGAAAGGCGAGCATGCCGAACGCACCTTCTTCCAGGAATCCCGTCTAGCCGGAAGCTGAGGCCACGGCGGACGGCGCCCCGCGCCGTCCGCCCCTCAGTCGTGCCGCCTTGCCGACGAGGTCATCTCCGCCCCTCGCAGCCGGACGGTGACCTTCAGGCCGACGCCGCCAGCCGCCGTCCCGAGAACGACCCTCGCCCGGTGCAGTTCGGCGATGCGCTTGACAATCGAAAGCCCCAGGCCGCTTCCCGGAACATCCGTCCCCAGGCGGCGGTAGAAGCGATCGAAGACCCGCTCGCGCTCTTCCTCGGGAATGCCGAGTCCGGTGTCCTCGACCTCAAGCAAGACGTCCTTCGCCTCCTCGATCACCCGCACGTCGACGCGTCCGCCGGCCGGGGTATAGCGGATGGCATTGTCGACGAGGTTGCCAAGCAGCACACGCAAGTTCTCGGACTCGCCCAAGGTCGCACAGGACTTGCATTCCGCAAGCCCCAGGTCGATACCCTTTTTCTCGGCCAGCGGCGCGTAATCCACGACCACCGATTTGGCGAGATCCGCCAACTCGACGGGCGCAAAGGGTTGGAGCCCCGCTTCAGGCTCAAGGCGCGCCATCGTGAGGATCTGCTGCACCAGGCGGGTCGCCCGCTCCGCGCCGGCCTTCAGTTCACCCATCGTTTGCGCCTGCGCCTCGGCATCGCGCGTCCGTTCCAGAACCTGCGCCTGCAGACAGATGGCCGTCAAGGGAGTCCGCAACTCGTGCGCGGCGTCCGCCACCAGATGCCGTTGCGTTTCGAACGCCTGCGCGAGGCGCTGCAGCAAGGCGTTGAGGGCGCCGACCAGCGGACTGATTTCCTTGGGCAGCGTGCCTTCGGGCAACGGTTCCAGTGAGGAGGCGTGACGCTTCCCCAATTCAGCGCTTACCTGGCTAAGGGGCCTTAGCCCGCGGCCCACCGCAAACCATGCGAAGCCGAGCAAAATCGGCACCAGCAGGATATCCGGGGCAAGGATGCGCAGGGCAACGCTCGCCGCCATGTCCTCGCGCGCGTCCAGCGGTTGGGCCACCTGCAAGATTCGCCCTTGGCTCGAGAGCGAGAACATCCGCCACCCTCGCCCTCGCCACTCGATGCGCGAGAAGCCAAGGTGCGTGGAACGGGGCAGCACATAGAGCGGATTGGAGTCGTAGAGCAGGGTTCCACCGGTGCTCCACGCCTGTGCCACAAAGTCGTCATCCTCATCGCGGGGATTGTCGACGGCGCGCACGGAGGGCGCGAAATGACCGTCCTTCATGGAAAACGCGATTTGGGTGAGTTCGTGATCGAGCATCTCGCCGAGCTCGTTGCGCGCTTTGAAGTAGGTCGCGCCGCCGGCCAGGGCGACCGCCACAAGCAGCCCCCCCACGAGCCAGACCAGCAGGCGGCTACGAATGGACAGCGTCGTCCGGAACAATTTGATAACCGACCCCGCGGATGCTTCGGATCACATGAGGCGCCAGCTTCTTGCGCAAGTGGTGGATGTAGACCTCCACCGCATTGCTCGCCACTTCGTCGCCCCAACCATACAGGCATTCCTCCAGCCGCTCGCGCGAAAGCACGGCGCCCTGGCCCTCCATCAGGACCTGCAGCAAGGCGAATTCCCGTCCCGACAGCGCGACTGCTGCGCCCTGATAGGTCACGGCGTGGGTTCTGGGATCCAGGCTCAAGGGCCCGAGGCTGATAAGGGGCTCCGCACGGCCTGCCTGGCGCCGCAAGAGCGCGCGCACGCGCGCACTCAATTCGTCGAGCGCGAACGGCTTGACGAGATAATCGTCCGCCCCGGCATCCAATCCCTCGATCCGCTCGGCAACCGCATCGCGCGCGGTCACGATCAGCACCGGCACCCTGCGTCCCTTGGCGCGCCATCCCTTGAGGACGCTCAGGCCGTCTTCGCCCGGCAGCCCGAGATCGAGTACCACGAGACTGTAGGGCGCGGTATCCAATGCCAGTCGGGCGGCACGCCCGTCACGCACCCAATCGACCGCGAAGTTTTGCAGCCGCAGGCCCCTGCGGATGCTTTCACCGATCATGGGGTCATCTTCGACCAGCAATAGCCGCATGCGCTATCCATTCCCAATTCGGATCCGAATCCGGACCGCTTTGCCAGATGTCCGGCGGACGCAGTATACCATCGGGCGCCTCAGCGCGGCCGCCCCCACGTTGGCGCGCGCCGATTCGAGACGGTGCGCCCTCGCCGGTTCGCGGATCGTAGTGGGGACGCGGTCCTGGGCGGCACGCCCGCGCCCCAATCCCGCGCCACCGCGAAAGTGCGCCCTCTGCCCCGGCCTTAGATCCCCTTGCGCCGGTCATCCTTGCCCTCGAGCATATCGAATAGAACGGGCATCACGAGGAGGACGAGCGGAAGCTGGATCATGAGGCCCGAAATGATCGCGACCGCAAGCGGCTGCTGCATGGCCGCCCCCTCCCCCATCCCAAGCGCCAGCGGAAGAAGCGTCAGGATCGCCGCGAAGGTGGTCATCGCGATCGGCCGCATGCGGTTCTTGCCCGCCAGGATGAGGGCCTCGCGCCGATCCATGTGGCCCACGAGATCGTGGTACTCGGAGAAATAGAATATGGCCACTTCGGTCACGATGCCCACGATCATCGTCATGCCCATCATGGAGCTGATGTTGAGTTCGGTCCCGGTCGCCCACAGGCCGATGAACACAGAACTCAGGGAGAGCAGCGGAATGGCCAGGATGGCCAAGGAGATGCGGAATCGCTCGTACAGGAAAAGAAGCAGGAGGAAGACGAGCGCAACCGCTGCCGCGAATACCATGATGAGTCCTCGGAAGGCGATTTGCTGCTGCTTGTACAGTCCCCCCAATTCATAGTAGACCCCACGGGGAATCATCCCCGGCTCCCGCAGCACGCGCTTCACGTCCCGGATCACCGAGCCCATGTCGCGCCCGCTGATGCGGGCGGTCACCGCCACCATCCGTTTGAGATTCTCGCGGGTGATTTCGGGCTGGCCGGTGACCGCGGTGATGGAGGCGACACGCTTGAGTGGGAAGAGATGCCCGTCGGGGGCGCGCAGTTCAAGGTTCTCGAGGTCGTTGTCCGTCTTGCGGTAGGCGCGCGGGACCCAGACCCGGATGCCGATGACCTTGGCGCCCTTTACGACATGGGTCGCGACGTTCCCTCTCATGTAGTCCCGAACCTGCGCCGTGACGCTGGCCGGATCCATCCCCTCCATGGCCGCGGCCGGGCGATTGACATCGATTTCCAGGGCGTCGCCCGCCGGATTGACGCCACTGCGGATGTCGACCACGCCATTGACGTGACCGATGGCCCCGGCTACCCGTCCCGCCAGCATGGCCAGTTGCTGCGGGTCGTCGGAGAATATCTTGATCTCGATCGGCTGGGGGACCGCCGTCAAGTCCCCGATCAGGTCCTCCATGAGCTGTGCCATCTCGATATGCAGCCCGGGCACATTGTGTTCGACGCGGCGCCGGATCGCATTCATGATCTCGGTGATGGGCGGACGGGGAAAAGGCTTCAGGCGGATGAAGAAGTCCCCTTCATTCGCTTCCGTCACGCCGCCCCCTAGCTGGGTGCCGGTGCGCCGCGAGTAGGTCTGAACGTACGGGTTCGCCTGGATGATTCCCTCCACCTCCTTGAGCAGACGGTTGGTCTCGCGCAATGAAGTCCCGGGCGGCGACAGATAATCCAGAACGAAGCCCCCTTCGTCCATGTGCGGCATGAAGCCGGAACCCACCTGCCGATAAGCCAGGAACCCGCCGCCGAGCAAGGGCACCAGCACGACGGCCAGCCAAATGGGGCGGCGGCACAGCACGCGGAGGATCGCGTCGTATCGCCGATGGAGCCACTGCGTGATGCGACCGCCCTCCTCCTGCTCGGCATCCTTCTGGGTCAGGAGGTGGTCGGCCAAGAGCGGGACGGCAAGCCAAGTCACGAAGAACGAGATGATCAGCGCCGAGGCCATGGTGAGCGCCAGCGCCTTGAAGAAGGCGCCGGTGATGCCGCCCAGGAAGGCGAGCGGCGCAAAGATGACCACGGTGGACGCACTCGAGCCCGCCAGCGGGCGGATGAACTCCAGGGCGGCGGCCAGCACCTTGCCGTGGTGCGGGCCCTCCCCGCCGCGCACGCGCCGCACGATATGCTCCACCATGACGATCGCGTCGTCGATGATCAGCCCGACCGCCGCCGCCATGCCGCCCAAGGTCATGATGTTGAAACTCATGCCGAGCACATCGAGCAGAAGAATGGTCGTCGCCAGAACGGCGGGCACGACGATGATGCCGATGAGGGTAATCTTTATGTTGCGCAGGAAGACAAACAGGATGAGGGCGGCCAGACCGATGCCGATCAGGATGGCATCCCGCACGCTCGCCGCCGAGGCCACGACGAGCTTGCTTTGATCATACCAGCTGGCGAGCGCCACGCCCTTCGGCATTTGCGAACGAAAGGCCTGCAGTTTCTGCTTGATGCGCTTCGCGATTTGGACGCTGTTGCCCGCCGGCTGTTGATAGATGTTGATCAGCACCGCAGGCTTGCCGTCCGCGGTGACCCGTATCCACTGCGGCACGATGGATCGCGTCACGGTCGCCACATCGCCCAGGCGCACCAACCCGTGTGTGCCGCCTCGGACGATCACCTGGCGGATCTGCGCAAGGCGCTGGAATGTCGTGTCCGAGACCACGAGATAAAGCTTGTAATGATCCTGGAGCCTTCCTGCTGCCGAAATCACGTTGGCGGCGCGCAACGCGCGCGTGATGTCGCCAAAAGTCAGCCCATAGGCGCGCAGACGCTCCGGATCAACCGTCACGCGATACTCCTCCGTCGTCCCGCCGGTCACACCGACCCGCGCCACGCCGTTCACGCTCGAGAGCAGGGGACGCAACTGATACCACGCCAAGTCGCGCAACGCTGTCTGCGAGAGGGTACGGGACGTTAAGCTATAGGCAAGAATCGGGTCCACGGTGGGATCCATGCGCAGCGTCGTCACGGTCGTGCCCCGAGGGAGCGAGGGCAGCATTTGGGTCACGGCCGAATTGACCTCCAGGGTGGCGGCCGCCATGTTCGTGCCCCAGCCGAAGTTCACCTCGATGTCCGCCGTGCCGCGGCTCGTCCGGGAACGGACGACCCTGACCCCGGGCACCCGGCGTATCGCCTCCTCCACCGGCATCGTGACCTGCACCACCATTTGGCTCGCGGGCCGCTCGCCGGCGTCAAGAGAGACGCGCACGCGCGGAAAGTCGACATTGGGAAAAAGGGTCACCGGCAGATGGAACGCGGCGAACACCCCGGCCAGCGCCAAGGCGGCCAGCAAGAACAGGACCGAACGCCGATGCCTTTGCACCCAACCGCTGAAGCTCACCGTGCCTGCTCCCGCACGCGCATCCCGTCGATCAGCTCATAGTTCCCCACGACCACGACCGGCAGGCGCGGATCGAAGGCGCCGGTGATCGCGGTCTCGGTATCCGTCTCGAAACCGGTCTTCACGTCGACGCGGTGCGCGCGCCCATGCGCCACCTGAAAGATGTACGCACCTTGCAAGTCGCGCAGCACGGCCGAGCGCGGAACGACCCACGCTGGACGGCGCGACACCGTGATGATGGCGTGCACCGGCGTGCCCGGCAGAAACCCGTCTTGCGCCGGCAACTGCGCCGTGCAATCGACCAGGCGCGTCTGGGGGTCGATGACGCCATGGATGGTGGCGATCCGCGCCTTGAGGCGCTGCCGGGAATCGAACGAGGAAATGATCTCCACGGGGGCATCGGGCATCACCTTGGCGGCCTCTTCGGGGTCCACGCCCAACGTGGCAAGAAGCCGGCCATCACGGGCGATCTGCAGGAGGGCGCTGCTCGCCTGCACGCGGTCGCCGGACTTCACCGCAAGGGCGGTGATCACGCCGGAAAAAGGCGCGCGCAAGGTCGTGCGTCCGCGTCCCGCGCCAATTTTTTCCTCTGCGCCCAGCGCCGAGCGGGCATCGGACAGTTCCCGGCGCGCCACGGCGACGTCCGAGCGGGTGGCCATCTTCTCGTTAAGGAGCTGCTCCTTCCGGGCCAGTTCATCGGTCGAAAAGGCCACCGCCGCGACCGCCTGCCGATAGGCCGCTTCGCTCGCCGGTGCCGTCGTGAAATCGAGAAGCGGCGCGCCCTTGCGCACGACCTCGCCGAGAATCACGCGCACTCGCGACACCCTTCCCGCGCGCGGAATGCTCAGATTCTCCGTGCTGCCGACGCCCGGCAGGACTTCGCCATAGGCGCGCACGGTGACGGGAAAGCGCACGTGCGCAATGCGGGCGGTTTCGACAAAAGCCGTCACCGTCTGCCCGGCGATGGCCAGCGAGGCCGCGGCCGCCGACAGGCAAAAGAAGATCGCCGCCTTCCGACTACTGCCTTTCATCCTTGTGTCTTCCTGAAGGTATTGGGGAGTTGTTCGCCCACCAGTGTCTCGAGGGCGTTGGCCCGCTCAAAAATGGCATCTTCCAGATGCACCGCCTCGATGCGCCGGTCAAGCAGGCTCGCCTCCAACGTGCTGAAGGTCAGCTCGTTGATGTTCCCCGCCTCGAACGCGGGGCGCGCCTCGCTCACGGCGCGATCGAGCGCCGCCACGCCCCGCCTGACACCGGCGAGTTGGGCCTCGAGCATCTTCTTGTCGGCAAAGAGGCGCAGGGCCTGTGCCTTGGCCGCCATGACCCGCACCTCAAACGCATCGTATAAGGCGCCACGCGTGGCGCGGGCCACGGCAATGCGCCCCCGGCTCGCATTGAAGAACGGCAGGCGCAACGTCAAGCCGTACCCTACCGTGTACACGTCGCTCGTGTCTCTGGCGCGGTTCAAGGCGATGCCGATGGCGGGAAACTGCGAAAGAATCGCCGCGCGGTAGCGTTCGTCCTCACTCTCGTAGCCCGCCCGCAGGGCAAGAAGATCCGGGCGCCGGCGCGCAAGCTGCGCGAGCGCCCGCTCGAGATCCGCCCGGGTGAGCCTTGGGACAGCGGTCGGGCCCCTCAGGTCGAGCGGCGTTTCCGGCGCAAGCCCGAGGAGGGCGTTCAACGCGTGCAGCGTGCCGGCTTCCTTCCGCCGGTCCGTGTCCAGTGCACTGTCCACCGCCTGTAGCGCGGAAAGGTCGGCGCTCTCGACGTCGAGCGTGGTGTTGCCCTGCGCAAGCGCCCGCCGCGTATAGCGATAGCGCTCGCGCCACAACGCCTGCTGCGCCCGAAGAAGGCGTGAGAGCGCCTTCTCCTCGGCGTGGCGGATGAAAAGCAGGCGCGCTTCGCTCACGACTTGCCACTCTTGCCAGAGCAGGTCGAGATCGACGCTTCTGATCGCGGCCTGCGCCGCGCGGGAACGGCTGGCATAAGTCGCCAACGCCGCCGTGTCGTAACTGAGTCCCGCGGCGAAGGCGGAACTGGTGGAGGGGCCGGCGGTTGGGAAGTCCTGGCTCAAGTCAAGCCGCGGGTATGGCAGCAAGCCGGCCGAAAAGGCTTGTGCCCGCGACACGCGCGCCGCGTCGCGGGCAAGCTTGAGCTGCGGATTGCCGACGACGGCGAGCATCGCCACATCGGTCATGTCCAGGCCCTTGGCGGGATTGAAACGATGGGCCGCGAGTTCCGGCAAGGGCATCCGGGCGGCATCGACGCGCACCCGCGTCACGTCGGACGGGAGCAGCGGATCGAGATTGAGCGGCTTGGCGTGGTAGCTCGCACATCCGCCCAGTCCGCAGGCCACCCACAGCCAGAGCCAGAGGCCGCGAGCCCGCGCCCGAGCGCCCCAGGTGGGCGCAGGAGCGGCCCAAGGGCATCGGCGGCGGCCCGCCTCGAGAGATGCCCCCCCCATGAGTTTGCTATTGAGCCTGGGAGCCATCCTTGCCAGCCATTGCGTGGGCCGCCTCATCCGCATCGCCCCGCGCTTGCAGGTTTCGGAGCCCCGTCCACAAGCGGCCAAGTGTTCAATGCGTCCCACGCGTCGCGGACAGCGTTGCCCTGGACCGGACAATACGCGGCCGGCGCGCAACCGGCGTGCGGGTGACCGCAGACGGCATCATCTTGTATCGAAGTCCCATGGCTTGCTCCTTGGATGGACGTGCCGCATGGCGGTGCGGCACGCAGCCAGTATAAGGGGTGCGCCTTAAGGGAACCTTAAATGCCTGGGTCCTCCTGCCACACGGCTGGTTGTTGCGGACGAGGATATCCTGATAATGACGACCCTCCCCCCGCCAAGGCGTAGTATCATACGCCCTTTTGGCATTTGATCGTTGCGCTATGACTGATACGTCCGCCCATGATGCCCAGGTTGCCGGCAAGCAGACCTTCCTTGCCCTGACCCTCGCCGCGCTCGGCGTCGTCTATGGGGATATCGGCACGAGCCCGCTGTACACGATGCAGGTGATCTTCTCCGCCACCTATCACATTGCGCTCACCCGGGCGGACATGCTGGGGGTGCTGTCTGTGCTCTTCTGGACCCTCATGCTCGTCGTCTCGTTCAAATATGTGCTGTTCATCATGCGGGCAGACAACGAAGGCGAAGGGGGCATCATGGCGCTGATGGCCATCGCCATGCGCAAGTTCTCCGCGAAAGGCCGCGCGCTATGGCTCGTGATGGTCACCGGGCTGCTTGGCGTTTCCCTCTTCTATGGCGACGGGGTCATCACGCCAGCCATTTCCGTCCTCTCGGCGGTCGAGGGACTCGAGATCGCCACGCCCGAGTTGAAGCGCTTCGTGGTCCCCGTGACCCTGGCCGTCCTGCTTGCTCTTTTTTCCATCCAGCGCAAAGGAACCGCGCGGGTCGGCGGCCTCTTCGGGCCGGTCATGGTGGTCTGGTTCGCCGCGCTGGCGATTCTGGGCTTCCTCAATATCCTTCATGCGCCCCAGGTGCTGTTCGCCCTCAATCCCTTCTATGCAGCGCAATTCTTCGCCCGCTTCAAGGTCCAAGGGTTCCTTGCGCTCGGCGCCATCATCCTGGCGGTCACCGGGGCTGAGGCGCTTTACGCGGACATGGGCCATTTTGGCAGGCGGCCGATCCGCACCGCGTGGTTCTGGTATGTGATGCCCGCTCTGGTGATCAACTATTTCGGACAAGGCGCCCTGCTGCTCCACGACCCCGCGGCGCTCAAGAATCCCTTCTACCTGCTCGCGCCCGACTGGGCTCTCTATCCCATGGTCGTGCTGGCGACACTGGCCACGGTGATCGCCTCGCAGGCCGTGATCTCGGGAGCCTTCTCCCTGACCCGGCAAGCCGTTCAACTGGGCTATGCGCCGCGCCTGCGCATCGTGCACACGTCGACCCACGAGATCGGACAAATCTATATGCCCTGGGTGAACTGGACCCTGTTCCTCGCCGTCGCTGTCCTGGTCATCGGCTTCAGGTCCTCCGACGCTCTGGCCAACGCCTACGGCATGGCGGTCACCGGCACCATGGTCGTGACCACGCTCCTGGCCGTCATCGTCGTGCGTCACCTATGGGGTTGGAGCTGGCTCAGGAGCGGGGCGGTGATCGCCTTCTTCCTGACCATCGATGTCGCCTATTTCAGCGCCAACGCAATCAAATTCTTCCAGGGCGGGTGGTTCCCCGTGGCCATCGGCCTGGGCGTGTTCATCCTGATGACGACTTGGCACCGGGGTCGAGAGCTCCTGTTCGAGCGCCTTCGCGCCGACACCATTCCGCTCGAGGCCTTCATCGCGAGCCTGACGGATGGGAGTGTGCCGCGGGTGCCGGGAACGGCCATCTTCCTGACGACCAACCTGCAGAGCGTGCCGCACTCGCTGCTCCATAACCTCGCGCACAACAAGATCTTGCATGAGCGCGTGGTCATCTTGACGGTGCGCACCCGCGACGTTCCCTCAGTACCCGAAGCCGAGCGGATAGAGGCCGAAAGCCTGCCGCTCAATTTTTATCGGGTAACCCTGCGCTATGGCTTCAAGGATTCGCCCAACATTCCCCAGGCATTGGAAGAGTGCCAGCAGCGCGGGATGGAATTTGACCTGAGGCAAACGTCTTTCTTCTTGACCCGTGAAACGCTCGTTCCGACGGTCGCGGCCAGGATGGCCTTCTGGCGGGAGAAGCTTTTCGTGATGCTGGCGCGGAACAATGCCAGCGCAACGGCGTTCTTCGGCATTCCCACCAATCGCGTGGTGGAACTCGGCACGCAAATCGAGCTTTGATCGCTCCGGTCACGCACCCCGGGGCGCCGTCGACGCCGGCATGCGTACCAAGCGCGCGGCGAAGCCTCCGAGGGCATTCCCGCGCGCCGCAGGACCTACCAGCTGTCGCCGCCGCCGGCACCGAAATCGGATCCGCCATCCCCCCACGACGAGCTATCCCCGATGCCGAAATCATTGTTCCCCCCCATGATGCCGCCGGACGAGTCGCCCCAGGAATCATTCGACGGCGCGGCGGGGTTGGATCCCCCGATCAGGCCGTTGGCCAGTGCCTCGCCGGCCGCCATCCCAGCGCCGATCCCCAAGCCGGTGGCGAGCCCGGAGCCCAGGGACGACCCCAGCCCTCCCCCCGCACTCGGTCCCATGGGCCCTGGATAGCCGCCCATCATGCCCCCGGCAGCGTAGGGGTTGTAGCCCGGATAAGGTGCCGCGACGGCCTGCCGCCGCGCGAACACGGAACGGATCAGCATGATCAGAAGAATGGCTCCGCCCAACAAAGCCAGCACGAGCGCAAGAGTGGCCCCCGGCGAACGGCGGTGCATCGCTTGCGGGGCCCCATGAGCGAGGCTCGCCTTGAGCGCGTGCACGGCGGCGGGCGAGATGCCCGGCAGCCCCGGGGCAATGCTCTCGGCTTTTCTCAACTCTTGCGCCGCGGCGCTCCGTTGCCCGCTCCGGGCGAGCAGCTGCGCCTCGACAAAATGCGCCTTGGCGCTATTGGGATGCGCTGCCAGCACCTGGGCCATCATTTGCTGCGCCTGTTGAAAATTCCCGGCCTGCTCGGCCATCACGACCTGATGCGGGGTCGGCAGCAACGCGGCCATCGAAGTCAAGGGCAAGAGTGCGACGGCGAGTCCGAGCACCCAGTTGCGAAAAAATGTTTGCATGGGGATCCCCCGAATGGATTTCCAAAGCGGTTCGTGAACCCATATGCGGGTCGACCGCCGATTCCTCAAGAGGGCAGGCCATCAAACCCCTCTTGGCCGACCGTTGGAGCCCCCATTGCGTCCATAAGTTCCCGTACAGGCCGGTTCCTTGCGCCCTTCCATGAGCCTACCCGCGTTCCATCGTCCCAACGGCCCCGTTCCCCTATCCGCAGACACCGTCCTGGTGACCCAGCCGGCCGCGCGGGAGGATTCTCGACGTTGCGACGCGCCGGCATTCTAGACTGAGAAGGAAGGGACAACGCGGCGAAAACGGATCCTTGGGCCATGGCGCGAACATGCTCCGGGCATCACAACGACCGCCGGGCGTGGGCCGGCATCGTGGCGCTCGTCTCGCTGCTTCTTGTCGCGGCGGCGTGCGCAGGGACGCTCTCGCCCGCCCCGCTCGCGCGCCGTTCCTCGGCGCAGCCATCTCATGCCGAGGTTGCCGTGGCCGACGACGGCTGGCATACCGGGCTCATCGTCCGCCCTCAATCGCTCGGCCGCTTGTGGCCAAACCTGCGCCCCTGGTTTCCCCATGCACGGTATTTGCTGATCGGCTGGGGCAATCGGCGCTTCTACATGGCCCCCCACCCGGGCTTAAGGGCGGCATTGGCCGCCCTCGTGCCTTCCCGGAGCGTGCTGCTGGTGCAAGGCCTGCACGCCGCCCCAAGCCGATCCCCCGCCCTCTATGGCACGCGCATCCGCTGGCTATGTCTTTCGCGCACGGGCCTGCATCGCCTCGCCGATGATCTGAACGACTCTTTCAAAAGGCAGCGCGCCGGGCAACTGGTGCCGGTCGGGCCGGAGCCTTCGACGAACGGCGAGTTCTTTGCGTCCACGGGGATTTACGACGCAGTCCATACCTGCAACACATGGGTGGCCGCAGCGCTCCATGCGGGGGGGCTGCCGGTACGCGCGCGCGGCGTGCTGTTCGCGACCCAGGTGATGCGCCAGTTGACCGCCTTGCCGGCCTGTTCCGGCTGAGTCCTACGCGGGGCGCCGTGGATGTCTTGAGGCCGACGACTCGATTGAGCCCATCCGTTTGCTATACTGAAAGTGTGCCGTTCAAAAAGCAAACCCGCCCAAAGGCGAGGACGCAAAGCATCCGGTCTAAGGGTATTCCGTGCCGAGAGGTATTGGGGCATCTAGGATAGCGGTGCTGCCGGTACTCTCCGCCGCAGGGGCAAGCCATCCTGCTTCCCTGCGGCGGTCAACCGCTTGCAGAGCGGGGCTGCGCCACGATGGATGAAGCCCCCACCGCACAAGACGCTGACGCCTGCACTCCTGAAGGACCTCAACACCGCGTTCGCTGAAATCGCAACGCCCTGGTGCTGCTTCTTGTCGCCTGTTCGACACCTTTTTAGGAACAGTGCAGTCTGAGACCTGGGCTATCGCGATTTGCGTGTTATTTCAACTCCAG
The DNA here is from genome assembly GCA_021788645.1 of Pseudomonadota bacterium. GTDB lineage: Bacteria > Pseudomonadota > Gammaproteobacteria > Burkholderiales > JAKAFK01 > JAKAFK01. Next base: position 26,982 of record JAJYKK010000010.1, read on the forward strand.
CTTGATGGCGAGAAAATCCATCAGATCCTTGAGGGAAAGGATGCCGACGAGGCGCCCTTGGTCGACAACCATGAGTCGGGCGCGCCCGCTGCGGCTCATGCTGGAAAGGGCTGCCAGCGCACTGGTAGTCGGCGAGACCGCCGAATCCGGGGAGCATTGCACCAGGATGTCCTTGACGGTCAACTGCGGCCATTGCGCTCGCGCGAGCGACTTGACCTCGGTTGTCGTCACGCAGCCGACCAGCGTACCGCCCTCGACCACCGGAAACATCTTGAAGTGATAACGATAGATGTAGTCATCGACGAGCTGCTGCACGGTGATTCCGGCCGGGACCGTCACCGGGGTCCGGTTCATGAAGCGGCTGACCGGTTCCCGTTCAATGGCATCGCGCACCAGGAGCTGTTGGTAAGCACTCTTGGCGGCGCTGCGCAGGAACATGCCGATCAGGAACCACCAGATTCCGCCGATGAGATTGCCCTCGAGCACCGCAAACAGGCCCAGAACGATCAGCGCAATGCCAAAACTCGCGCCGATCTGTGACGAGATCCGGGTAGCCCTCTCCATGTCGCCTTGGTAGCCCCACAAGGTCGCGCGCAGCATGCGCCCGCCGTCCAGCGGGAAGGCGGGCACGAGATTGAAAAACGCAAGGATCAAGTTGAGATAGGCCAAGTAATGGGTCACCGCGAGCAGCGGCTCGGCCCAGGCAAACGAACGGCCGGCCGTGGTCAACCCATAAAGCGCCAGGGCGACCGCAATGCTGGCCAGCGGCCCGATGCCGGCCACGAGAAACTCGGCGCGCGCGCTTGGCGGTTCATCCTCCATCTCTGCCACGCCGCCAAAGATGAAGAGCGTGATGCCCCGCATGGGCAGCCCGAAGCGGCGCGCCACAAGCGAGTGGCACAATTCGTGGAAGATGATCGACACCACCAGCCCGAATGTGCCGGCAATCCCCATCCACCAGTACGCCGCCGCCCGAAGATGGGGCGCCGTGGACGGAAAGACACCCACGGCAAGCGTCCAGGTCACGAGCACGGCGAGCAGGATCCAACTGGCATCGAGCTTGACCTCGAACCCGAACAGTCTGAAGATCGTGACGGACTTGCCGATCATCGCAATGCTTCCAGGGTGTTTGCCGGGTCGGCGGAGAGCGTCCGCCGGACCGCCTCGGCAGTGAGCGTCTCTCGCTCGAGAAGTCCGCCGGCCACCGCATCCAGTGCGCCACGATGCGCGCCCAGCAGACGCGCCGCACGGTCCTCGACGCCGGCCAGAAGCGAACGCACCTCGTCGTCGATCAGCCGGGCGGTATGCTCGCTGAAGTCGCGCGGTTGGGCCACGTCTCGTCCCAGAAATACATGCTCTTCCGCATGACGAAAGGCAGCCGGCCCCAGGCGCTCGCTCATGCCCCACCGCGCCACCATCCGCTGCGCCAGCCGCGTAGCCTGCACCAGATCATCTTCCGCCCCGGAAGACACCTCCCCGAACACCAGACGCTCGGCGATCCGCCCGCCCAGCATCACGCCCAGCCGCGAGAGGAGATAGCCTCGCCGCAGATTGTGGCGTTCTTCCTCCGGTGTCTGTTCGGTGGCGCCCAGCGCCCGGCCGCGCGGGATGATCGTCACCTTCTCCAGCGGGTCGGTCTCGGGCAGCAGGCTTGCCAGCAATGCGTGTCCGGCCTCATGGTAGGCGACGATGCGTTTCTCCTCCTCATTGCGGATCGATTCGCGCGGGGCGCCCAGCAAGATCTTGTCGCGCGCCTCGGCGAAGGCCGACCCATCGACCGCCGAGCGCCTGTCTCTGGCGGCAAGAAGCGCCGCCTCGTTGACCAGGTTCTCCAGTTCCGCCCCGGAGAACCCCACGGTCCGCGCCGCCATGGCCGCCAGATCCACGTCCGTCGCCAAGGGAACATGGCGGGTGTGCACGGCCAAAATTTTCGCCCGCGCCGCCTTCTCGGGCAAATCCAACGTGATCTTGCGATCGAACCGACCGGGCCTGAGCAACGCGGCGTCCAGGACGTCCGGGCGGTTGGTCGCGGCCAGCACCACGACCGCCTCATGGGGCGCAAAACCATCCATTTCGGACAGAATCTGGTTGAGCGTCTGCTCGCGCTCGTCGTGACCGCCTCCCAGGCCGGCGCCGCGGGTGCGTCCGACGGAATCAACCTCGTCGACGAAGAGGACTGCCGGCGCTTCCCGCTTGGCGCTCTCGAACATGTCGCGCACCCGCGCCGCGCCCACGCCCACGAACATTTCGATGAATTCAGAAGCGCTGATGCTGAAAAACGGGACCTCCGCCTCCCCCGCCACGGCCTTGGCCAGGAGGGTCTTGCCGGTGCCGGGCGGCCCCATCAGCAAGATGCCGCGTGGAATCTTGGCCCCCAGGGCCTGATAGCGTTCAGGTTCCTTCAGGTACCCGATGACCTCCCGAAGATCCTGCTTGGCCTCGTCGAGCCCCGCAACGTCCGAGAAGGTGACTGACGTCGTCCCTTTCTCGAAACGCTTGGCACGCGATTTCCCGAAGTTGAACAGTCCACCGCCGGCGCCCAGCATCCCGTCGCGCAAGCGGCGCAGTCCCCAATAAAACAACAGGGCAAGCGCTACCCACGGCAGCAGGCCGAGCAGCAGTTCGGCTACCCCCACACGCCGGGGGGATTGGGCAGAAATCACCACACGGTGCTGCTCGAGCAGCGCCAGCAACTGGACATCCTGGATCACCGGGATGACCGTGGAAAAGCGTGCCGTCTTCTTGCCCGCGGCCGCGCGGAACACGCCGTCGACCCGGTGCCCGGTGAGGATGATCGATGCGACCCGGTTCTGCGCGACATCCCGCTTGAACGCGGTGTACGAAATGCCGGGTGTCGCCCTGTCCTGTGCCACATACTGCACGTATGCAATGCCCAGGACGGCGGCCACCAGCCACCAGACGAACGACCATCTTCCCTGTGAACGGGGTCCCGGTGTGGGGCCCTCGCCGTTCGGCTCGGCCATACGGTGCACTGTTCCTAAAAAGTTGCACATATCTGCGCATCGGATTCATCCGCAGTCGTTTGGCGCACTTTCGCGCTCCCACCGGCGAACGGTTGAAGCTGATCGACCTACCCGGCGGGCGAAGTCGCTGATGTTGTAGTGCTTGTCCATTTAGATAATTATAGACATATATGAACAAGATTAAATAATCCGTTAAAACCTCCCCTTCGCCAACAGCCAACAAAGGCACTCACGCGCCATGTTCGCCCGATCGCGCATCGCGGAGGAGAGCGTCCTGGCGCGCGTGCCTCATGGCCCAAGGAGAAGCCCTGCAGGAACGGGGCAACCGCGCGTGGGCGGATTTCCCGCCGCTGACGGGTACGACTTTCCAGAAGGTCTCCGGTAGCACAACGTGGACTATTCCCAGTATAGAGCGTGCCCACGATCGACGTGGGAGCATGGGTCCTTGCGCCGGCGCGAGGGACAGGATTGCGGAAATCCCGGAGCGCATTCCTTCAGCCTTGGGGGGCGTCAGGTCTGGAGTCTAGGGCGCACGTGCCGCGTCCCAAAGCTCGGGGGAGTGGACAATGCCGATGCCCTTGACCTTCAGCGCGCTCTCGATGCCTTGGTCCGTACCGGGATCCAGAGCCCGCGTCCCATCCCAGATCACCCAGACCCGGAAGCCGGCCTGGGCCGCATCCTCGGCGCTCCATTTGACGCAGAATTCGCGCGTCAGCCCGCACAGGAAGACATCGTGCACGCCGCGCCCCCGCAGATAATCCGCAAGGCCCGTCGCATCGCGGTTGCCCGATGCGTCCCAATTGTTTCGGAAGGTGCTGTACGAATCGACCGCTCGATTCATCCCCTTGCGAATGATCGCAGCGCAGCGCACCCAGGGCAGATAATGGTGCAGCTGGGCGCCCAACGAGCCTTGCACGCAATGATCCGGCCAGAGCACCTGGGCGTGCCCGTACAGGTCGACGACATCGTAGGCGAGCCGGCCCGAATGGCTGCTGGCAAAGGAAACATGGTCGGGAGGATGCCAATCCTGCGTGGCCACGACGAGGCCGAAGCGCTCCGACTCCATGAGGGCACGCACGACCGGCAACAACTGGTTGCCCTCTGGCACCGGCAGGGCGCCCCCGGGTAGGAAATCCACCTGGACGTCGGTCACGACCAGGCACGCCTGTGGCCAGATCACATCGGCCATGGAGATCGTCGGCATCTTGGCCTCGCCCACTTGCGGCTACGCTCTTGCGCAATTCCCATCGAATGCCCCCGCGGAGCGGGCGCCCGTCCTTGCTGTCCGTGCAAAACACCTGTTCTATACTCTAAGAGTATAACCGTTCGCGAGGCCGTCTGAGGCGTGCGAACCGCGGTCAGCGCGGCACGGCCTGCCGCGCAAAGGCCGTTCATCCGGCCAACCGTCCACCCTCTGTGTTCTTCAGGCAATTGAGGGTTGCGCTATTCCATAGGCGAAGGTATTTGGATGTGATCATGAATGTCACCTAGGGCTGCCCCATTGATCGCGTGTCGGCGCCTGGACGGCGATGAGGTCCGGTCGCCGCCCGAGGGAAGACGCGAACCCGTGCAAGCGCAAGGTCGTCGGGGCGCCGCTTCGCGTTTGTCGGGGTCAGGCGGGCCTGCGACGCCCGGCACGAGACAGGCAAGATGCGCCACACGCCGCGCGCCATCGCCGCCAGATGCGCCCAGCGCGGATCCCAAGCCACGGCCCAAGGCGTGCCGCAGCAAGCCGCCAGATGACGTGACCGCGCACGTTCCACCGCGCCGGCAGGGAAAAGCACAGCGCTTCGCAGGCACCCGGCGTCCGCACGGAGAGCGAAACGAGATCAAAATGAGGTCGCCCCTCCCCGCGACCATGTTCGATCACATTTCTAGGACAATTCAGGATGAATCCGCTTCTCATGCTGAAGGAACACGGCCAGAGTTACTGGCTCGACAATCTGACCCGCGCCATGCTGGCCCAAGGCGAACTCGCCCGGCGCGTAGAGTACGAAGGACTGGGCGGCGTCACCTCAAACCCCGCCATTTTCAACAAGGCGATCCTCGGCAGCAGCGACTATCGCAGCCAGATCGAACACGCTGCCGACCACCATCTCACCACGGAAGCCATCTACGATGAGCTCACCACGACCGACGTTCGCCAGGCGTGCGACGTCCTGCGGCCGGTGTACGAGCGGACCGGCGGCGCGGACGGCTACGTGAGCCTGGAAGTCTCGCCCCATCTGGCACGCGATGCACGCGGCTCGATCGACGAAGGCCAGCGCCTTGCCCAGCTGGTCGGACGCCCGAATCTCCTCATCAAGATTCCCGGGACCACCGAAGGGTGTGTGGCGGTCGAGGAATTGCTCCTTCGCGGGATCAACGTCAACATCACCTTGCTGTTCGCGGTCGAGCGCTACGAGGCCGTGGCGCAGGCCTATATCCGGGCTCTGGAGCGGCGATTGCAAGCCGGCCTGCCCCTTCAGAACATTCACTCGGTCGCGAGTTTCTTCCTGAGCCGCATCGACACGCTGGTCGACCAGTTGCTCGCGCATCGCATGCGGCCGGGCGATGCCCAGGCTAGTCGCCTGCCGGAAAGCCTGCTGGGGCATGCGGCCATTGCCAACGCCAAGCTCGCCTATGCGAGCTTCCAGGCGATGCTCGACACCGCCCGCTGGAAGGATTTGAGCGCGCAGGGCGCCCGACCGCAACGCCTGCTTTGGGCGAGCACGAGCACCAAGAATCCCGCCTATCCCGATACCTTTTATGTCGAGCCTTTGATCGGTCCGCACACGATCAATACGATGCCGCCCGAGACCATTGCGGCGTTTGCCGAGCACGGCACGGCCGGCGAGACCCTCGCACAGGGCCTGGACGATGCCCGGCAGTCCTTGGAACAGCTCGCCACCCTCGGCATCGATATTCATCTGGTAACGTCGCAGCTGGAGAATGAAGGCATCCAGAAGTTCATCGACCCCTATGATCAACTGATGAGGAATCTGGACGCTCAGCGCCAAAAGCGGCTCAACCGGAGCGACGAGGAACCCTTGCGCGAGATGGCCCGGCTGCTGCGCATCGACAGCATCCGGATGACCACGGAGGCGGGCTCGGGGCACCCGACGTCTTGCCTGTCCTGCGCGGAAATCATGGCGACCTTGTTCTTCCACGAAATGCGCTGGGACCCGGCCGAGCCTCATGCGCGCGACACCGATACGTTCATTCTGTCGAAGGGCCACGCCGCCCCTATCCTGTGGGCGGCGCTGCACGCGGCTGGGGCCCTCACCGAGGACCTGCTTACGCTCAGGCGCATCGACAGCATCCTGGAAGGCCACCCGACACCGCGAAACCCGTGGGTAAAGGTGGCCACCGGGTCGTTGGGGCAGGGCCTCGCGGCAGCCAACGGGCTGGCGCTTGCCAACCGGCTCGATCGCATCGATGCCCGTGTCTATTGTCTGCTCGGCGATGGCGAGTGTTCGGAAGGATCGGTCTGGGAGGCGGCCCAATTCGCCGCGCTCAACCACCTGCAAGGGATCGTCGCGATCATTGACCTGAACGGGCTCGGCCAAAGCGGTCCGACGCCGTTCCGGCACGATGCCGAGGTGCTGGCGCGCCGCTTCGCCGCTTTCGGCTGGCATACCCAGGTGGTCAACGGGCACCGCGTGAACGAACTGCTGGATGCCTTATACGATGCGCAGTCCCGTGGACCGAGTGCCATTATTGCCTGCACCGAGAAGGGAAAGGGGATATCCTTCCTGGAAGGCGCGCCAGGGTGGCACGGCAAAGCCCTCGATCGGGACGAGATGGCCCGTGCGCTGTCGGAATTGGGGGTGCCCCCGGCCGCCCCGATGCGGGTCGTCGCTCAGCACGTCGGCATGCCGGAAGACACCGCCTCTGCGTCTGCGACTCCCCCGCCGATTGAAATGGCCTACGCGCTGGGCCAGCCGGTCGCGACCCGCGACGCTTTCGGCCATGCGCTGAAGAAACTGGGCGCGCTGCATCCGGACATTGTAGCCTTGGACGGCGACGTGCAGGACTCGACGCGCACCAAAGCGTTCGCCAAGGCGTATCCCTCGCGCTTCTTCGAAGGCTACATTGCCGAGCAGAATATGGCGGGCACCGGCCTGGGGCTGGCGGCTGGCCGCAAGGTTCCCGTCGTCGCGACCTTTGCCTGCTTCCTGTCGCGCGCATACGACTTCATCCGCATGGCCGGCCACAGCGAGCCGCGCCATCTGGTCTTCTGCGGCAGCCACGCCGGCATCTCGATCGGTCAGGACGGCCCGTCGCAGATGGGATTGGAGGATCTTGCGATGTTTCGTGCGGTGCACGGCAGCACGATCTTCTATCCCTGCGACGCGGTATCCGCCGAACGGGTGACGGAACAGGCGGTGACCGGCCCCGGCCTGGTATACATCCGTACCACCCGCCCGGCCACGCCGGTGGTCTATGGCAACGCCGAGACTTTTCCCGTGGGCGGGGCCAAGGTCTTGCGAAGCTCTGAACACGACCGCGCCACCCTTGTCGCCGCAGGGATCACCGTCCACGAGGCGCTCGCCGCCCATGAGGCATTGAAACAGAAGGGCGTCATGGTGCGGGTGATCGATGCGTACTGCGTCAAACCGCTGGCTACCGAGACCTTGCGCGCCGCCGCGCGCGAGACGGCGACGCTTTTCGTCGTTGAAGACCACTGGATCGAGGGCGGGCTCGGCGATGCGGTGGCCTCGGCGGTCAGCGGCCTGGGAACGGTTCACAAGCTCGCCGTCAGCGAGGAGCCGCGCTCGGGGGAAGGGCAGGAACTTCTGGAACGCTTCGGCATATCCCGTCGCGCCATCGAGGCGCGCGTGATGTCCGCGCTTTCGCAAAACGCGTGATCGTCCACAGGCCATGGACAAAGCGCCGCGCGCACCGCTGGTCTGGCCCCGGGCGGGGGCGTCCGCCGCGATGCGCACATTCGTCGAGCAGCGCCAGCCCTTTGAGGTCTTGCTGCCGGTAGACTTCAATCATGTCCTCTTTACCCGGCTGTGCCCCCGCGCCCGTCCCGGCATGCCTGAAAGCGTCGATGTGGCCGGGGGTCCCGAGCTGCTCCGCCGGATTGCCGACATTCGGGGGCTGGAAGGCTTTGCCGATCTTCTGAGCATGGAGGAGATGCGCACCGCAGCGGTCAGGCTGAGGACGCCAAGCCCTTGCATCATCTTCGATTTTCCGGTCTGTGACACCCCCGAACGGCATGAGGGCGATAGGCTCGACGAGGCACGATGAGCACCATCCACCTCGGCACGTCCGGCTGGTCCTATGCCCACTGGGTCGGCCCGTTCTACCCCGCCGCGGTTCCTCGAAGTCAGTGGCTTGCCTACTATGCCAGCCACCTGGAATCGGTGGAGATCAACAACACCTTCTATCGCCTGCCGAGCGCGGAAACCATTGCGTCGTGGCACGACGCCACGCCCACACACTTTCTGTTCGCCGTCAAGGCGAGCCGCTTCATCACTCATGTGAAGAGACTTCGGGAACCCAGCCAAACGCTTTCGCCGTTCCTGGAACGGGTCACGCACCTGCAAGGGAAACTCGGACCCATCCTCTTTCAGTTGCCGCCTCGCTTCCCGTCCTCCCCCGACCGGCTGGCAGGGTTTCTTCGCGCTCTCCCGGCGGGCCTCGCCTATGCATTCGAGTTCCGGGACCGGTCCTGGTTCAACGATCGCACATACGGCCTGCTGGCAGAGCGCAACGCCGCCCTGTGCATCTATGAACTCAATGGGCAAACGCCCTCCCTCGAAGCGACGGCTCGCTTTGTCTACGTCCGGCTGCACGGGCCCGACGGTCCCTATCGCGGCGGCTACGACGAAGCCCGCCTCGCTCACTGGGCCGAGCGTTGCCGCGCGTGGACGCAAGAGCACAGAGACGTCTTCCTTTATTTCGACAACGACGAGGCGGGCCATGCGCCGCGCGATGCGCTCGCGCTGGCCGGGTTATTGGCTCGCGACAAGGCGGGTGTGCGATAGCGCCCGCTCCGATTCGTGATTATTGCACCGCCGGGCGGCCGTTTCCGGCGTCCTGAAGTGTCGCGGGAGGCTTCGATCGACTCAAACGGACAACGACCCGCCCCCGTTCGCATGGCGAAAGGGGGCATCGCGCACATGGCTCCCGCCGGGCGATGGATTCCCGCGCCCCGCCATTGGCGAGCAAGACTGCCGGCGCACGCGACGGCACGGCGCCTCAGGGGGCTTATTTGCGCCCTTCTCTGCAGCCTGCTCGCCGCCGGCTGCACCCTCCCTGCGCTACCGAACGTAAGCCTGCTCGAGAAGCGTCCCGTCGACGGCCCGCCGATCATCGTGCGTGATGGCCGCCGCGAAAGCCCGGCGGAGAGCGCCGCCACGATCTCCCGTCTCGCGCGGCGCTCCGCTGCGGACCCGCTCGTGGAACGACAAATCCGGCTCATGGAATCTGTGAGCGGGATGCCGCTGGTCGCCGGCAACGCCGTGACCCTCCTCACCGGCAGGCAGGTCACGACCGCGATGGAGCAAGCCATTCGCGGCGCCCGTGATTCGGTCGATCTGGAGACCTACATCTTCGGCGACATGGAGAGCGATCGGGCACTGGCACGCCTGCTCATCCGAAAGAGCGCGCAGGGGGTGGATGTGAATCTGATCTACGACGCGGTGGGAAGCCGCGATACCCCTGCCAGCGTGTTTCGGGCGCTTCGCCGAGGCGGAGTTCACGTGCTGGAGTTCAATCCGATCAATCCGTTTCACGTACGCCGAAAGTGGTTCATCACGCGGCGCGACCACCGAAAGATCCTCGTGGTCGACGGGAGGATCGCCTTTACCGGCGGCGTCAACATCGGCAATGTCTACTCAAGCACCCCGACCGGCCGCACACTTCCCTGGCGGGACACCGATGTGGCGATTCGGGGGCCGGTGGTCGCGCAGTTTCAACGCCTTTTCTTTTCCACCTGGCGCCATCAGGACGGCCCCTCCCTTCCGCACAGGGACTTCTTCCCGCCGCTCGTCCCGCAAGGCGACGATTACGTCATGGTCATCGGGAGCAGTCCGGGCAAGAAACACCGCCTCACCTACGAGATGTACCAGACGGCCTTTGCGGCGGCCGTTCGGTACATCCACGTGACCTCCGCCTATTTCGTGCCGAATCGACAGACGCTGGCCGCACTGATCGATGCGGCCAAGCGCGGCGTCCATGTCAAGCTCATTCTGCCGAGCCGCAGCGACGTCCCGCTCGCCATGTATGCCGGCCGCTCCTTCTATACGCAGCTGCTCAAGGCCGGGGTAAAGATCTACGAGCGCAAACATGCGCTGCTTCACGCCAAGACCGCCACCATTGACGGCGTCTGGTCGACGGTCGGATCCACCAACATGGACATGTGGAGCTTCGCCAGCAACAACGAAGTCAATGCCATTATCCTGGGCAGGGATTTCGGGCGGCAGATGGAGGCAATGTTCGAGCATGACATTAAGGAATCCCGGCAAGTCACGCTTTCACAATGGGAAAAACGTCCATTCCGAGAGCGATTCCGGGAATTCTTCGCCCGTCTGTTCCGGCATTGGCTCTAGCACCACGCCGAATGCGTGCGTCTCAATCTTCGGTGAGCTGCAGGACGATCTTGCCTGTCGCGTGGCGCGACTGACTCCATTCCAGCGCTTGTCGAGCCTCGGACAAGGGCAGCACCTTGCCGACATGCACATGGATCTCGCCTCGGGCGGCCAGCCGCCCGAGCTCGGCGAGCGCCTCGGGGTCATCGTGGCGGAAGATCATCTTTCCCCGCGCCTTGGCGGCCTGGGCCAGTTCCTGAACCGGCGGCTCGACAAGAGAAACGAGCATTCCGCCGGGCACGAGGGCCGCCCAGGAACGCGTCTGCGTCTCCCCGCCGATCGTGTCCAGCACGACGTCCGCACGGCCCAGATCCTCGAAGCGCTGGGTGCGGTAGTCCATGACCCGATCGGCGCCCAGGCGGCGTAAGAAGGGGTGTTGGGGAGCGCTCGCGGTGGCCCACACGGTCGCGCCTTTCCATTTCGCCAGCTGGATGGCGAAATGACCGACGCCTCCCGCGCCCCCGTGAACCAGCACCGTCTGTCCGGCCTTCAAGTCAGCCGTATCGAACAACGCTTGCCAAGCCGTCAATCCCGCGACGGGCAGGCATGCCGCGTTGATCATGTTCAACCCATTGGGTTTATGCGCAATCGCCTTGGGGGCCGCGAGCAGATATTCGGCATAGGCGCCTTCGGAACAGTGTCCGAACACGGCGTTTCCCTGCTGATAGTCGGACACGCCGTGGCCAGCGGCCACGACCCTGCCGGCGAAATCGCCCCCGAGCACGAGCGGCATGCTCCGATCCCTGCCCAGGTAGCCTTCGCGGATTTTCCAGTCCACAGGATTGACCGCGGCCACATGGACCTGGACCAGTACGCGCCCCGCGATCAGCGCCGGAATCGGGACATCCTCGATCCGCATCACATCGGGGCCGCCGTACTCATGAATACGAACCGCTTTCATCGTTGCCATATCGAGCTCCCAGAATGCCGAGCGCCTGCGGCTCGGCGGATGCGCCTGCCGGGGGCGGGGTCCAGCCCCACCGCGATGGCCCTGCGCCGATGGTCAAGCCCACACGCCTCTGGCCGGAGCTGATCACGGCGGCGCGTAGCAACCTCTGAGAAACGGGGACCGCCGACACCTCAAGGCGTTGCGCCAAAAGGCACGCCCGCCCCGCCTGATGCCGCCCCCGTTAGACGGGAATGAAGTAATTATAGCGAGCGCAGGCAAACGCATCAGGATCACTTGCAGGGATCAGGCGTGGGTCTGCCCCGCAACTGCCGCGCATCCTCTGGACAATTGGCGCGCGGCGGTGCCGCATTCGCCTGTGCCCAGGCCGGACGACGCTAGCGTGGGGCGACGCGGACGCGTAGCCCATCGTAGGCGAGTTCGACCCCGTCGGGAAGCTTCCCGCTGGTGTCCACGAACTCCATCCGGTGGGTCATGTGGATGAAATAGGTCTTGCGCGCCGAAATGGCCTGCGCATATTCCAGCGATCGCGCGAGATGGATGTGGGTGGGGTGCGGGCGATCGTGCAGACAGTCGAGCATCAGCACATCAAGATCCCGCAGCAGCGGCAGGGTCGCTTCAGGAATCTCCGAGACGTCCGTGATGTAGGCGATATCCCCGATGCGGTAGCCCAGGATGGGCAGCTTCCCATGCAAGACGGGCAGCGGCGTCACGTCCAACCCGGCGACCTGGAAGGGCGCGTCCACCGCGTGGGCGGTGAGCACGGGCTTATCCCAATGATGGCCAGGGGGCGCGAAGGCATAGCCGAAGCGTGCCTGGATGTCGCGGACGGTGTTCTCGTTGCCGAAGACGGGGATCGGGGCGCGCTGCAGGTAGCAGAAGTTGCGCAGATCGTCGATGCCGTTCAAGTGATCGGCGTGGGTATGGGTATAGAGGACCCCGTCCACCTGTATGAGGCCTTCACGCAATGCCTGCAGCCGAAGATCCGGCCCGGTGTCGATCAGGAGCGTCGGCCCTTCCGGGATCACGACGGCCACCGAGGCCCGTGTCCGCTTGTTGCGGGGATCCACCGAACGGCACGTCGCGCAGTCGCAGCCAATCACCGGCGTCCCGGTGCTCGAGCCGGTTCCGAGGCAAACGATTTCCATCAGGCGCCGCCGAACAACCGGCGAAAATTATCCGTGGTCGCCCGCGCCACCTGCTCGAAGGGGACTTCCTTGATGCGTGCGATTTCTTCCGCCACATGCCTCACGAAGCCCGGTTCGTTCACCTTGCCCCGAAAGGGAACGGGCGCCAGGTAGGGGGAATCGGTTTCCACCAGCATCCGGCCCAAAGGCACCTTCTTCACGACTTCGCGCACGGCGGCCGCACTCTTGAAGGTCACGATCCCCGAGAAGGAGATCAGGAAATTCAGGTCCATCGCCCGTTGCGCCACTTCCCAGCTTTCCGTGAAACAGTGCATGACGCCCCCGACCGCGTCGGCCCCCTCCTCAGCCAGGATCGCGAGCGTGTCGCTGGCGGCCTCTCGGGTATGCACGATGAGCGGCTTCCCACAGGCGCGCGCCGCACGGATGTGGACCCTGAACCGTTCCCGTTGCCATTCCGGGCCCTCTTTCAACCGGTAGTAATCGAGCCCGGTCTCCCCAATGGCCACCACTTTGGGATGCGAAGCCCAGCGGGCAAGGGCCGCCTCATCAGGCGACGGCGCGTCTTCGTAGTCCGGATGGACTCCCACGGAGGCCGAGATGAACGGCTGGGCGTCGGCGAGCGCCAAAATCGCGGGCAGGTCCTTCAGATTGACCCCCACGCACAGCGCATGCGCGACGCGGTTCTCGCGCATGCGGGCGAAGACCTCCGGCAGGCGACTCGCGAGCTCCGGAAAGTTCAAATGGCAATGCGAATCGACGAGCCATGCCTCAGCGCTCATGGGTCCGTCCCTGTGAACTCGGCTGCACCGAAGACATCCTCCGAGGAAACCCGGAAAACCAAGCGAGGGCACGCCGGGTCGGACGCGTCGCCCCCAGGAACGACAGCCAGAATACGAACCCGCCCGGGCTGTTGCGGCTCACAACGTGTGGGTCGGGCGCGTCGACTTCAGCGATCCGCCGAGCAGCCCTTCGATCTTGTTGCGCGCGGCGACGCTGCCTTCGTTATCGTTGAAGCGGACGCCGATGCCCTGGGACTTGTTGCCTTGCGCCCCAGCCGGCGTCACCCAGACCACCTTTCCGGCGACAGGAATCCGCATCGGATCCTCCATCAGGCTGATCAGCATGAACACCTCGTCGCCGAGGTGATAGGACTTCGTCGTCGGAATGAAGATGCCCCCCCCCTTGACGTACGGCATGTAGGCCGCGAAAAGAGCGGATTTCTCCTTGATACTCAAGGACAGGACACCCGGGCGCCCGCCTGCGGGCAAATTAGGCTCGACCATCAATCTCTCCTTCCCCTACGTTCCATATTTCGGCGTAGTCAAAGAACAGGCGCTCCAGCAGGAGCTGTGCATTCAGGGGGTGACCGGCCACCGCTTGCGTCTCGGCCAATGTCCTCTGGTAGGCCAGCAGCCGGGAGATGTCCGCCGCCCGCCCGAGCCGCTCGATCGCCGGAATCAGCGCTACATTGTAGCGGATGCGCCGGGCAAGGCGCGAGGCGATCAGATCATACACCCATTTTTGCAGCCAACTCACAAGAGACGGCATTTCCTCCTTCGCCAGCGTTTCCGCGAGGCCGAGGACATCGAGCGTCGCCGGCTCGCACAGGGGCGTCAACAGGCTGCTGCGGCGGCTCCTCTCGTTGCCCCGGAACGCATCGAGCGCCTCAAGCGGCGCCCCGCCGGCATACGCGAGCGCCGCCGAGGCATCGGCAACGCCCTGCGACTCAAGCCATGCAATGGCCTGGGCGTGCGGCGGCGCGGCCATGTCCAGACGCTGGCAACGGCTGCGTATCGTGGGCAGGAGCCGCTGAGACTGGTGCGTGAGCAGGAGGAACGTCGTTTCTCCCGGCGGCTCTTCAAGGATCTTGAGCAGGCTATTCGCGGCAAAGCTGTTCATCGCCTCGGCCGGCGAAATGAGAACAACCTTTCGTCCTGCCCGGTGCGCCGAGAGGTTCACGAAATCGGCGAGCATGCGCACCTGTTCGGCGGCGATCTGGTGGCTCCCCTTCCTGGTGCCCGGGCGGGTCTCGTCCGTCCCCTTCGACCCGTCGCCCTCACTCTCGGATTGCGGGGAAACCAGGCGAAAATCGGGATGGCTGCCCGCCCGCAGCCATTCGCATGAGGGACAGGCACCGCACGCCCTCCCCGGTGGGCGCGGCGATTCGCACAGCATGGCGGCGATCAGAGCGGCCGCGAAGGTGCGCTTGCCGATCCCCTTGCTGCCGGCCAGCAGCAGTGCCTGCGGCAGGTCCGCACGCCCGAGCATGGTATCCAGCGCGTCGTGCTGCCAGGGCAGATCATCCATGCCTCAAAGATCGTCCAGAAGTCCGGCCAGCGTCTCGCGGATCGACTCCACGGAACGGCTCGCGTCGATCACATGGATACGCTGGGGGAACTGCCGCGCGCGTTCAAGGTAGGCCGCCCGCACGCGTTCGAAGAAAAGGCCCTGCTCCTGCTCGAACTTGTCCAGGGCGCGCGCGTGCGCAAGCCGCCTCTTCGCCTCCTCCGGAACCAGATCGAAAAGAAGCGTCAGATCGGGCTGCAGATCCCCTTGTACCCACGATTCCAACTGGGCGAGCCGGGATGCCGCCAGCCCACGCCCGCCGCCTTGATAGGCGTAGCTCGCGTCCGTGAACCGGTCGCACACTATCCACGTGCCGCCGGCCAGTGCCGGCGCGATGACCTGCGCCAGGTGTTCGCGGCGGGCCGCGAACATCAGGAGTGCCTCCGTCTCGGCATGCATGGGTTCGCTCAGCAGCAGGCTGCGGAGCTTCTCACCCAGCGGCGTCCCGCCGGGCTCCCGGGTGACCCTGACAACATGCCCCGCGGCGCTGATACGCTGCGCGAGCCAGTCCATATGGGTGCTCTTCCCCGCCCCATCGATGCCCTCGACGGTAATGAACTTTCCTCTCACGGCTCCCTCATCCGGCTTTGCGAGGCCCACGACGGTCTCGAATCTGATATTTCATCACCGCGCGATCGTGCTGAGCCAGGGTGTCCGAGAACGCATGCGTTCCATTGCCCTTGGCTACGAAGTATAACGCCTTGGACTGCGCAGGATGCAACGCCGCATGAATGGAAGCGAGCCCGGGCATGGCAATCGGCGTTGGCGGCAGCCCGCTGCGCGTATAGGTATTGTACGGCGTGTCGTGGGTGAGATCGCGCACATGCAGCTTGCCGTCGTAGGTGGAGCCCAAGCCATAGATGACCGTCGGATCCGACTGCAGGCGCATTCCGAGGCGCAGCCGATTCACGAACACCGCCGCGATCCGGGCCCGCTCCGTCGGCTGCCCTGTCTCCTTCTCGATGATGGAGGCCATGATCAACGCCTGATACGGACTCGTGTAGGGCAGGCCGGCCGCGCGCATCGACCATTCGCGCGCCAAGTGGACCTGCATCGCCTGATAGGCGCGGGCAAGAATCGACAAGTCGCTCATCCCGACCGGGAAAAAATAGGTGTCCGGGAAAAAGAGCCCCTCCGGGTCGGTTTCCCGCGCACCGAGGCGCTGCATAATTTGCGCCGGGCTGAGGCCTTCGCTCTCATGGACGAGGGCCGGATCCTGGTCGAGCGCTCGCCGCATCTGCGCGAAGGTCCACCCGTCGATGAACGTGATCTCGCTTTGCGTCGCGTCGTTCTGCGTGACCTTCCGCAGGAGTTCGAGCGGGCTCACCGCCCTCGCGAGCGCGTAGCTACCCGCCTTGACGTCCGCAGCCTCGCCCAACGCCCGAGCAAGCAGAACGAAGGTCCAGGGCTCGCGCAAAAGATGCGCCTGCGTCAGCTGACGGGCAGTGGCCTTGAGGCTGCTGCCATGCGTGACCGTAAAGGCGTAAGGGGTCGTCGGGAGCGGCACCGGCCAATTGAGATAGGCGATGAGACCGCCCAGGCACACGCCCAGAAACCCGGCCAGCAGCAGACCGACGGGCCGTCGCCTGGGCTTCGTGCGTCGCGCGCGTCGTTTACCCATGAAGCGCCTTGAGAAGAGTGCGGATAGGGGGTAGGCGCAACCGAGCACTCGGCCCGGGCACCGACGGCCCCTCAGAGCTTGCGGAAGACCAGGGTTCCATTGGTGCCGCCGAAGCCGAAGGAGTTCGACAAGGCGGCGCGGATGGTCATCTCGCGTGCGACATTCGGCACAAGATCCAGGTCGCACGCCGGATCTTGCTCAAAAATGTTGATGGTCGGAGGCGCAACCTGGTCGCGAATGCTCAACACCGCAAAAATCGCCTCGACACCGCCGGCGGCTCCCAGAAGATGGCCCGTCATCGATTTGGTCGAACTGACCGCCGTCCTGCCCGCGTGGGGCCCCAGACAGCGCTTCATCGCAGCCGATTCCGCCAGGTCGCCGAGCGGCGTGGAGGTCCCATGCGCGTTGATGTAATCGATCTCGTCCGTGTTCAAGCCCGCGTTGCGCAGCGCGTTGTGCATGCAGCGCGCGGCGCCCTCGCCGTCTTCACTGGGTGCGGTCATGTGAAAGGCGTCCGCACTCATGCCGAACCCGGCGAGTTCCCCGTAAATCTTTGCCCCACGGGCGCGCGCATGCTCATATTCCTCCAGCACCATGACGCCTGCGCCTTCGCCGATGACAAAGCCGTCTCTGCCGGTATCCCAGGGCCGGCTTGCGGTGGCCGGCTCGTCATTGCGGCAGCTCAGTGCCCGCGCCGAGGCGAATCCGCCGACGGCCAGCGGTGTCACCGCTGCTTCTGCCCCCCCCGCCACCATGACATCCACGTCGCCGTATTCGATCAGGCGAGCGGAATCCCCGATGCAGTGGGTTGCCGTCGCGCACGCCGTCACCATGGCGAGATTAGGGCCCTTGAAGCCGAACATGATCGACAGGTTGCCTGAGATCATGTTGATGATGGTGCCCGGGATGAAGAACGGGGAAATCTTGCGCGCCCCTCCGCCTAGAAAGGTGGAGTGGGTCTCTTCGATCGTCGACAAGCCCCCGATCCCGGAGCCAATGTTCACGCCGATCCGCTCCGGGTTCCCGGACGCGGTATCGAGCCCCGCGTCCTTGACTGCTTCGATGCCGGCCGCCAGCCCATACTGGATGAAGAGATCCATCCGGCGCGCGTCCTTGGGGTTGAGGTAACGCGTGACATCGAATCCCTTGACCTCCCCCGCGATTTGCGAGGCGAAGGATGAGCAGTCGAAACGGGTAATCCGGGTGATTCCCGGCGTGCCGGCGACGATGTTTGACCATGCCTCCTGCACCCCGATTCCTACCGGCGAAACGATCCCCAGGCCAGTGATCACAACTCTTCGTCTAGACAAGCAAAGCTCCCCATGGCGGGCGGGTGGATAGCCCGCGAAGACGCGCGACGCTATTTCGATGCGTTATTGATGTAGTCGACCGCTTGCTTGACCGTGGTGATCTTCTCGGCCTCTTCATCCGGAATCTCGCAGTCGAATTCTTCCTCGAGCGCCATCACGAGTTCGACGGTATCCAGGGAATCCGCGCCCAAGTCATCAACGAACGACGATTCGCTTTTCACCTCCGCCTCGTTGACGCCCAATTGTTCAGCCACGATCTTCTTTACTCGCTGTTCAACGTTTTCCATGTATAGACCCTCTCGAGATAATGCAAAATCTACTTGCCCCGGCCACGAACGCCGGTTCACTTGTTCTGATACCGCGCTTCCATCACGTCCTTCAGACCACGCAACACCCGCAAGGCGTTGGCATTCTATCAAACTCGCGTCCCGTGCTCCACCCGTCGGTCGTGGGCGCCGCCCCGCGAGGCCGCCGGGACGCGGGTCAATCCATGTGCATCCCCCCATTGACGTGCAGCGTGGCCCCGGTGATATAGCCCGCGTTGCGCGATGCCAGGAATACCACGGCCGCGGCGATATCCTCGGGCTCACCCAGGCGCCCGAGCGGAATCCGCGCCAGCAACGCCTCGCGCTGCTCGGCCGCGAGCCCGCGCGTCATGTCGGTATCGATGAAGCCGGGCGCGACGCAATTCACGGTGATGTTGCGGCTGCCGACTTCGCGCGCCAGCGATTTGGCGAAGCCGACGACGCCGGCCTTGGCCGCCGCATAATTGGTCTGCCCGGCGTTGCCCGTCGCCCCGACCACCGAGCTGATGTTGATGATGCGGCCATAGCGCGCCTTCATCATGCCGCGGATCACCGCACGGGAGAGACGGAACACGGACGTCAGGTTGGTCGCCATGATGGCGTCCCATTCCTCGTCCTTCATGCGCATCAAAAGATTGTCGCGCGTGATGCCGGCATTGTTGACGAGAATCGCCACGCTGCCCCACTGCGTCTCGATGTCGGCGAGCGCCGCATCGAGACGTGCCGCATCGGTGACGTCGAGCGCGACGCCCCCTCCCTTGATCCCCTGCTCATCGAGGGCGGCACGAATATCCTGCGCGCCCGCCGCGCTGGTCGCCGTGCCGACGACGATCGCCCCGGCCCGCCCCAGGGCCATCGCGACCGCACGCCCGATGCCGCGACTCGCGCCGGTCACCAGCGCCACTTGTCCATTCACCATGCCGTAGTCCTACGAACGAAAAGAAAAAAACACCGCGTCCGCCCCCCCCCGCGAGACGGCCCCCGGGGTCAGCTCGCGAGCCCGGATAGCTGCCCGAGCTGCGTGTCGTCGGTCAGGGCGAACGTCTCCATCGTGCCCTCTATTCTCTTATTGAGTCCGGCGAGCACCTTTCCCGGCCCGCACTCCGCCACGTGCGTGATGCCGCTCGAACCCATGGCGCGGATCGTCTCCACCCATCGCACCGGGCTATAGAGCTGGCGTGAAAGCGCATCCCGGATGGCCTCGACGTCGCCATGGGCGGCGACGTCGGCATTGTGCAGGACGGGAATGCGCGGCGCACTGAACGGCGTGGCCGACAGCCGCTCGCGCAAGGCCGCGGCAGCCGGACGCATCAGCGCGCAATGCGAGGGCACGCTCACCGGCAACAGCAACGCGCGCTTGGCGCCCTTGGCCTTGGCAAGCGCCATACCCCGCTCGACCGCCGCCCGGTGGCCGGCGATGACGACTTGTCCAGGCGAATTGAAGTTCACCGCTTCCAGGATCTCCGAGTCCGCGGCCTCGCGACATACCGCGCGCACGACCTCGTCCTCAAGCCCGAGGATCGCGGCCATTGCGCCGGTCCCTTCCGGAACGGCCTCCTGCATCAGCCTCGCGCGCGCCTGAACCAACACGAGGGCATCGGCGAAGGACAGCACGCCGGCCGCCACCAAGGCCGTATATTCGCCCAGACTGTGCCCGGCCATGAGCGCAGGTTCCCTGCCCCCCAGCGCTTGCCACGCGCGCCACACCGCGACGCCCGCCGCGAGCATTGCCGGCTGCGTATGCGCCGTCTGGTTGAGGGATTCCGCGGGCCCTTCCGCGACCAGGGCGGCCAAGTCGTAGCCCAGCACCTCGGAGGCCTCGGCAAAGGCGTCTTGCACGCAACTTGCCCCATAGCCTTGCATCATGCCCACCGATTGGGACCCCTGCCCGGGAAACACGAACGCCAGATGCCTCACTCAAATTCCTCCAAACGCGCCTCCCACCGGCTATCCGCCTACCAGGTGAGCAATGCCGAACCCCAGGTAAATCCGCCCCCGAACGCCTCCATGAGCACCGTCTCGCCGCGTTTCACGCGCCCGTCCCGCACCGCCACATCGAGCGCGAGCGGAATGGAGGCTGCCGAGGTATTGCCGTGCCGGTCCACCGTGACGACCACGCGCTCCATCCCCATCCCGAGCTTGCGCGCCGTCGCCTGGATGATGCGGATATTGGCCTGATGCGGCACGAGCCAATCGATGTCGGATTTCGACATCTGGTTTGCCGCAAGCGTCTCGTCGACGATGGCATCCAGGGTGTTGACGGCGACCTTGAACACCGCGTTGCCTTCCATGCGCATGACGTTAGGCCCGAGGCTCGATCTCGACACTCCGCCGGACACGCGCAGAAGACCGGCGTATCTCCCGTCTGCGTGCAGATGGGTCGAGATGATTCCCCCCTCGTCCGAGGGCTCGAGCACGACGGCGCCGGCACCATCGCCCCACAGGATGCAGTTGGACCGATCCGACCAGTCGGTGATGCGCGAGAGCGTTTCGGCACCGATCACCAGGGCGCAGCGGCTTTGCCCGCTTCGAATGAAGTTGTCGGCGATCGACAGCGCATAGACGAAGCCGCTGCAGACGGCCTGCACGTCAAAGGCGGGTGCGCCGGTATGGATGCCGAGCTTGGCCTGCAGCAGGCAGGCCGTGCTGGGAAATACGAGATCCGGCGTGGTGGTGGCACAGATGACGAGATCGACCGCGTCGGCGCCTTTTCCGGCGGCCTCCAGCGCCCGCCGGGCCGCGTGCGCCGCGAGATCGCTGGTTGCCTCATCCTCGGCCGCCAGATGCCGGCTGCGGATCCCGGTCCGCTCGACAATCCATTGGGCGGTGGTCTCCACCATGCGTTCGAGATCGGCATTGCTCAAAACGCGCTCGGGCAAATAGCTGCCCGTCCCGGTCACGCGAGCACGCATCAGGCGGCCCCTTCCAGCCCGAAGGCCACCTGTTCGGTGATACGCGAGAGCACGCCGCTTCGCACCTCCTCGACGGCGCGCCCGATCGCGCACTCGAAGGCAAAGGGATCCGCAGCGCCATGGCTCTTGATCACGATGCCCCGCAGGCCCAGCAGGCTCGCCCCGTTGTAGCGGCGATGGTCCACCCGGCGCTTGAACGATCTGAGCACAGGTGACGCGAGCAGGCCCATCAGGCGCGTCCTCCAGCTCCGCTTGAATTCCTCGCGCAGGAAGGTCGCGATCATCTGGGCCAGTCCTTCCGACGTCTTGAGCGCCACATTCCCGACAAAACCGTCGCAGACGACCACATCGGTCGTGCCCTTGTAAATGTCGTCGCCCTCCACATTGCCGTAGAAATTGAGCGGGCTGGCACGCAGGAGCTCGCCTGCTTTCTTGACCACCTCATTGCCCTTGATCGCCTCCTCGCCGATGTTGAGAAGGCCGACCGTGGGCGCGGGCTTGTTCTCCACGGCCGAGACCAGCATCGCCCCCATCATCGCGAATTGCAGCAGATGCGTCGCCGTGCAGTCGACGTTCGCGCCCAGATCGAGGACGTGGGTATGGCCCTTTATGGTGGGCAGGATCGTGGCGATCGCCGGGCGCTCGATGTTGGGGAGCATCTTGAGAACGAAGCGCGAGATGGCCATCAGGGCGCCGGTATTACCCGCGCTCACGCAAGCGGCCGCATGGCCGTCCTTGACCAGGTCCACCGCCACCCGCATCGAGGAGTCCTTCTTGTTGCGCATGGCGGCAGCGGGGGGCTCGTGCATCTCCACCACTTCGCTCGCGTGCCGGACGGCGATTCGCCCGAAGTCGCGATGCCCGCGCAGCTGTTCTTCGATGTCTGCGCGCCCGCCCACCAAAATGATGTGGACATCGGGGTCGCGGCCCAACACCTGCAATGCAGCCGGCACCGTGACCCGAGGCCCATGGTCGCCGCCCATGGCATCGACCGCGATGGTAACGCTGCTCATGAGCTACGCGTCAGACCCGCCCAGAACCGTCAGGAGGGAGGCCAGGCGGCTATTCGCCCTTGGCACGCGTGACCTTTCGGCCGCGATAGTACCCGTTAGGGCTGATATGATGGCGCAGATGAGCCTCGCCGGTGGTCGGTTCAACGGCCAGAGGAGGGTTGGTCAGAAAGTCGTGCGCGCGATGCATGCCGCGCTTCGAAGGGGATTTCTTGTTTTGCTGCACTGCCATGTCAAACTCCTCAAGTGTTCCGCCGCACCCTCGAGGGTGCGCCGTTCTAACCGGGGCCATCGCCCGACGCGCGGCGTCTCCTAACCTAACCGCCTTCGCCGGGCGCCTTCGCCTCGGGTTCGCCGATCCACTGCGCCGCCGCGCACTGCGACAGGGGGTGCATGGGCGCCATAGGAAGGCTGAGCAGGATCTCGTCCTCCACAAGCCGGTCCACGCGCAACCGACGCTCCGCCAGAATCACCTCGACCGCCTCGTCGCGATCGAGCTCGTCATACTGTCTTTCATCCTTTGCCAGCAGGAGCCGGGAGCGCCTGTCCAACGGAAAGCCGAAAGGTTCCAGGCAACGCTGGCACACCAGCGGCAAGACGGCGCGTACTCCCAGGTCCAGCACCAGGCGCCCCTCGTCGTCGACGCCCCCGGACACGCTGTACTCCACCATCGCGTCATCGCCGGACACCAACCCGCGCAGCCGCTCAAGCTGAGCCGCTGGGATTTTACCATGCAACGCGCGGCGGTGGCGCGCGAAGTCCATCGCGTCGATGGCGGCCTGTTCAGACATAAGCAGCGCATGATATAATTTTCCGCTTTGGCTGTCAAAGAAGGACTTGGCTTGATCAAGAAAATCCTCATCGCCAATCGCGGCGAAATCGCCGTTCGCATCGTGCGCGCCTGCGCGGAGCTCGACATCAAGTCGGTGGCCATCTACACCGACGCCGATCGTCACGCGCTGCACGTCAAGAAGGCGGACGAGGCCTACAACATTGGCGCCGATCCGGTCCTGGGCTATCTCAATGCCCACAACATCGTCAATCTCGCGGTGGCCTCCGGCTGCGATGCGCTGCATCCGGGCTACGGCTTCCTGTCCGAGAATCCCATGCTGGCCGAGATCTGCGCGCGCCGGGGCATCAAGTTCATCGGGCCGTCGGCCAAGGTGATCCGCGCCATGGGCGACAAGATCGAGGCCCGCCGCGCGATGATCAAGGCGGGTATCCCGGTGGTGCCGGGCAGCGACCATAACCTCGAGTCGGCGGAGGAAGCCCGTGTGCTTGCCGCCCGGATCGGCTATCCGGTCATGCTCAAGGCGACGAACGGCGGCGGCGGACGCGGCATCCGCCGCTGCAACAGCGAAGAGGAACTCATCCGCAACTTCGACCGCGTGGTCTCGGAGGCCGGCAAGGCCTTCGGCAAGCCCGAGGTGTTCATGGAGAAATGCGTGGTCAATCCACGCCACATCGAGGTCCAGGTGATGGGCGATGACTTCGGCACCGTCATCCACCTCTTTGAGCGGGATTGCTCCATCCAGCGGCGGCACCAGAAACTGATCGAGATCGCGCCCTCTCCGCAGCTGACCGAAGCCCAGCGCAAATACATCGGCCTGCTGGCGGTGCAAGCCGCCAAGGCGGTCGGCTACGTCAACGCGGGGACCTGCGAATTCCTGCTCGATGCCGACAACCAGTTCTATTTCATGGAGATGAATACGCGCCTGCAGGTCGAGCACACCGTCACGGAGACCATCACCGGCGTCGACATCGTGCAGGAGCAGATCCGGGTCGCCAGTGGATTGCCGTTGCAGTACAAGCAGTCCGACATCCAGCACCGGGGCTTCGCCATGGAGTTCCGCATCAACGCGGAAGACCCGCAAAACGAGTTCCTCCCGAGCTTCGGACGCATCACGCGCTACTATGCGCCCGGCGGGCCGGGGGTGCGCACCGATGCCGCCATGTACACGGGCTATGTCATCCCCCCCTACTACGACTCCATGTGCGCCAAGCTCACGGTCTGGAACCTGTCCTGGGAGGGTGTGGTGGAGCGCAGCCGGCGGGCGCTGACGGACATGATCGTCTATGGCGTCAAGACGACGATCCCCTACTATCAAGAGATCCTCAAGAATCCCGATTTCCGCGGCGGCCGCTTCGACACGAGCTTTGTGGAAACGCACAGCGAACTGATAAAATACCCCGTTCGCCGGCCGCCCGAGCTATTGGCAGTCGCCATTTCCGCCGCCATCGCCGCGCACGAGGGCATGTGAGGCAAAGCATTCCAGCAGTGGGGAGAACATGACCAAGGTATTCATCACCGATCTCGTCTTGCGGGACGGGCATCAGTCGCTCATCGCAACGCGCATGCGGACGGACGACATGCTGCCGATTTGCCCCTCGCTCGACCGCGTGGGCTTCTGGTCCCTGGAGTCATGGGGGGGCGCCACCTTTGATGCCTGCGTGCGCTTCCTCAAGGAGGATCCCTGGGAGCGCCTGCGGAGACTGCGCAAGGCATTACCGAACACCCCCATTCAAATGTTGTTGCGCGGCCAGAACCTGCTCGGCTATCGGCACTACTCCGACGACGTCGTGCGGGCTTTCGTCAAGCTTGCGGCCGATCACGGCGTCGACGTGTTCCGCATTTTCGACGCCATGAACGACCTGCGCAATCTGCGCGTGTCGGTCGACGCCGCCAAGCAGGCCGGCAAGCACGCCCAGGGCACGATCTGCTATACCACGAGCCCGGTGCACGACATCCCTCATTTTGTCGCGCTCGCCAAGGAGCTTGAAGGCATGGGCTGCGACAGCCTCGCCATCAAGGACATGGCGGGCCTCTTGACCCCGTATACCGCGGGCGAGCTCGTTCGCGCGCTCAAGAGCGCCGTGCGCCTGCCCATCAATCTTCATTCGCATGCGACATCCGGGCTCGCCTCGATGTGCCACCTCAAGGCAATCGAAGCCGGCGCCTCGATCGTGGATACCTGCAACAGCGCCTTCTCGGAAGGCGCGAGCCATCCCACCACCGAAAGCATCGTCTCGGCCCTGCAGGGAACCCCGCACGAAACCGGTCTCGATCTGGGACTCCTGCAGGAGATCGCCGCCTACTTCCGCGAGGTGCGCAAGAAGTATTGGCAGTTCGAAAGCGCCTTCACCGGGGTCGATACCCGCGTGCTGGTGAACCAGGTGCCCGGCGGGATGATCTCCAACCTTTCCAACCAGCTCAAGGAACAAGGGGCGCTTCCCCGCATGGACGAAGTGCTGGCTGAGATTCCACGCGTTCGCGAGGATCTGGGCTACCCGCCGCTGGTGACGCCCACCTCGCAAATCGTCGGCACCCAGGCGGTGCTCAACGTGCTCACGGGCAGTCGCTACAAATCCGTCACCACCGAGGTCAAGCATTATCTGCTGGGCCGCTATGGGCATGCCCCCGGGACGATCAATTCGCAGGTTCGCGCAATCGCCGTCGGCAACCAGGAGGTCATCGACTGCCGCCCGGCCGACCTTCTGGACGAGGAACTCGATAAATTGCGCGCGGAGGCCGAAGGGCTCGCCAAGACCGAGGACGATGTGCTCACCTACGCCATGTTCCCGGACATCGGGCGGACCTTCCTGCAGGAGCGCGCGGCCGGCACCCTCAAGCCGGAACCGCTCCTGCCACCCGGCGCGAAGGAGGCGAGCGCCGGCCCAAGATACGCCCCCAACGAATTTCGTATCACGCTGCACGGCGAGACCTACCATATCAAGCTTACCGGAAGCGGTCACGCGGGCGAGGAGCAGCGTCCTTTCTACGTTTCCGTGGATGGCGTTCCCGAAGAAGTCCTGATCGAGACCCTCAGCGAGCTCGAACTTGCCCCGGCCGCCGGCGGTGCGCAGCCAGGTGCGCGCACCAAGACTGCCGCAAGTGGAAACGGGCGGCGTCCGCGTGCCACCCATCAGGGGCACGTGACCGCCGCCATGCCCGGCACGGTGGTGGACGTGCTTGTCAAGCCGGGCCAGTCGGTCAAGGCCGGCGACGCCGTGCTCGTCATCGAAGCGATGAAGATGGAAAACGAGGTTCAAGCCGCAGTCAGCGGCACGGTGATTGCCGTATCGGTCGCCAAAGGCGATGCGGTGACGCCCGATGAGGCGTTGATCGAAATTCAGCCGGAATAATAAGGGCCCGGATCCAGCCGCCTGCCCGCGCGTCCCGACAGCATTATGAACACAAAGGCCCTGCCCGAACTGGTTCTCGCCTCGACGTCCGTCTACCGCCGTGAGCTCCTGAGCCGCCTTCAGATCCCCTTCGTGGTGGCCTCCCCGGACGTCGACGAGGCGCCGCGGCCAGGGGAAACGCCGGCGGCCACCGCACTGCGCCTGTCGGAAGCCAAGGCGCGTGCGGTCAAGGACCGCTTCCCCAACGCCCTGATCATCGGCTCGGACCAAGTGGCCGAGCTCGACGGGGAAGCGATCGGCAAGCCGATGTCCCGCGAGAACGCCATCCGGCAGCTCACCCGGATGCAAGGGAAAGGCGTGTTCTTCCATACCGGCCTGTGCGTATACAACAGCCGGTCCGACCGCGCACAGTGCGAACTTGTCCCCTATCGAGTCCGTTTCCGCCCCTTGACCCAAACCCAGATTGAGCGCTACCTCGCCAAGGAGGAGCCTTACAACTGCGCCGGATCGGCACGCACCGAAGGACTCGGGATCAGTCTTCTGGAGGCGATGACGGGAGACGATCCCACCGCACTGATCGGCCTTCCCCTGATCACGCTGGTCCGGCTGCTGAACAACGAGGGCATGGACCTGCCCTGAGGCAGGCGCGCCATGGGTATGACGCCCTCCCCGCCGGGAACCCTGTACCTCATCCCCTCGAACCTCGCCGAGGGCGATGTCGCATGGACCGTCCCGCCAGGGGTCCGACAGCGGATCGCGTCCCTCACGCGGTTCATCGTCGAAGACGCCAAATCGGCACGCCGCTACCTGAAACGGCTCGCCACCGACGTTCCGCTCCAGTCTTTGAGCCTTGCCACCCTGAACGAGCACACCCGTCCCGAGGAAATCCCCAGGCTGGCTGAACCGCTACTGGCAGGCAATGACGTCGGGCTATTGTCCGAGGCGGGCTGCCCGGCGGTGGCCGATCCCGGAGCCCGGCTCGTGAGACATGCTCACGCAAGCGGTGTCAAGGTGGTGCCGCTGGTGGGCCCCTCCGCCCTACTGCTTGCCCTCATGGCCTCCGGTCTCAACGGCCAGCGCTTCGCCTTCCATGGCTATTTGCCGCCGGAAACGGCCGGACGTGAACACAAGCTGAAGGAACTGGAAACGCAATCGCGCCTCCACGACCAGACGCAGATGGTGATCGAAACACCCTACCGGAACCGGGCGCTGTTCGAATCGCTCGTCCGTGTGCTGCGGCCCGACACCCTGCTTTGCATCGCCGCGGATCTGACAGGTGCGGCAGAAACGATTCGCACGCAGCCCATTGCGGCCTGGGCCCGAAAGCGCCCGGACATTGAGCGCCGTCCTGCGGTATTCCTGTTTTACGCCGCCGATTCGCAGACCTCGCAACGGTCCAGCCGCACCCGCTCCACCTGACCGTTCCCCCGTCGAAACGTGAGCCACTCCGCGCCGCCCAGGGTCGCCACGTCGAGCGGCAGCACGTCCTCGCACACGCGCCCGGAAGCCCCTTCCCACGCGAGCCGCAAGACCACCTTGCGCAAACATCCCAATTCCAGCCGCTCATGCTGCGCGCATGAAATCGGTCGATAATCCCCGGTCATGGGCCCTCGCGCACCCTCAAGCCGGCGCGCGCAAGCGGCAGGAGGTCGTTGACCAGCGCCGCGCCGAAGTGCTTGGCAAAGCGATTGACGAAATTGCCCTGCGGCGTGTAGTCCACGACCGTCGGCGCCTTGATCACATCACGGGCGACGGACTGGACGCTGCCATACCCGTCCGCAAGCCCCAGCGCGATGCTTTGATCGCCTGTCCAGATCAGGCCCGAGAAGAGCTCGGGCGTTTCCTTGAGGCGGTTGCCCCGTCCTTTGCGAACCGCCTGGATGAACTGCTGGTGGATGTCCTGAAGCATGGTCTTGGCATAGGCCACCTGCGTGGGGTCTTCGGGCGAAAACGGGTCAAGGAAGCCCTTGTTCTTGCCGGCGATCAGCAGGCGCCGCTCGATTCCCAGCTTGTTCATCAAACCGGTGAACCCGAACCCGTCCATGAGCACGCCGATGGAGCCGATCAGGGTCGCCTTGTTGACATAGATGCGATCCGTAGCCGCCGCAACGTAATAGCCGCCGGAGGCGCACAGATCCTCGGCCACCGTATAGATAGGGATCTTGGGGTACTTTTGGCGCAGGCGCCAGATCTCATCGTTGATGTAGCCTGCCTGGACCGGGCTGCCGCCCGGGCTATCGATCGCCAGGATCACACCCTTGGTGTTCTTGTCCTTGAACGCGTCGTCGAGCCCCTTGATGATTCTGTTTGCGCTGACCTGGTCGGCGCCGATCTCCCCATCGAGATTGACGAGCGCCGTGTGCCGGCCTACCGGAATGCCGGTGCCGAGCCATCCCATCGCGCCGAAGAGCACGATGAACAGGAAGGCGAACAGGAGCAGCCGAAAGAAGATGCTCCATTGGCGGGCCCGGCGCTGCTCCTTGATCGTGGCCAAGACGAGCTTTTCCAGGACATCGCGTTCCCAGTTGCCGGATTCGGGCATTGCGTTTTCCTTTGCACGGGGGGAGCGGGCGGGCTTATGCGGATTCCGTGAGGCATTGTCCGACGCAGGGCCCGTCGGCGCGCGCCGCTATCGGGTCAATAGCGTGCGCCGTGGCGCGAACACCCCAAGTATACCTTGGAATCCTCGCCCTCGGGTATTGGAAAACGCGGGGGCGCACGCCCTTGATCACCCCCGCCCGCAGGGGGCGACAAGCGCGAAACCGTGGGGACGGCACACGCGGACGATAGGCGCGAGAACGGCGAGGCCGTTATGGCGACACGCACGCCCATGATCGAGGCGGGCGCGTGTTGGGGCGGCGCGCACGCGCCCCCGCGAGTGGACGGCGAAGGCCTGCATGCGCGCCCCGCGATGCACGATTTCGGCCCCCCAAGGCCCTCGCCCTTGTCTAGAGTGCGGCCGAGGCGACGATCAGCCGTTCGTGTGCAGCCATTGTGCGACCTCCCGGAAGTGCTCGGCACACAGCAAAGGCTCGAACGGCGCAAGCGCGTCCTTCTCGTGCGCCCCATAAGCGACAGCGATGCTTCGCACCCCGGCGCTTCTCGCCATCGCCAAATCGTGCGTCGTATCCCCGATCATCACGGTCGCGGCAGAGCCGACGCCGAGTTCGTTCATCAGGGCCTCGAGCATGGCCGGATGCGGCTTCGAAACACTCTCATCGGCGCAACGCGTCGCCTGGAAGCATGATCGGAGCCCCGAATGCTCCAGGGCGCGGTCAAGGCCGCGGCGACTCTTGCCGGTTGCCACGGCGAGCGTGAAGCCTGCCGCCGCGAGCGCGGGTATCCCCTCCGCGACGCCGTCGAAAAGCGCGATCTCGTGATCGCGCGCGAGGTAATGGAAGCGGTAGCGGTCGATCAGCCTGGGATAGTCCGCCAGGGGAAGCGCAGGCATGATTTCGGCAATGGCCTCCTGCAGCCCAAGCCCGATGATATGGCGCGCTTGCGCCTCGCTGGGCACGGGCAATCCGAGATCATCGGCCGCCCACTGCAGGGACGCGACGATGCTCGCGGCCGAATCCATCAGCGTGCCGTCCCAATCGAAGACCAACAATTCAAATCGCTGCGGCATCACCTATCCCCTGACGGCGGCGTCTTCGCGCGTGGCCAGGAACCCCACGAGTTCGGCCGGCAACGGCGCCGACAATGCGATGGGCCGACTGTCCAGTGGGTGAACAAAGGCCATCGCGTGCGCATGGAGGAACATTCGCCTCAACCCTTGTGGCGCCAACGTCCGGTTGAGCCCAAAATCCCCATATTTCTCGTCGCCGGCGATCGGGTATCCCAGATGGGCGAGGTGCACGCGTATCTGGTGCGTCCGGCCCGTCTTCAACTCCGCTTCCAGCAGGCTGAACCCCTCATATACCCCCTGAAGGCGAAAAACCGTATGCGCCGCCTGGCCGTCCTCGCGCACGGCAACCCGTCGCTCCCCGTCGGAGGTCAGATACTTGTGCAAGGGCAGGCGCACATGGCGCAGCGAATCGCGCCAGCGGCCGCGAACCAGCGCAAGATAACGCTTGTCGATCGCCCCTTCACGCATCATCTGGTGCAGGCCGGTAAGCGCGGGGCGCCGCTTGGCGAGGATCAGCAAACCCGAGGTCTCCCGATCCAGACGGTGCGCAAGCTCCAGGAACGCAAGCTCTGGCCGCTCTTGCCGCAACTGCTCGATCACCCCGCGGCTGATGCCGCTGCCGCCGTGCACCGCGAGTCCGGCGGGCTTGTCGAGCACCAGAATCGCCTCGTCCTCGAACAGGACATGCCGGGACAGGCGACTGCCGGCGGGGGAGACTCGGGGGTCCTCGCGCCGTGCGATCCGGATGGGGGGAATGCGCAACCTGTCGCCATTCTGCAGGCGATACGCGCAATCCACCCGCTTGCCGTTCACCCGGACTTCTCCGCTGCGCACGATGCGGTAGATGTGGCTTTTTGGAACTCCCTTGAGGTGTCTGGTCAAATAATTGTCAACCCGTTGCGTCGCAGCCTCCTCGCCAATTTCCAGCAACGTAACGGATTCTTTGCTTAACGCTGTCATTTTGCTTATACTAATCAACCCAATATTGCCCCAGGCGACACCGGACATTTCCGGACCGACCATAACATGGGGCTTGGGATAGCGTTGGACAAGTCTCGCTTGCACGCGATTGACGAGGAGACACCGACGAGCTGGGATTTATTGGTTAAGTTCGCTCACCAAAGATTGGCGGTTCAAGTAGCGATAGTAATGGATTTACGCGCTCAAAGCACTTAATTTTGGAGTCCCACGCGAGCGATTGCGCGGGATGAAGCCGGCAGGAAGCGAAGCACCGTTACGCGGGAAGCCGACGGAATGGCACGGCCGAATCGGGCATATGCCCGCTTGAACGTCGGCCGTCGGACGGAGCCAGAGTACCGTTTGAAGCGGGCCCGCGGCCTATGCGCGCCGAGGCGCCCAGGACGTCAGGGCTTCCATGGCGCGCTCTCCGCAATCCTGCCGGAAATTCAAAGCAAAGAAGGCAAACCGGGACGTTTGGCGATCGTGATCGAAGCGATGACTCTTTCCTGACTAGACCCCGCCATGGCGGCCGGCCCGGGATTTGGCGCCCGCCATGCAAACGCTTTGCCTTGCCCGTGTGAAGAGCGCGGGAGAATATAAACGATGAAGAGAATGCTGTTTAACGCAACGCAGGCTGAAGAGCTGCGCGTTGCGATCGTCGATGGCCAGAAACTGATTGACCTCGACATCGAGTCCGTTGGCAAGGAACAACGAAAGGGCAATATTTACAAGGGGGTGATCACCCGCATCGAACCCAGCCTGGAAGCGGCTTTCGTCGACTATGGCACCGATCGGCATGGGTTTCTCCCCTTCAAGGAGGTCTCGCGCGCGAATTACCAGAGCGAAGACGGAGGCGACGGCCCACGCGCCCGGATTCAGGAAGCGTTGCGCGAGGGCCAGGAAGTCATTGTCCAGGTCGACAAGGACGAACGCGGCAACAAGGGCGCTGCCCTGACCACGTTCATCAGCCTCGCCGGGCGCTATCTGGTCCTCATGCCCAACAACCCGCGCGGAGGCGGGGTATCGCGACGGATCGAAGGCGAAGACCGTGCCGAGCTGCGCGACATCATGGCGCAGATGGAGGTACCCCAGGGCATGAGCATCATCGCCCGTACCGCCGGGATTGGCCGCTCCCTCGAGGAGTTGCAGTGGGACTTCAACTACCTGCTGCAGCTGTGGCGCGCCATCGAAACGGCCTCCCGCCAGCAAAGCGGCCCTTTCCTCATCTATCAGGAAGGCAGCCTGGTCATCCGCGCGATCCGCGACTACTTCCAGCCGGATATCGGCGAGATCCTCATCGATACCGAGGAAATCTACGAGCAGGCCCACCAGTTCATGGGCCACGTGATGCCCGGCAACGTCAGCAAGGTCAAGCTGTACAAGGACGACATCCCGCTCTTCTCCCGTTTTCAGATCGAACACCAGATCGAAACGGCCTATTCGCGAGAAGTCTCACTACCGTCCGGCGGGGCCGTGGTCATCGACCATACCGAGGCGCTGGTTTCGATCGACGTCAACTCGGCCCGCGCCACGCGCGGCTCCGATATCGAGCAGACGGCCTTCAACACCAACCTTGAGGCCGCCGAGGAAATCGCTCGTCAGCTCCGGCTGCGCGACTTGGGCGGACTGGTGGTGATCGACTTCATCGACATGGAAAGCCAGCGCAATCAGCGCGAAGTGGAGAACCGCCTGCACGACGCCTTGCATTTCGACCGCGCGCGCGTCCAGACGGGCAAAATCTCGCGCTTCGGGCTTCTGGAGCTTTCCCGCCAGCGGCTGCGCCCCTCGCTCGGCGAGACCAGCCACATCCCCTGCCCCCGTTGCCATGGCACGGGCCACATCCGGGGAACCGAGTCCTCGGCCTTGCATATCCTGCGCATCCTTGAGGAGGAGGCGATGAAGGAAAACACCGGGGCCATCCACGCCCAGGTGCCCGTGGATGTCGCTACTTATCTCCTCAATGAAAAGCGGGCTGACATCTATGCCGTCGAGTCGCGCCTCAAGGTGGAAGTGCTCCTGATCCCGAATATCCACCTGGAGACGCCGAACTATACCGTGGTGCGCCTCAAGCATGACGACCTGCGCATGGCGGAGCCCATGAAGCCCAGCTACCAGCTGGTGGAGCTCCCGGCTGAGGAAGCGGAAACCGCATCCCGGCCCCAGGAGCCGAGGAGCCCGCCGCAGGTGGCCGCGGTAAGGGGCATTACCCCCGTCGCGCCGCCCCCCGTCCCGGCACCGCCCCCCCCCGAGGCCGCACGGCAGGCTTCCTTGATGGGTAAGCTCTTCAGCTGGTTCAAGCGCCTGGGCGAAGAAAAGGAGCAGCCCGCACCGGAGATCCAACCCGCGCGCCCGCCACAACGCGAGGCGCGTCCTGAGCCGCGCCGTCCGCGAAGAGAGCCCCGCGAGCGCGGAGAACCGCGGCCGGTTGCGGCGGGCGAGCGCGCCGGACAGCCTTCCCGGACATCCGCGCCGACCGAACGGCGTGAGCGCCCCCCGCGCCCGCCACGCGCCCAACCGCAGGCAGGCGCCGCACTCGGTGCCGCGCAACCCGCGAGCGGAGACACCGCCAAGCCGGCGCGCGCAGAGGAAGGAGCACTGGCGACCGGCGAAGGCCGCGCAAGACGAACGGCACGCCAGCCCAAGCGCGAACGCACCAGCGAACGGCGTGAGCCGAGGGCGCCGCGCGAGGCCCGCCCGGCTGCGGCCGAGACACCGGCGCCCTTGGCGCCGCAACTCGAACCTGGCGAGGACTTTGCGCCTCCCGTGCCCACCGAGACACCGGTGCAACGCAGCGAAGAGGCCGTCCGTGAGGCGCCGAGCCAGGCGCCCGCCGACACCCCGGTGGCGCCGCCTGTAGCTGGCAGCCTGGTGCCCACGGCTGCGGACGCGACAGCGCCGAGTCCCCTGCAACAGGTGGAAACCCGATCCGCCGCGTCACCGGCCGCAGAACAAGCGGCTGGCGAGATCGCTCAAAAGGCACCAGCGAGGCGTCCATCGCGTCCGTCCAGCCAGGCGACCCCCGCCGCGAGCGCGTTGCAGCAGGTGGAAACGGATCCCGAGAAACGCGGCAGCGCCCCCTCCGGCGGTGAGGAAACGGCAACCGGCCACGAGCCCCCCGCGCGCTCCCGCCGCCAGCCGCACCCCGCAGCCCCCGCGGCGCCTGCCGATCTCGTCCAGATCGAGACCCGGAAATAACCGACGAGACAGGGCGCAGCGGCGATCGACGCGCGCTGCTGCGCCCTCGGGCATTGAACGTCGGCGCTAAGCTAGGCTTTGCGCATCTTTTCCGGAGCGCGTCGCAAGACGCGCCCGAACCTCTTCCAGAAGCCCCTTCCCTGCGTCTTCTACCCGATCGAGCACATTTTCGAAACCCTGTGGGCCGCCATAGTAAGGGTCGGGCACCACTTCATCGGGGAATCGCGCACTGTAACTCAGGAAAAGAGCCAGTTTGTGCGTATGCTCGGCGGAACAGCGCTGGCTCAAGAGGGACAAGTTGTCGTCGTCCATGGCCAGGATGTAGTCAAACTCCGCAAAATCGCGCGGTTCCACCTGCCGTCCTCGCAGTCCGCTCAGGTCATAGCCTCGCCGGCTCGCGGCGGCCTGCGCCCGTCTATCGGGCGGCGCGCCGACGTGATAACCATGGGTGCCCGCCGAATCGATCCGAACGTGCGCCTGCAGACCGGCTTGCGCCACCATGCGCCGGAACACGCCTTCTGCCGTGGGGGAGCGGCAAATGTTCCCCATGCAAACAAAAAGAACACCAATCCTTTTTTCGTCAGTCATGTTCTGCTGCACAACGAAAGTTCATTGCAAGAAACCCGCTGGCAGGATCTACGGCATTGCCCTGCTGAGCCGTCTTCCGCCGCCGGGGCCGTGCCTCGAGTACCGCGCGCCGGGGCTCTCACCCCGCTGAAGCGGGGCTTCCTCCGCGCCGCTCCGTACCAAACGCATGGGCTTTGAGGCTCGCCAACTCATCTCGCAGTTGCGCCGCGCGCTCGAATTCAAGATTGCGGGCGCACGCGAGCATTTCTTTCTCGAGCCGCTTAAGCGCCTTCCCGAGGTCCTTTTCGCTCAACTGCGCCGCCGCGGCTTTCGCCCGCGATGCCCGGTGCGCCTTCTGAGCGGCGTCGGGGTCGTAAACCCCGTCTATGATGTCCTTGATGCGTTTGTTGACCCCTTTGGGAGTAATGCCGTGGGCCGCGTTGTACTCCATCTGTTTCGTCCGGCGCCGCTCGGTCTCCGTCAGCGCACGCCGCATCGAGTCGGTAACGCGATCCGCATAGAGAATGGCCGTGCCGTGAATATGGCGCGCCGCCCGCCCGATAGTCTGGATCAACGAGCGCTCGGAGCGCAGGAACCCTTCCTTGTCGGCATCCAGGATCGCCACCAAGGAGACCTCCGGAATGTCCAGACCTTCGCGCAGCAGGTTGATGCCGACCAGCACATCGAACTGTCCGAGCCGCAAGTCGCGGATGATTTCTACCCGCTCGACCGTCTCGATGTCAGAGTGCAGGTAGCGGACCTTGACCCCATGCTCCGCCAAGTACTCCGTCAAGTCCTCGGCCATCCGCTTGGTCAGCGTGGTTACCAGCGCGCGCTCGCCGGCCGATACCCGCCGCGTGATCTCCGACAGGAGGTCGTCGACCTGACTTGCCGCCGGGCGGACTTCGACCAACGGGTCCACGAGCCCCGTTGGCCGCACCACCTGTTCCACGACCTGGCCCGCGTGGCCCGCTTCATATTCGGCCGGTGTCGCGGAGACGAAGACGGTCTGGCGGCAGATCCGCTCGAATTCGTCGAAGCGCAGCGGCCGATTGTCGAGCGCGCTCGGCAGGCGGAAACCATATTCCACCAGGTTTTCCTTGCGTGAGCGGTCGCCCCGATACATGCCACCGACCTGTGGGATGGTGACGTGACTCTCGTCGATGAACATCAACGCGTTGGGCGGAAGATAGTCCAGCAACGTCGGCGGCGGCTCGCCCGCCGCCCTGCCGGACAGGTGGCGCGAGTAATTTTCGATCCCCTTGCAGAACCCGATTTCGTTCAACATCTCAAGATCGAATCGCGTACGCTGCTCCAGCCGTTGCGCTTCGACCAGCTTCTGCTGGCTGTAGAGGAAGTCCAGCCGCTCCCGAAGCTCCACCTTGATCGCCTCGACCGCGCGCAGCGTCGTGCTGCGGGGCGTGACATAATGGCTGGAGGGATAGACGGTATACCGGGGAACCGCTTGCAGGACGCGCCCAGTGAGGGGATCGAAGAGCGAAATCCGCTCGATCTCGTCGTCGAACAGGCTGACACGCACGGCGGCCTCCCCGCTCTCTGCCGGGAAAATGTCCAGGCTGTCGCCGTGCACCCGGAATACGCCGCGCCGGAACTCCAGCTCATTGCGGACGTACTGCATTTCCGCCAGCCGCTTCAGCGCCTCGCGCTGCGGAAGACGCTCCCCTTCCCGTAGGTGCAGAATCATGCCATGGTAATCCACCGGATCGCCGATGCCATAGATCGCCGACACCGTGCCGACGATCACACTGTCTTCGCGTTCAAGCAGTGCTTTGGTCGCCGACAGGCGCATCTGTTCGATGTGCTCATTGATGCTCGAGTCCTTCTCGATGTACAGGTCTCGCGAAGGCACGTAAGCCTCCGGCTGATAGTAGTCATAGTAGGACACGAAGTACTCGACCGCGTTTTCCGGAAAGAACTCGCGCATCTCGGCATAGAGCTGTGCCGCCAACGTCTTGTTGGGGGCCAGAATCATGGCGGGGCGCCCACAGCGGGCGATGACGTTGGCCATGGTATAGGTCTTCCCCGACCCGGTCACGCCCAGCAGCGTCTGATATGCAAGCCCGCTCTCGATACCTTCGACCAGACCTTCGATGGCGCGCGGCTGATCGCCGGAGGGTTCGAACGGCTGACGCAGCTTGTAGGGGCTATTGGGAAAAGTAACGATCACAGGTAGAATGAGAAGATTTTTTGACAACGCTCAATTATATCATGCGGGCAGCGGCCCCACGGCATGAGAAGGACATGATTTTGGAACTCTCGCAACGCGTTCAGGCAATCAAACCCTCTCCCACCCTTGCGGTCACGACACGCGCCGCCGCCCTCAAGGCCCAGGGCAAGGACATCATCGGACTGGGGGTGGGCGAGCCTGATTTCGACACCCCGCAGCACATCAAGGACGCCGCCATCGCGGCCATTCAACGGGGCTTCACCAAGTACACCGCGGTGGCCGGAACACCAAGCCTGAAAAAGGCCATTGTGGCAAAATTCAAGCGCGATAACGGCCTCGACTACACGTCCGGCCAGATCCTCGTATCATGTGGGGGCAAGCAAAGTTTTTTCAACCTCGTCCAGGCGCTGATCAATCCGGGCGATGAAGTCATCATTCCGGCCCCTTATTGGGTCTCGTATCCGGACATCGTCCTGCTCGCGTCCGGCAAGCCCATCGTCATTGACACCTCCATCGACGAGGGCTTCAAGATCACGCCCGGGCAACTTGACGCGGCCATTTCCCAGAAAACGAGGCTTGTCGTTCTCAACAGCCCCAGCAATCCGAGCGGCGCGGTGTATAGCGCGGAAGAGCTCGCCAATCTGGGCGAGGTGCTGCGGCGTCACCCGCAGGTGCTAATCGCCTCGGACGACATGTACGAGCATATTCGGTTTGACGAGGCGCCCTTCACCAATATCCTCAACGCGTGTCCAGACCTTTATGCGCGCACCCTGGTCCTCAACGGCGTCTCGAAAGCCTACGCCATGACGGGATGGCGTATTGGCTATGCGGCCGGTCCCGAGACGATCATCGGTGCGATGGAGAACGTACAGTCGCAGAGCACATCGAATCCCGCTTCGATCTCACAGGCGGCCGCCGAAGCGGCGCTCAACGGCGATCAAAGCTGCATCCAACCGATGCTTGTCGCCTTCCGCGAGCGTCACGATTTCATCGTGCCTGCACTCAACCGGCTCCCCGGTGTGCGCTGCGTGCCGAGCGGCGGCGCGTTCTATGCCTTTCCCGACGTGCGTGGTGCCATTCAAGCCCTGCATGGCAAGGGGCTCATCAAGGACACTTCCGACGTCACTTTCAGCGAGTATCTGCTGGAACAGGCCGGCATCGCCGTCGTCCCCGGCTCGGCATTTGGCAACGAAGGCTACATTCGCCTGTCCTTCGCCACCTCGCTGGACAACCTGAGGCAAGCCGTCGCCCGCTTCGCGCAGGTCGTCGCGTGACGCGCTGAGAAGCGAACGGGGCTTGCGCCCCGCGGGTGCGCTCGGCGAAAGCGCGGCGGCGCCGACACCTTCTTCATTTTCAGACGTCGAAGGCGCGCACGCCGCGATCTGCTCACCCACAACCGAACCATGTTCAAGGGCGCGACTGGCTGTTGACCAACAACAGGCTAGCGATTAGAATAGCGTGCTTTGCAATTCCCCGATAGCTCAGTCGGTAGAGCGACGGACTGTTAATCCGCAGGTCCCTGGTTCGAGTCCAGGTCGGGGAGCCAAAATATGAAGCCAGATCAACAAGTTACGTTGGTCTGGCTTTTTTCATTTCGAGTCACCGTAGCCGGATCGTAGCCAGGAATTACGTTATCTAGCCGCGCAGCAGCTAAGGCAAGATGATCCGGCGCGAGATGGGCATAACGCTCCACCATCGAGCCAGTTCGCCACCCGCCCAAACGCTGCAATTCATGGGTCGGGGTTCCCGCCTGTCGCTGCCAAGTCGCCCAGGTATGCCTCAGATCGTGCCAACGGAAATCCTCGATTCCAGCTCGCCGTCTGGCGGCTTGCCAAGCTCTGGTGTTGGCCGTGTTCAGCGGCTTTCCCCGGAAGGTGAAGACCCGTTCAGGATGCTTCCCGATCTGACGCTGTAGCACTGAGATCGCAGCAGCGTTCAACGGCACGGAGATAGGCCGGCGATTCTTCGACTGCCAGCCATCAATCCAGGCATGGCGTTGATCGAGATTCACCTGCCGCCATTCCAGCTTTAGAACGTTGCTTTGCCTCAGTCCCGTTGCCAACGCGAATGAGACGACTTCGCGCTGGTGTTCGGGAAGCTCCGCCAGCAAGGCTTTCGCCTGCTCGACGGTGAGTGACCTTTCGCGGCTGTTCGATTCTTTAAAGAGCCGTACCTTCGGCACCTTATCGATCCACTCCCATTCGTCGCAAGCGCGACGGAGAATGGCCCGAATCAGCGCCAGGTAACGATTGCACGTGCCTTTCGAGCCCTCCTTCAGCCTTGCCGATCTGATGCGGTCAATCACGTCGAGCGTGATCTGATCCAACGTCAGACTCCCAAGGTGGGCATCAAGCCAACGTAGCTTCCTGATGTCTTCCTTGTGCGTTGCCTTTTCGGACGTCTCTTCCAGCCAGCGAACAACCGCCTCACGCCAGGAACGGGCAGGCTTGATGCCTAACCGCTCCTGATCCCACAAGGACGCCTTCAGCTTATCGTGCAGTTCCTGGGCCTTTACCTTGTCGGTAGTCCCAGTGCTTTGCTGTATGCGTCGTCCGTCGCGAGTCGTGAGCTTGATCCACCAATGAGTGGAGTCCTTGCGTTTGAAGAGTGACATGTGATGCTCCTTTCATGCTCACCCTGCAACGCTCGCCGCGAGTATTGTGACCGGATATGCTGGATCAGGTCAATCTCGACGAAGACCCAACATTTTCCGATCTTGGCTCCCGGTATCTCGCCGGCCTTGGCCTTGGTCAGCAGCGTGACCGGGTGAATCTTCAGCAGGGCGGCGGCTTCGCGCAGGGTAAGCGTGTTCATAGCTTGTACTTACGACTTATGCAGCCTCCAGAGACATGGCTGGAGCAAGGTCAAGCGCAGACGACTTTTCGAACTCCCTCCCCATCGCCAATGGCAGCATTTCGCGATCATCCGTGTAAATCATCGCGGATTCGCGAGCTCGACTGATGGCGACATAGAACATTGCTCGATTTGCCGTCAGACTGTTGGCATCGGCTTCGATCATGACCCGCTCGCAAGTTTGGCCTTGTGCGGAATGCACAGTGGAGCAATACCCGTAATCCAACATCAATGGCTGGGTGCCTTCCAACCAAATGTGTCGTCCATCTGGCAATTCCATCGACAGCCGGTGAGTCCCTGGATCGAGTGATGCGATTCGACCGAGATCGCCATTGACCAAACCACGCCCTCGATCATTGGCTGTCACCCGGACTAGATCGCCCTCAGCCAGCGGTTGCGTTTCAGGGATGAAAACACTAAGTCTGGACATGGTTGCTGGCTGCCAGGCCACACGCGAGCCGTCCGTCCGCTCGATGAGGACGCGGTGGTCCAATCGTTCCACAACGCGGGCCAATTCACCGCGCTTAAGTCCTAGGGCCGTGTAGTCGACCTCGGCCTGTAGCACGTCGCCCGCATCGTAGTTCAATGTTGAGCGCCGTGCGGCTTCGGTCAAGTCTTTGCGGACGAGGAGGGTAAAGTCTTGGCCGCCTTCCAAGCCCAGGCGCTCCCGGATGCGGCGGTTGAGCTCACGCCGCGCATGGCGCGTTCCGGCAATCACGCGCGTTTGCGCGCGCTCCTCCGGTGCCAAGGCCGTGTAATCAGCAGCGATACGGTCATGGCGTTCGGCAGTCGAGACGATCTGCGTGGTTTCCTTCTTCAGCAACTCCACTGCCAAGGCTACCTTGCCATCGACTGCGTGCTCGACAGCCTGCCTGAGGACAGCATTGCGCTGGCGCCGAATCTGCCCAACCAGAGCTGTGATCATGCCGTTGGCCTGCAATTGCGCGAACGGCTTGCCGGCTTCGACAGCCGCGAGTTGCGCCGTATCACCAACCAGGACCACTCGGCATTGGGCCTCCTGGGCAGCGCGCAAGATCGCCAACATCTGTGCCGTGGAGGTCATACCGGACTCATCGACCACCAGCACCGTTTTGGAATTCAGCCCCTTGTATTCCCTCCGCATGAATGTGGCAATGGTTTCCGACTGAATGCCTGTGCTCGCCAGTTCGCGGGCGGCGCTGGCGCTCGGGGCCAGACCCTGAATCGTGTAGCCGCAGTTCTTGGCAATCGTCGCTGTTGCCGCCAGGAGCGTTGTTTTCCCGACACCAGCCCTGCCCTGAATTCCCATTACTTGGTGATGTGTAAGCAGGACCCTCAATGCCGCCTGCTTTTGCTCGGCTCCAAGGCTTCCCAGTTGTGCTTCAAGGGCCATCCTGTCGCCGTCATAGATTGGTAAAAGCGAGTCACGCCCTGATTCCTCGATTGCAAGGATTTCCGCTTCGCGCGCCTGAGCTGCCGCCGTCGTGTAATGCTCGGCGCAAGCGATCAGGAGCCCACTCTGGCGAGCTTCTTCCAGACCAGCTTCCAGTTCATCAATGGTCAGGATGCCGACGCCACGTTCGAGCGCCGCACGCATCAATTCCATGCGATCGAACACTGCCTCGCGTTCGCCTAGGTGCTCGACGGCTTCGGCCAGCACCGCCTGTACATCGTCGTGGGAAGCCGCCTGCCTCCCACGTCCCTGGCCATAGGTGAAGTCGATACCATGCTCTTCACTGAGTGCCAGCCACTCCTGCCGCAATAGCTCTCGGTCGACGGCAGTCTTGCGATCGCGGGTGGCCACGGCCGCGATCTTCTTTGTC
Organism: Pseudomonadota bacterium; assembly: GCA_021788645.1. Classification (GTDB taxonomy): domain Bacteria; phylum Pseudomonadota; class Gammaproteobacteria; order Burkholderiales; family JAKAFK01; genus JAKAFK01. The sequence goes on from JAJYKK010000010.1 coordinate 68,444, forward strand.
CAGGCGCTCGCCTCGTCGCGTGCCTGGCCTTGCTTTTCCAGATGCGCCTCGATTGCGGCGCTGCGCTGACTGAACGCAAGCACCTGGTTCTCCGTGATGTGCGCCAACTCGAAGCGCCCATCAGCATGGGTTACACGTCCGTCGTAACCGAGTGCCTGGGCTTCGCGTGCCAGTTCGGCCCGATACAAGGCACCTAACAACATCTTGTGCCTATACAAGGCCTCGTTGTTCAATGCTCGCCATTGCCCATCGGCTCGGCTCGTGACGTTGAGGATGACGGCGTGCGTGTGCACTTGAGGGTCGCATGCTCGACTCAAGTCGTGTTCGAAACGGGCCACCACTAAATTGCCTGTTGGAACCGAGCGGGTCTGTCCATCCTCAGTTACGCGACAGGCGGCCAACGTCTCGGCATACGCCAGCGCGCGATCCACCGCACGCTGATGAGCATCCAGCAGGCGCATGTCACCGCCCACCAAAGCCTGGAGGGAGACAGACTTGGGGGCCGAAAAGGTCGCATCGGTGCCGCCGCGGCGGCCCGCGGCGGCATGGTGCAACATCTCGCCGGTTGGCAGGCGGCCGTCGAGCAGCGCGGCAAAGACGCCGGCATCGACCGGCCCAGAGAGGCCCAAGGCGGCAGCACCGCATCCCCACCAGTTGCTCGGACTACGGTCTCCCGCGTAGTAGTCGTCGGTGGATTCGTAGTACCCGGCAGCAGCCTCGCCGTTGCCGACATTGGATAGGCTCAACATATCACCGCTCCTCGAATGGCTTGATACGAGCAGGGAAGTTCCCGGGGATCAGTTGGATTTTGGCGACGGGGTAGTCTCCTGCAAACTTCAGGTAGCCATGAAGCGGGGGCAGTGAAGTCAGTTCCGATGGCAGTACCAGCGATTCGGTAGTGCGCTGGCTACTCTTGCTTGTCGTGGCACCGGTTTGCCCTTGGTTGTAAGTGGTCTGCGTTCGCTCGATTTCGATCTGGCCAAGACCATCTGAAATGGCCTTTGCTGTTTCAGGGTCTGCATTCGAGCAGCCGAGCGCCAGGATGTTACGGAAACAACTGCGCAGCGTTTTGGCATTGTCACGGCCATACAGCGCATCAAGTTGGGCCACTGCTTGCAGGCCAGCGACCACCCTCAAACCATGTTTCCGTCCCTTGGTCAGCGCTGCTTCCAGGCTGCCAAGGCGCTCCAAACTGGCCAACTCATCCAGCACCAACCACAATGGGCGTGGATTCTCTGTCGGCAGTGTCAAAATCGACGCCATCAGAATATCCACCCAGCCACTGACCAACGGGCGCAGGCTGTCCAGCATGTCCTCCCGCCAGGTGATGTACAGATTGCCCTGGCTGGATTCCAGCCAATTTCTCAGACTAAAGTCACCGACGCGGAGATGCTGGTAGGGGCCGACGTGGTTGGAGAGAATGAAGCGTGTGCTGGCCAGGGCTTTTTCGGCGCCAGGCTCAAACAATCCACTGGCGGCCGATCCGGCAAGGAGACTGGCCAATTCAGTAGTGGGTGCGATGGTCAGCCAGTACAGCAGGCGTTCGGTCGAGTTTTCCCCTGCCTGTGCCATGGCACGCATGGTTTCGGCAAGCAGTTGCTGGGCGTAGCCGTGCCAAGTTTGACTGCTGGCATCTGAGCTATCGGGCACCACGCTTTTCGCCAATCGCTCGTAGTCGTATGGCTTGCGAATCTCGTTGAATAAAGACCAGCCAGGTGACCGCTTGTCGAACGGATTCAGCAATACGTCCCCCTTCTTGCCGAATCTGGCCAACGCATGACCATTGGGGTCGATCACGATGGCACGGTCGCCCCGTGCTATTGCGGAGGCAAGGAGTTTGTCGATCGCTGTGCTTTTCCCAGTGTTTGTGCTGCCAGGCATCAGGGTATGGCTAGGTTCGCATTCGAGAGGCATCGGCACCCCGGCCAGCTCAACTTGCAGCGGGGCAGCATCCTTCCGCCGCTTGAGCCGGGTACGCATGGTCAGTTCTTTCCCAGTGACCAGTTTGGTACCACGCAACACACGGTCGCCATCGTTCGACCAGTCACCAATCCAGTAGAGCGCAAACCCCATGGGAATGAATCCAAGTGCCATTGCCTTCCAAGCAATGGGACGCAAGTTTGGATGCTCAAATGTTTGCCACAGCCCTTTGGGCAGGGTCGTCCATGGGTTTGCAATGTCAAACTGATGCAGAACCATCCAGCACCAGGAAAACAGCGAGATAAGAACGCTGGCGAGCAGCGCCAAGGCAAGAATATGAAGTGTGATTTTCATGGAGAGCTCCTTAGGATTGCTGGGCGAGTTTGGCGCGCACCTGTGCGACCAATTGAGGGTTCAAGTGCGCCGCTACTGCGCGGCACAGATGCAAGGTCTCTTCGCTTGCCGGGAAAGGCGCCATGCGTTTCCCGGCGAGGTCGTCGATGCGGGAGAGCAGTTCGCGCCGTAGGGTGTCGATCTGCTGCGCATCGATTTCACGTTCCAGCAATCGCCGGATGTGAGCAGAGACGGGGACGCCAATTTCGCCAGCGTCTTGGCAAAGCGCTGAGTAAAGTGGGTTCGGAACCCGCACGGTAAGAATTTTTGTGGTCATGCTGTAACTCCTTGTTAATCCATGGTTGATGCGTTTCGTATGCGCCTCGCTGTCACTGCTGTATCTGCCGCAACGCCACACTGGACGCGGCATTCAAGGCAATCAGCACATTGCGTCCGGTGTGTAACCCCTTTCCTTTTCCATTACTGAAATCGGGGTGGTTTTTGCTGGACATTTCTGATGGCGCCGATATGCTGTTTTGGTGACTGCGAAACATGGCTTCATTGTCCCGATGCGCTATGCGCTAGTCCGGACAGATAGCGAGGGATTCAGAGGGGGGATGGCAATGGCTTTTCTGATGGGCAATCATCACCAAGTCAAACGGTTCCTGGCCTTGGGCCGTCGTTTGCTAGGCGGGATTCGCACCAAGCTTCCGGCGGAATATTCCTCCTCGGTGCTTTGCTTGATGCGTGCAGGCGCGTGTCGTCGTGCCGCGCCAGATCAAATTGAGTGCGCTATGTGGTCTCAGACTCCGGCACTGCAACATTCCGGATCAGACACAAGCAGTGGCAGTGGACCACGACCATTCCTACAATCAATAGCCTATGAATGTCTTGGCTGCAAGCGGCCGCTTGTTGCAGAGATTCAGGTCGCAAACGGGCTAAAAAGCGCCCTTGGTGGAAGTGACCGTCTCGCCACATGGAAGCGGCTTGTCAGCGGCCGTCAACGAATGTCAGCCGATCAATTCAGGAAGGTGGCTGCATGGGCGCTTGCAAGAGGCTGGCTAACCTATTTCGAAGCGGCGATTGCTGTTCAGCAAGCAAATATGCAGGCTTGCCCGTCACCGATTCAGATGGATGACTTCTCATGGTCATTCCGAACGGCGGTCAATGATTGGAAGCAACGGCGGCCAAGCCGAAACCGGAATTCGCTTCCGCCAAGTTTCACGTCATCAACCCTCCGTTACATCCGGAAAATTGCATGTAAGCGTTCAGTTCCTGACTCTATTGAGTGTGCAACGTGGTCGCAGACTAACCCTTGTCCCCCAGACCTGGCAACATCATGTTCTTTCCTAATTAGCCATATTGCTCAGCCCGCAGCCAGCGCTCGGGGCGGGCGGTGGTGCGGACTGCGGCCACAAGCAGGCGCTTCAGGATGGCGGACAAGTCGAAGCGGCGGTTGAAGCGGTATTGGACCTCGCCGAGATAACGATCGGCGTATTTTTCAAAGTCGAACGCATGATAGGTACCAGAGTAAGCGGTCTTCAAGTTGCCAAGGAAGGTGTTCACCGCACGGAACGCTTCCATCTTGACGCATTGCGCACCCCCGCCGGTGACGATCCGCTCATGCGTGGCATCGGCCGCGGTGATCGCCTGGAAGCACCACAGGCCGTCCGACACGACGTGCACCGATGCGGAAAGCGCAGTCTTCGCCCATTCGGCCACCGCTTCCTTGGTAAATTTGAGTTTCTTCAAGCATACGTACACGCCCTTTCCCGTGTGCGACGTCTGCACGGCCGCAATGAACGAGACCTTGTTCTCGGAGCCGCGCCCAGGCTTACCGCCCGGTCGTTCGCCGCCCAGATAGGCATCGTCGACCTCGACCCGGCCCGCCAACTGGCGAGGGGCCTCGCGCTCGCACATGACCTGCATCAGCTTGTGCTTGAGCAGCCAGGCCGTGCGGTAGCGAACCCCAAGATGCCGTTTGAGCTCCAACGCCGACACGTTGTTCTTGGACTGGGTCAGCAGATGCATCCCCAGGAACCATTTGGCCAGCGGCAACTTGGTCGCCTCGAAGATCGTTCCGCACAACACGGTGGTCTGCTTCCGGCATGCCGAGCATTGCCAATACGTCAGGCCGTTGCGCTCGAACATGCAGTGATGCGTCTCGCCACAATACGGGCAGACAAAACCGTCCGGCCAACGAAGCGCTACCAGGGCGGCATGGCATTTCTCCTCCACCCCATAGCGCTCCATGAACTCGGCCATCGAAAGCCCCTTCTGAAACTGCACCTTGTTGATCCCCATTTGCGCATCTCCTCCCGAATGATGCGCTCATTTTCTACCCCAGCAGGCTCACCAAATGAGCCTGCTGAACATTGTGGCTAATTAGGT
>JAJYKK010000061.1 GCA_021788645.1 Pseudomonadota bacterium
GAGCCAGCTACCAGACGCCCGACGGCGTGGTCCTGATCGACAAGAATTATTGCATCGGCTGCCGGTACTGCGTCCAGGCGTGTCCCTATGGCGCGCGCTACTTCAATCAGGAGACGAACACCGCCGACAAGTGCACCTGGTGCTATCACCGGATCACCAAGGGGATGAAGACGGCGTGCGTCGAGGCCTGCCCGACCCACGCCCGGAAGATCGGCGACCTCAAGGATCCCAACAGCGACGTCAGCGTGTTCATCCGTGAAAACCGCGTGCAGGTGCTCAAGCCCGAGATGGGCAACCAGCCCAACGTCTTCTATGTCGGACTCAACAAGGATGTATGCTAATGGAACACATACTGCATATGGCGTACACAGGCTACGCCTACCCCAACGAAACGGTGCTCCCCTGGTCGGCGCTGATCGTCGTCTACCCGTACATCACCGGCCTTGTGGCGGGTGCCTTCGTCATCTCCGCCCTGTACAAGCTGTTCAACATCAAGGTGTTCGAACCCGTAGCCCACTTCGCGCTGCTGGTGGCCCTGTGCTGCATCGTCTTCGTGCCGGTACCGCTGCTGCTGCACCTGGGGCACCCGGAGCGGGCACTGGAAGCCATGATGACGCCGCACTGGAGCTCGGCGTTCGTCATGTTCTCCTACTTCTTCTCGTTCTATACCATCTTGCTGATCGTGGAAAATTGGTTCACCTTCCGGCCGCACGCGGTCCACATGAGCCAGCACGGGAAGAGCGCGCTCGCGCGCGGATTCTACAAGATCGTGTCGCTCGGCTCGACCGACCTCTCGCCCAAGGCGATGGCCTATGACGAGAAGTGGCTGTACTGGCTGGCTGTCATCGGCCTACCCGCCGCGTGCGGCCTGCATGGCTACGTCGGCTTCGTGTTCGGCTCGGTGAAGGCACGCGAATGGTGGTCGTCCGACCTGATGCCGGTCATCTTCATCCTCTCTGCGGTGATTTCGGGCTCGGCGCTGCTGATCATCCTCTACCCGATCTCCTGCAAATTGCGCAAGGTGGCGATCGACCTGGCCTGCCAAAAAGCCCTCGCCAAAACGCTCTGGGGCTTCCTGATCCTGACGCTCGTGCTGGAAGGCCTGGAGCTCCTCAGCATGTTCTACCGCCGCGTCGAGGGCATCGACTGGATCGCGAGGTTCATCGCCGGACCGCTGCACTTCACCTATGTCGACCTTCAGTGGGGTTGCGGCCTCGGCGCCCTGGTGGTGCTGACCGCCCTGGTCGTGTTCCGCGCCCGCGGCCGGGCACTCGTCGGACTGTCGATGGTCGCCGGGCTTCTGGTGCTGACCGAGGTGTTCATGATGCGCTGGAACGTCGTCATCGGCGGCCAGGAGATTTCCAAGACGCTGAAGGGGATGCTCCACTATGCGCCGCCGCTGTTCGGCAAAGAAGGGTTGCTCGTCAGCGGGGGAATTCTGACGCTGCCGATGATCGCGCTGTCGATCATGGCACGCCTCTTCCCGCCGTTCCACGACAAAGCGGCCGATGCCGTGCCGCAGACCGCGAAATAGCCCGCGGCCGTTGAATCGCCGGGGGCAAATAACCCCCGGCACCTTACCCAGAACGTTTTTGCAACAGGAGGCCGATCATGCTTACGTACAGAACACTCAAGCTCGCGGTGATTCCTTTCGCCTTCATCGCCGCCAGTTGCTCCAGTCCACAGCAGGTGAGCTTCACCAGCGACGTCCGCCCGATCCTGACACAGAACTGCATCTCGTGCCATCACGCCCCCAATGGCCAGGGTTACCTCGCCAGCGGCCTCAACCTCACCAGCTACCAGACCCTGATGAAAGGCACCAAATACGGTCCGGTCGTCGTTCCCGGGAGCGCCATCGGCAGCACCCTGGTGCGGCTGATCCGGCATGAGGCCGACCCGAGCATCGCCATGCCGAGAAATCACCACCCGGGCGAACCGGCCAACTGGCTGGCACCCAGCCAGATCCACCTTATCGCCCAATGGATCAACCAAGGGGCCAAGGACAACTGAGGCATGCCGCGCGGTCCGTGGCTGCCCGCGGCCGTGCAGCGAGGCCCTTACCTCATGCCGGCACTCACGCGGACCGCCAATGGACGCCGGGGCGGCCACACCGACGCGGTAGCGTCCGGGGCGGATGGCGGACGGATATGAACGGCACGGCATCGATCAGGATGTGGACGCGGGCGGGTCGGCACGCGGCAAGAACGAAGGCCTCCGAACCCGGACATGCCGGTACCGGCGCGAGAGGTCCGCACGCCGGAAACGGCGATTCATTCCGCGGCTCTGGGAGATTTACGCCATGGGTCAGCGGCCCGATGAAAAGGGTCTCGGTTATGGTGCGCAGCCGTCGGCGAGGCCGCTCGAATTCGGAACAGGAACCTCGGTCGAAATTCTGTCATTTTCACGACATTCCGGTCCGTTTATATTATAATATTTATTATACTTGCCGGCCTGCCGTATGGAGGTTTAACCCGTGGAGCGAGAAGCATACCCTCTCTTCCTGCGCTCGGCGCATGCGGCGGGCGAGGATGTGGTCGGTTGGGCAGAATCCATGCTAAAGGCGCTGGTTGGGCGAATTTCCACGCGGAAAGAAGCGCCCGGCCGACCGGGGCAAGTCCCTCGCCTTTCGGCCGCAGCGACCGACCGCGGGGAGGACGCATCGCCGGACCCGCGAGCGCGGCCACGGGGTCTGGGCGCGCTCTCGCTGCGCACGAAGGGAATCATCGTCTTCCTGGCTTTCGCGGTCTATGCCACTGGATTCGGCATCTTTCTGCTGTATCAGAAGCATATCCTGCTCAATCAGTTCGACGAGCTGCGGGCCATCGCGCAGACCGGCGACATGGTGGTCCGCTTCGAGGCCGACCTTTTCCGCGTCGCCACGATGGCAACCTCCCCGGAAGACCCCGCCTTTATCGTGCCCCAAGTATCGGATGCCCGCTCGCAACTCGCGACCCTGTGGAACCAGTACGCCAAACTGGGCGCCAGCGCGCCCGAGGTGCCGCTCGCGCTCACCCGGCTGGATGCCCAACTGGCGCAGCTCGCCGCCCACCCCTCCCCTTCGGCCACCGCCCAGTTTCGCGTCGAGATCTTGCGCGAGCACGAGAGTCTGCGCAACCTGGCCCGGGAACTGCACCGGCACGAGTATGCGCTGTCGCAGCAGTATAAGCACCACGCCAACGGGGTCGCCGAAATGGCGGTCCTCCTCGGCATCGACGGGATCATCTTCTTTGGCACGATCGGGACGATCTTCTTCGCGCGTCTGACCCACGATGTCCTGCGCATGAAAGACCATGCCACCAAGCTCATCGAAAGCGATTTCCGGGAGCCCATCGCGGTCACCCGCGGCGATGAGGTGGGCAACCTCATGGAGGCTTTCAACTTCCTGTCCCGCGGTCTCAAGGAGAGGGAGCGGCAGCTCCACGTCGAACGACACAAGTACTACCACCGGGAAAAAATGGCGGCCATCGGCGACTTGGCCGCCGGAATCGCCCATGAGATCGGCAATCCGATCTCGGCCATTGCCGGCATCGCCCAGTCCATGCAGGAGATGCCCCTATCCGGCTCCTGCGCGGATGGGGAGGACCCATGCCCGTCCGCCATGATCCTGGCTCAAACGGCGCGCCTCGCGGCGATCGCCCGAGAAATCTCGGGCTTCGCCACCCCCGCCCCCGCCGAACACCAGCTCATCGACCTCAACGAACTGCTGCGAAGCACCTGCCGGTTCGTTCGCTACGACCGGCGGTTCCGGACCATCAACCTGGACATGAACCTGAACCACCAGCTGCCTGCGGTAAACGCCATAGGCGACCGCCTGACCCAGGTCGTCATGAATCTCCTGTTCAACGCCGCCGATGCGCTCGAAGACATGCAAGATCGCGCGCCGACGATCCGGATCACCACCTCGGCGTCAGGAAGCGAGGTGTGTCTCGCGGTAGCCGACAACGGGTGCGGCATGGACCAAAACACCCTCGATCACGCCTTCGAGGCCTTCTTCACGACCAAGCGCCCCGGGCGCGGGACCGGCCTCGGCCTGGCACTGTGCTATTCCATCATCGCCGAGCACGGCGGCAGGATCGAGCTCGACTCGACGCCGAACAAGGGAACCTGCGTGAGGGTCCTGCTGCCCCAAGAGCCGCCGGCCGACCGTGCCAGGGAGCGCGCATCATGACCCTGCATGTCCTCGTCCTCGACGACGAGCCCGCCGTTCGGCAAATTCTCGCCGCCACCCTCGAGAAAGCCGGATGTGACGTCGAGCAGGCCTCCTGCGTTCGGGAGGCGCACGCCAAGCTCGCCGCAGGCGGCATCGATGTGGCGTTCTGCGACATCTGCCTGCCGGACGGCAACGGCATCGATGTCGTCCGGCAGGCCCGCGCTTCCGGCCTCGAGACCCGATTCATCATGGTCACCGCGTTCGCCTCCATCGACACCGCCATCGAAGCGATGCGCGCCGGGGCCGCCGATTACATCATCAAGCCGCTGCGCAACGAGGAAGTGCTGCACCGCTTGCGGCAGGCCGGCGAACTGAAGCTCATCCGCGACGAGAACCGGATGCTGCGCACCCTGGTGATGGGAGAATCCGACAGTACTTACGCGTTCACGGCACCGGAGATGCGCAAACTCGACCGCCTGATCGAGAAGGTCGCGCCCACCGACAGCACCGTCCTCATCAGCGGGGAAAGTGGGGTCGGCAAGAGCCAGGTGGCAAGGGCCATCCACCGCCAAAGCAGCCGCGCCGACGCCCTGTTCCTGCCCATCAATTGCGGTGCGATTCCGGATTCCCTCGTCGAGAGCGAGTTCTTCGGCCATACGCGAGGGGCGTTCACCGGCGCAGACAAGACCCGAAAAGGGCTGTTCCTGCAGGCCGAGGGGGGCACCATCCTGCTCGACGAGATCGGCGAATTGCCGCTGCCGGTGCAAAGCACCCTGCTGCAGGTGCTGGAAGAAAAGCAGATCAGGCAGGTCGGCAGCGAACGGGTGCAGCCGATCAATGTGCGGATCATCGCCGCGACCAACCGTAACCTGGGGGAGATGGTCGCCTCGGGAAAATTCCGGCAGGACCTTTTTTTCCGACTCAGCGTCTTCCATATCCAGGTGCCGCCGTTGCGCAAGCTGCGCGAGGACATTCCGGGATTGATCCGGTTCCTGCTGCGGCGGCCCGGCGCGCCCTCAGGCGCGAGCGAGGCGTCCCTGGACCCGCTCGCGGAGGAGATCCTTCTCGCCCATGACTGGCCGGGCAACGTCCGGGAACTCAAGAATGCCATCGAGCGCGCCCTCATTCTCGCCGAAGGCGGGCGCATCACGCTCGCCGACCTCCCGCCCGAGATCACCAAGGCGCCACGCCGGCCATCCGATGCGCCCGCACCGGCGGCCGATTTCATCGGCAATCTTCCCGAGATGATTCACAAGTTCGAGATCAACGTCTTGACGCAAGCCGTGAGCGAGGCGGGCGGCGACCGCCGCGTCGCGGCGCAAAGGCTGGGCATCGCCCTGTCCACACTGTACCGGAAACTGGAAGAACACGAAAAGCTGGGCAAGTAGCGGCCCGCCCGGCAAACGCGGCATGCCCGCGCCGCCGGTACCGCACACGACGGCACGCCTCACCCGACCACCCCCTCCTGCCTCGCGCCCCTTGTCAATGCATTGCCCGCACGATGTCCACAAACTCGAGCGGCACGCCGGGAACGCCCTTCGAGGTGTCTGCCGTCATGCGAGCGGCCGTCTCCGAGCCGATCTGGGGCAGTACCATCAGGGGCTCATCCCGTCCAGCGTCCTTGGCGACCATGACCACCTTGACGCGGTCACCGCTGCGCACGATATCGAGTATCTGAACGATGGCGGCAAGATCGCCGTCGCGTGCGGCGATGAGTCCGTCGATGACGGACGTTGCGCTGCGCCCATCCCCCAACGATGCGGCGAGTCGCTTGTCCAGCAGCGCCATCGCATCGCTGGTGTGCGGCGCCGACGCGTCCGCCCGCCCCCCCGCGTCTGTCGCCATCGTCGAACGAATGTCGTTGAGAAACTTGATGAGGGCGTCCAACCCGTCGAACTTCAGGAAAAGTGACGATTCCGCCTCGCCCCAATCTGCCCGGGGCTTGACCACCGAAATTTCGGCTTCCGAGACGATACGTCCCCCCTCGAGATACCTGCGCTGGCGAACGTGCACGTCCATCCCGCCGGCGCGCAGGTAGTGCCGACGCTGCGCACGGCCGATGCGCGCCAAATGTTCGTCCAGCATCCGCCGAAGCGGCAGCGGTATGATCGCCGTCCTGGACAGCATGGCAATGCTGCGGCCGATTTCCCCCTCATCCCACGTCCCGTCCGCACGACGGGCTAGCTTGAACCAGCCCGCCCGCGCCAGCTTTCGTTCCAGATCGGCCGCAGTGGCCAACGCGGCGGATTGGCTCCTGGCGGCAAAGGGCCCCCAGCTATCAACCACGGCCGATTCGCCGCGAGGCAGCGCAAAAAAGTACAATCCGTCAGGCGATTGGCTCAAGGTGCCTCGCCCACATCGGGTCTGCCAAGCTTGATTCTTCCGGATCATAGATTCCTCGGACTCGCGATGCATGCAACGCCCTCTGGAGGCCCACAACGCATCTTGGCGCGGCAGGCTCCCCAGATCACCCGCGCCTCGGCTCTTCGCGTCGTTCCCGGACGGTGCTTCTTCCCTCACCGGCATGCGCCAAAGCCTTGCCTAGCATCGCACGTCAGGTCCCTTGCACAACCCCATCGGCGGCAATGGCCGGGCTTTGCGGCGAGCAGCCGCCGCCCGATACCCCCGATACCCGTTGCGACCGTTCTGGAGAGGAAATCGCGAACCGCGCCCATAGGGCTCGCACCGGCGCTGCCCGGTTTCTTAATGGCGGCTGGCCGACCTTATGCGTGCGCCGGACCGGCGGTCATAGCGCTCGCTGCGCGGACCACTTGTTTCGGATCCCGAGACGCGTCGCACACGGCATGACCGCGAACACCACGGCAGGCCGCCGCCATGCGCCACCCGTCCGCGATCCGGCCTGCGAGACGGCGGCGCGGCGCCCCTCTACTGCGCCAGGACCCACTGGACCATCTGTGTCGCTTGCGCCTTGCTCAGCTGGGGATGCGGCGTCATGGCCATGCCTCCGGTCTGAGCGTTCCATGACCCATTTCCGCCGTTGATCACCTTTTCCGCGAGTTTGGCAACGGTGGCGGTCGGCGCCGCGGCGCCATGGTAGCGCGCGGCAACGTCCTTGAAGGAAGGGCCCACGCCTGCATGATCGACTGCGTGGCAGGCAAAGCAATCGCTGTTGCCCATCATGTCCCTGACCGCCGGATTCCCCGCCGCCGAGGCACCGACCGCAAACGTCAAGCCAACAACTGCTGAGAGCACAACAATCCGCATTTTCATAGAGCCGCTCCATTTCGCGTTGAACAAGGTGCTACACCAGTACCGGACGCCGGGCCGGGTGGGCCCGCTGTGGGCCACACTCGAAAGGGGCGCTGCCGCCCCTCCGGCATCAGGAAACCTCGTCGATGACGACCCCGCCACCTAGAGTTGCAGCGCTCCATCGCGCGCTGCATGCCTCATTTCCTAAACCGTGCGCGATTCTTCCCCACCACCGCTCCAGGGCCGCGCCCCGCCCCTGGGCCATTAGCATCCGCCGTCGGCCCTAACCCATTAGCCCCGCCCGAGATCATTCTCAGGCATGACCCCGGCCCTGGAGACCTCATCGCCCCCACCGTTACCCCAGCCAGTGCTCCTAAGGCCTCTCGTCAGAAATACGATAAGCATATTTCATGCCATCGATTATTTCGCGCATTTTCAACAGGTTCTGATTTTATATCCCGCTTGGGTAATTCCGAATTCCGAGAATCCGGAATACCTCGATGGGATCTATCTTCAGAAAGATCGGCAAGATTGCCGGTTCGACCTATCCAGGCTCGGATAGCCGCCAGGTTGGCCCACGGAGCGACGGGCGCATCGGGACCGGCTGAACGGTTTCCTTGCCCCCGCGATCGGACTATGGACTATGCGCCTTCCGGGACCGGCGCATGGTAGTTGCAAAGCCATACGGGAATTTCGTCTGCAGGCATGGGGCGGGCGATGGCATAGCCTTGCACCAGATGACATTGCAGCTTCGCGAGCATCGCGGCGTGGCTTGCCGTCTCGACGCCCTCGGCGACGACTTCCAGTCCGAGCAGGCGGGCCGTGGTGATGACCCCGGTGACGATGGCCCGATCTTTGGGGTCGCTCACCATATCCCGCACGAAGCTCTGGTCGATCTTCAGGGTCTGGGCGGGCAGCTTCTGCAGGTAGGCCAGCGAGGCGTTCCCGGTACCGAAGTCATCGAGCGCCACCCGCACCCCGAGTCGATTGCACACTGCCAAGGCACCTTTGGCCCGTTCGAAGTCTCGCAAAGGGGCGCTTTCCGTCACCTCGATCTCGATCCAGCGGGGCGGCAGCCCAGGATGACGATGCAATGCGTCTTCGAGGTCCGCGGGAAACCGGGAATCCAAAAGGTGGTTTGCGCTGATGTTGACCGCCATGCGAAAACACAAGCCCTGGCGGTGCCAGCTCTCCCCTTGCGCGAAGGCGCTCTCAAGGACAAAGCATCCGATCCGCCGCGCCAGCCGGACATGATCCAACGCTTCGGCAAACAAGGCCGGGCCGTGCAGCCGGTCGTGTGCGTCGCGCAACCGCAGCAAGGCCTCGACGCCCAGGACGCCGTTGTGCTTGCCGGGCTCCACCATCGGCTGGTAGTGGAGCGTCAAGCGACCCTCGCGCAAGGCCCGATCAAGCATCTCCTGGACAGAGGCCTTCGCGCTCATGCGCGCGTCCAGCAAGGAGCTGTGCCGCTGCCATTGGTCACGCCCTTGTTCCTTGGCCGCATATAGCGCGAGATCGGCATGGCGAAGGAGCGTCGCGCTGTCACTTTCATCGAACGGGTAAAGCGTCACGCCCAGGCTGGCGGAAAGCGCCACCGGCTCGCCGTGGATGTGAAACGGCGCCTGAATGCTTCCCATCACCCGCTCACAAACGCGATCCAGGTCGTCCGGATGTTCGAGCTCTGCGAGCAGAAGGCCGAACTCGTCGCCTCCCATGCGCGCGAGGGTGTCCCCGGCGCGCAGAATGCGCCGCAGGCGCGCCGCCACCTCGCGCAGCGCCATGTCGCCGGCTTCATGGCCCAGACGGTCGTTGAGCTGCTTGAAGCCATCGAGATCGAGCATGCCCACTCCTAGCAGGCGCTTTTGGCGCAGGCCCTGACGGAAGGCATGCTCAAGGCGCTCGGAGAAAAGCCGCCGATTGGGGAGGCCGGTAAGGGGATCCTCCAGGGACTGGGCGCGCATGCGCTGCACGAGATCGCCGAGATGGGCGAAGGCAAGAAAATAGGCCGAGCCCACGCGTTGAAAGTAGCCTTTCTCCCTGGCGCCGACGAGCCCGACCGCGGATAGGCCGCCCGCACCGAAGGGAAAACAGCCGATCTCCGCGATGGCACCGCCGATGTGCGCCATCCACTCCGGGGCCGAAGCATCGTCTACTGACCGAATGACAGGCTCCTTACGATCGATCGCTTCCCAGCACGGATCATCTGCGGCCCGCCGAATGGCAAACCCCTTGCCGGGAATACCGGCCATGCAGCGGGCATTCAAGCCCCCCGCATAATCCTGTACCGCGTAGCTCGTCCATACCACGGCGTGGCTGCGGCTGACCAGCCCCTGGCAGATGCCGTCGAGCAGCCGCTGGCCATCCGGATCGGAGGCCGTTTCTTCGGCGGCCAGCACTTGCAGCAATACGTCGAAGACCGCCAGGCGTTCCGTATCGGTGTCCCGGGTCGCCCAGGCATAGCCGTCCAGTTGCGCCATCAGGTCGCCGACCAACAGGCGAAAGAGAATGTCGCGCAGGGCATCGCGATCGGCGGGCGGGATCTCTTCGCGGATGATCTTCCCCCAATGCATCCAGTACATCCGGTAGGTCCCGGAGATCCAGGTCGTTTCAACGCCGAGCCGGTGATGGAATCTGCCGAGCTCGCGCACCATGTCCAGCCAGTTCGTTTGGCGATGGCTCGACAGGAGCAGCCGAGCGTGATTGGCGAGTCGACGGATCATACGCTGGAGGCGCGCTGCGGGTAACCCACTGACAATGCACGTGGTTTCGGTGTGCCGGAGAAGAAGAGCGTGGAAATCGGCCGCGAGATCGTCGACGTTCCGCGCGAGCGTCTCGCGGTGCTTGTCCAAGAGCCGGCAATCCGCCTCGGTCAACCCAAGAAATGCCGGCTCACCCGTGGATTGTCCCCCGCCCCCGAATGCCTCCGGGGCGTTGCGGGATGGCAACGGGACCGTTGCTCGATCGGACGGGCCTGTCGTGTGGCGCAGGGTTGTCATCGTGGGATCCTCCTCGGGCGCGATTCTGGAATTCCGGATACGCTGCGGCGGCCCCTTATCAAAGCGCCGCGACCCGGCGTTGGCCGCACCCATGTCTTCTCGTCGAGGCGATGAAACACGCGCCCCATGACCGAGGCCAGGCGCCCGGCACAAACGTGCCGGATGCGCGCCAGACATAGGACGCCAGTTCATCGCACGGCCGTCCAAGATCCAGGCGAAAGCGCCACGGGATGCGCCTCGCCGCGACGCCTGGATCCGCCTCGGACAGCGATACGCCAGAGGCTCCGAAACGATTCCCGGCAGCGCATGCGTTCTTGTGCGGCCCCCTCGCCCGATCCTCTGCCGCTCGCCGTCCAGACGCCAAGATCCCAGGGGACGATATGATCGCACACCCTGCAGAGCCCGGTCCGTGTGCACCACACCTTGGCGCACAACACTCGGCGGAGGGTATTGCGTCGCAAAGCCGGAGGGCGCCCTGACGCCTGACGCGATCGCGCATGGCCCGTTCAGGAGCTAGCAGGATATGTGCCAGAAAACATTACATTCATTTTCAATTTGTTGCGGAAAATGACGGGGATCGTTGTTTCCAAATTCCGAGAGTCGGGAATGAGAACATTTGGGGGGCGGCCGAACCGCCTGCAGGCCCGGGTGTCTGCGGCATCCCTTGCGCGTCGCTCCCAACAGCCGTCCCGGGCCGCTTGCCCGGCGTCAGGCGGGGACGCCTGCCAGGCGCCAGAATGATAAGGTGGCACAGAATGGCCGTCCCGCGATGCGCCAAGGCCCCCGCCGCCCCTAATGCAGGGGCGCGATGCGAAAGCAAAGCCCAGCGCTGCCCCAGCGGCCGGCCCGACAATCCAGCTGCGAAGAATGCCGATGATGACCTGGGTGGCAAGAAGGCGATCCTGGCCGACGATCGCCTGGGACAAGGCGCCGCGCAACGCTACCATCGCCACCTGTCGAGTGCCGCGCGCCAGGCTCGGGGACTGCGCGGGCGATTGCCCGGCGAGCGCGTCGAGTGAGGGGGCGGCACGCATCGTCAGTTAGGCCGTTGGAGGGGTATGAGTGTCATCCTCGAACAGTTCGCCGAAGAGTTCCTTGACTCGCAGTTTGGCCCCGGCCAGCGCCTTGCGCCCCGCGGCGGTAATGGCGTAGACGCGCCGTCCGCGCCGCCCGTTGCGTTCACTGTGGGAGACGAGGTAGCCCTTTCTTTCGAGGCCATGGAGCAACGGATACAGCGTCCCGGCACTCAATTCATACCCGTGGCGGCGCAATTCCTCGATGATGCCCAGACCGAAGACGGGTTCGACTGCCGCATGGTGCAGCACATGCAGGCGAATGAGGCCTATGTAAAGGTCTTTGTCCGTCATGGGGCATCACCTATGCACGGGCGCGCGCACCAATCATTGATTGTAGTTTGCCGGGCAAAGAGGCTCTTTGCTGACAGTGTCTGACACGAACCATCATGGGTACGGCGCTCGGGCGCGTACAAGAGCCCTTCGTGCCACACCTGCTGGTGGTTCCCGCCGTTTCGCTCTCCGCCAGGCCTTCGGAGGGTGTGCCGGCTGTCCGGCCGCCCCCCTGGGGGTGGTGAGGGCGCGGTCGCGGCAAATCCGCCTGCATCAGCTTCCTGCCCACCGGAACCCATGGCATTGCCCCAACCACGCCTTGCGTCGACAACGGGTCAGATCAGGCCCGTGGCCAGCCCGGTGCCGATCAGCAACATCGCGGCCACGACCGCGAGCCGAACCGCCTTGACGGTCACTTTCCCCAATACGCGTCGTCCGGCGAACGACCCCGCGAAGGCACAGAGCACGGCGACGACGACGGGCCCCGCCGTCCCGCGCGGAAGCGACAGGGGCTCCCGAAGAAATTGCGCGCCATACACGGCGAGTCGCGAGGCGTCGACGGCGATAGCCACCGCCACCCCGGTCGCCACAAACGCCTCCTTGGACAGGCCCGCCTTGACCAGGAAGACCGCTCGCAGCGCACCCTGATTGCCCGACAAGCCGCCAAAGAATCCCGAAAGCAGCCCACCCATCGGCAACCAGCGTGCAGGAACGGCGAACCGGCGGAAGCGTGGCCAAAGCTCCAGCAACGCGAAACAGACGACGAGCACGCCGATCATGAGATTGACCGCGGTGATCTCGAAGGTCGAGCCGCCCAGCCGATAGCTGGCGAGCGCGCCCGATCGGGCAAACAACCCAAGTAAACGTGCGCCGCCCACCGAGGCCAATATCGCCGGCAGGCCGAACAGGGCGGCGATGGACCAATCAGCCTTCTTCGCCAGCAACCCCAATTTGAACAGGTTGTTGAGAAAATGCACCACGGCGGTGGCGGCAATCGCCACCGGCACTGGGATGAATAGGGCAAATGCGGGCATCAAGAGGGTCCCGAGCCCGAAGCCGGAAAACAGGGTCAACCCCGCGGCAAGCAGGGCCGTGAGGCCGATAAGGAAGAGTTCCATGGGACCGGGTTTACAAAAAGCGATTTTCGTTATTGAATATCGATATGCTGTCACGCATCCCTTCCCGGGGTCAAGCGGGCGGCGGAAAGGCGCGTCCCCTTCAGCGATGCCCTGCGCAGTCGTCGGCGCCAGACGGTGCGCCCAGCCCTCTTCAATGCCGAACGCGAACACTTGAGTGATCTGGCACCCGGCTTCGAACAGCGTCCTTGAGGAGTCGCTGACCTTGAATATTCGTCCCCCCGTTCGCAACGGCCCTGCAGCGGCCGTTGCCGCCGGCAAGACAGGCGCTCGGCGCCATTTCTTCGCGGCTCCGGCGTTCGTGGCCATGACCTTATGGGCCGCGACGGCGCTCGCCGCATCGGAAGTGCCGCTGCGCGCCGTGCGGGATCCTTCGCGCCAGTGCGTATCCCCCAGGGTCGCGGCCGTCGGCGCGGATGCCGGCCTGTTGGGCGCCATGGGCGGCCTTCGTCCATGGCTGTCCTGCCACGGCGTGTCATTGGGGCTCACCGAGAAGAGTGAGTTCTTCGGCAATGTCACCGGCGGCACCCATAGGGGCTTCCGTTATGACGGGCTGACGACGCTCACCCTGACCGTCGACGCGAGGCAAGCGTTCGGCTGGCGCGCCGGGACGTTCTACGCCAGCCTCCTGCAAATTCATGGCCGCAATCTGAGCCGAGAGAATCTGCACGAGTTGCAGGCGGTCAACAACCTGGAGGCGGATCGCGGCGCGCGCCTGTGGGAGCTCTGGTACGACGAGCCGTTGGACCAAGGCGCGCTGGATTTGAGGGTGGGTCAACAAAGCGTGGATCAGGAATGGATGGTCAGCCAGAATGCGGCCGCCTTTCTCAACGGGACCTTTGGATGGGCCCCCGTGCCCGCGGGCGATCTCCCCGGCGGGGGACCGGCGTACCCGCTGTCGGTGATCGGTGCGCGCCTGCAAGGGAAGCTCGGAGGCGCCTGGACACTCATGGCAGGACTCTACAACGGCAGTCCGGTACGGGGCCAGTCTCGCCACCCGCAGTTGCAAAACCCCCACGGGACGAGTTTCCCCCTGAACGGCGGCGCCTTGGCGATCGCCGAGCTCCAGTATGCCGAGCGGGCCCCGGCAAGCCCCTCTGCCGCGCCGCCCACCGCCGTCTACAAGTTGGGCCTCTGGTACGACTCCGAGCGGTTCAACGACCTCGAATTCGACAATACCGGGCGATCCCTCGCCAATCCGGCGAGCACCGGCATCGCCCGGACGCATCGCGGCGACTACGCATTTTATGCCGTCGCGGACCGCACGCTCTGGCGAAGTCCGTACGATCCTGCCCGCACGCTGAACATCTTCCTGCGGCCGATGTGGACACCGCTGGCCGATCGCAATTTCATCAACGTCAGCCTCAACGCGGGGTTCACCCTGAGCGCCCCCTTCCGCAGCCGCGATGACGACCTTGTCGGCCTGGGCGTGGGATATGCCCACGTGAGTCCCCGCGCCGCCGCCCTCACCCGCGACCAGGTCTTCTTCAGCCATACACCTGCCCCCGTGATGAGCGGGGAAACCGTCGTCGAGGCGACGTACCGGTACCAGGCAACGCCCTGGCTTCAGTTGCAGCCAGATTTCCAATATGTCGTCAACCCGGGCGGGGCAATCGCGAACCCGGGAGCGCCGGGACAGCGCGTCAAGAACGAGGCCGTGTTCGGCATCAGGGTCCGAATTGCCTTCTAAGCGATCCGGCGATGGCCATGATCGGCGTCTGCAAAAGGCCATTCGCGCAGGCCCCAAGACGCTGCGGGAGACGGTCTGCGGCGCTTATGAACAACATTTAATAGGCGCTCGCGAACCCTCGCAGGGGGAAGGAGCCTAAAATGCACAACAGGCCAACCGATGGAGAAGCCGATATGACAACCACAAAAATCTTGGCAACTGCCCTGCTCGCATGCGCCGCTGTCGTCTCAGTGCCGGCACACGCAGACGGCGACGGGGGCGGCGCGTTTTTCGGCGCATTGCTCGGCAGCACGCTAGGCAGCGTACTGGGCGGCGCCCCCCCCGTGGCGGTCGCCCCGCCCGCTTATTATTACGGCCCCCCACCGCCCCGGCGCGTGATCGTCATCGACCGCCCGGCCTATGTCCCGCAACGGGAAGTGGTCGTGGTGCCGCCCCCGGCGCGCCCGGATTGGGGATGGCGGCGCGGACCGCGCTGGCATCGCTGGCATCGCTGGCACGGTGATGACGACTAAGCCCCTCGCGCTGCCCGCTAGGTAGCATCCCCAGCCGCCACATGGGCGCAGTAGCCGGCATGTTTGCGGATGTTGAACACACCGCAGTCAAGGATGAGGTATTGTCCTTTGATGCCCTGCAGGGTTCCGGCAATCCGTGGCGTCTTGTCAAGACTCAGCGCATGAACCTTTTGCGGATAGGTGCGCACGGGATAGGTGAGCGCCATGCTGGCCTCGTCGGGGAGCACGCGGATCGCTTCGGGACCGAAACGCTCGGTCACCTGGGCGATGTCCTTTGCGCAGGCGGCCCGCAGCATTTCGCGCACCGCGCCGAGGTCGACATCCGGGGCCTCTTCCTTGAGGAGCCGGGTCCAGTTGCTCTTGTCGGCCACATGCCGGGCGAATGCAACCTCCAGCAGCCCGGCTTGGTGGCGTGTCGCCACCTCAATGATGCGCAACGCCTGCTTGGCTCCCTGATCGATCCATCGCGTGGGGATTTGACTCGCCCGGGTGATGCCCACCTTGGCGCCCGAGGAATTGGCCAGGTACACGTAATGCGTCTGCATGCAGTGCGCGCGCCCCCACTCGGGTTCGCGGCAGGTCCCTTGCGCGTAATGGCACAGTTCCGGCTTGACGATGCACAGATCGCATTGCGCCAAGGAGCGCATGCAAGGGTAGCAGTACCCCTGCTGGAAGCTCTTGCTGGTCTTGCGCCCGCACGCGATGCAGCGGATTTCCCCGAGAAACTCAAAGGATAGACGCCGTCCGAGCAAGGGATTGAGCGCTATCGTCGCATCGCCGACCGGTAGCGCGTACCCAATGGGCGTACCAAGCTCCGCCCGGAGCTTGTTCAGCGGGCCATAGGCCACAGGGACTCCTTATGAATGCGCCCGTGCACACCCCCCACCCATAGGAAAGCACGACGCCCACGGCGTGGATCCGCAAAGGACGGCCGGGCGGTGGGCCCGGCCCAGCATGCCGGTTTCAGTTCTCCAGCCTGACCACTTCCAGGTCAAGATTGCCTAGCGCCTCGAGGGTCGCAGGGCTCGTGATGACGGCGGTGCTTGCCGCCTCCCGCCGCAGATAGGTCTCGCCGACACGCTGAAGGTCCTTCAGCGTGACAGCCAGAATACGGCTGCGAAAATGCCGGCGCTGCTCCGCCGTCCGGCCGTAGAGGGCATTGTAGAAGGCCTTCTTGGCTTCGCCTGCCGGCGAGCCCGGCTTATCCATGTCGCTCACCACGCCAAGGATCGCCTCTTCGACCTGCCGCCATTCATGTGTCCCATTCAACAGCCAATCGATGGCGCGATCGAAATCCTCCAAGGTGTCGACAAGGCGCGGATCACGATACGAAAACAGGCGGAAGGCACCCGCATCGAAATCCTGGCCCGCGCCCGCCCCGTAGGCGCCGCCTTGTTCGCGAATGGCG
>JAJYKK010000011.1 GCA_021788645.1 Pseudomonadota bacterium
GGAATGCCGAAGTTGAGATGCGGCCAGGCCAGCTCCGCGGCAATATAAACACCGGCCGCCATCCCCACCACGCCCCACACCAGGGTCATGATGGCGAATTTCTTCACGACCTCGTAATTGTACTGCTGCGTAGGACTTCCCGCTGCCGCTCCCATGACACCTCCCTTGTCTGCGAACAAAAAATACCACCAAGCTTGCGCAGCCCGAGCATCCCCCGCGAGGGTGCCAGGCATTGGTCTTCGAGTCGCGCCACAGGCGGCGCGGTCGGGTCATAAGGTTCGCAGGCGCAGGCCCGCGCAAGACGCAGCAATGGCGTCTTGCGCAGCATATCGGTGCCGATGGAAACCCCTTCCCAACTGTGGTACTGCTCATCCTGTTTTATTTTTTTCGGTGGGAACTCGAACCGCCGGGCGTTTCTGGGCGCCCCGTCCCCGACTCGACATAAGGATGCTGTTATCCTAAACGGCTTTCTTCAAACTTACAAGTTTTTTATGTACGACTGGATTTTTTTTATGGTCTCGGGCACCCCAGGGGGCTGGCGCCGCCGATCTCCAAAACCGGGGAGCGCTCCGGATCCCGGACGCCCGTTCCGGCACCACGCGCGGTTGACTGCGCAACTTATTCATTTATCAACAAAACCGGTCACGCCTTTTTGTTGCAAATCGGTGGCTGGCCCGCTAAAATGGACAAGGCCGAAGGGGTGGCCATTTCACAGGGAGAACAAGACGAGCATGCAGGTGATGCTGGCCCTTGAGACCAGAAGATGCGTTCTCTCGACAGGAGACCCTAGATGAACGGACCCACCAACCTCGGGGAGCCGCACGCGACCGGATCGGACGAGGGTCTGTACAAGATTCCGGCGCTTCGCGTCCTCTCCGAGATCACGTCCACCCTTAGCACCGATACCGGGCTCGAGGATCTGCTCCGGCGCTTCCTGTCGACCATGATCCGGCTGGCGGGCGCTTCTGCCGGCGCCGTGCGCGTCTTGACCGCCGACGGTGCCAGCATGCGCCTGATCGGCTCGCTCAACCTGCCGCCCGATGTCGTCGAGCGCGAGCGGGTCACCCCCGCCGACTGCGGCGCCTGCGGTCGCGCCCTGTGCGCGCATGCCGTCCAGTGCAGCACGAGCGTCTTTGCCTGCCAGGAGCACACCCATTCGGACTATTTTGGCGAGAGCTGCCGCCAGGTCATCGCTGTCCCGCTGCGGCACAAAGGCAAGATCATGGGGGTCTACAACCTCTTCATGGAGACCGAGGCGCCGATTTCGCAGGACGTATCCCTGCTGTTCTACTCGATCAGCGAGCATTTGGGCATCGCCCTGGAAAATGCGCGCCTCACGCGCGAGAACATCCGCATTACCCTCATGAACGAGCGCCAAATGCTCGCCAACGAGATTCACGACTCGCTCGCCCAGACACTGGCTTACATGAAGATGCGCCTCGGCCTTCTGCGCACGGCCATCAACATGAAGGACCCCCTGCACACCGAACGCTACCTGAATGACGTCGACGAGGCGGCCGAGTCGTCCTATGCCGTCTTGCGGGACCTGTTGACCCAATTCCGCCACCGCATGGATCCGCGCGGCCTGGCGCCCGCCCTCGATGAGCTCCTGGCCCGGCTGTGTGAAAAAACGGGCATCCAGGTGGAGTTCGCCAACCGCTGCCCCGAGTTGACCCTGACGCCGGACCAGGAGGTGCAGGTGTTCCATATCGTGCAGGAGGCGCTGGCGAACATCTCGAAGCACGCCAAGGCGAAGCATGTCGCGGTGACGATCGAGCGGTCAACGCCCGAACGGGTGAGCGTCACCGTCACCGACGACGGGGTCGGCATCGATGGCACGCCGCGCGCCCCCGACACCCATTTGGGCATCAACATCATGCATGAGCGCGCGGAGCGGCTGCACGGCGAGATCGATTTCGAAAGTCGTCCGGGCGAAGGCACGGTCGTGCGCCTGTCTTTCCCTGCGCCCGCGCAGTTCACGGGGCGGCATGGCTGAATCTGAAGCAATACGCGTCGTTCTGATCGACGACCATACGCTCTTCCGCAAGGGCCTTGCCGAACTTCTCGAACACAGCGGTAGAATCCAGGTGGTCGGCATCACCGGTGACCCCACCGAGGCCCGCTCCCTGCTCGAACAGACCGCCCCCGACGTCGTCGTCCTCGACCTGCACATCCCGCTCACCAACGGCATCGATCTGCTGACGCAGCTGCGCGAGGAGGGGTTTACCATGCCGGTGCTGATCCTCACCGTCAGCGATGCGGAAGAGGACATCGCCAATGCGCTCAGGGCAGGCGCGCGCGGCTACCTGCTCAAGAACATGGAGCCCGACGAGGTCGTCGACGCGATTCTGCGCGCCGCCCGCCGCGAGATTGTCGTGGCGCCGGCCATGACGGCGAAGCTCGTCAATCTCCTGGATGCGCGCCAGGCCCAGGAGTCTTTGCTGTCCCAGCTCACCGGACGCGAGCGGGAAATCCTCGCCTATCTGGCTCAGGGCCTGTCCAACAAGGCCATTGGCCGGCTGCTGGACATCAGCCACGACACGGTCAAATTCCATGTCAAGCACATCCTGTCCAAGCTCAACTTAGGATCCCGCGTCGAAGCGGCCATCTTTGCGGTCGAGCACAAGATCACCTCGAACCGCCCGTTCGACTCCTGAGGCGCCTCGTCGCCCCTCCTCGGGCGGCGACGGCCCCCCGGCGCGTGTGCTTGCCTTATGCGGCGCTTCGATCCTCTTCCGCCCCCTCCTCATCGCCTTCGCCATCGGGGCCGGGAGCAAACCACGAAAGCTTCTCGTGCAGCGTCACGACGCTGCCGACGATGATCAAGGTGGGTGGATGCAGCTTGGCCGCGGCGGTCAAAGCGGGCAGACTCTCCAGCGTCCCCACCACCACGCGCTGGTGCGCGGTGGTGCCCTGCTGGACGATGGCGGCGGGCGTCGCGCCCGGAAGACCGTGGCCGATCAGCTCGCGACACAGGACGGGCAGGCCCAAAAGGCCCATATAGATCACCACGGTCTGGTCCGGCCTTGCCAAGGCGCTCCAATCCAGATCCATGGTCCCGTCTTTCAGATGGCCGGTCACAAACACGCAAGAGTGTGCATGATCGCGATGGGTCAAAGGGATGCCCGCATAGGCGGCGACGCCGGATGCCGCCGTGATGCCCGGCACCACCTGGAAGGCCACCCCGAAGCTCGCCAAGGTCTCGATCTCCTCCCCGCCGCGGCCGAAGATGAAGGGATCGCCCCCCTTGAGGCGCAAGACGCGCTTGCCCTCCTTGGCCAGACGCACCAGGAGATGGTTGATGTCCTCCTGCGGCATGGTATGGTTCGCCGATTCCTTGCCAACATAGATGCGCGCCGCATCGCGGCGAGCCATTTCCAGGACGGGCGCGGCCACCAGATGATCGTACACGACCACGTCCGCCTGCTGCATGAGCCGCAGCGCCCGGAACGTGAGCAGATCCGGGTTGCCGGGTCCGGCCCCCACCAGATACACCTCGCCCGGGGGCGCCGCGTCGTCTGAGGCCTCCAGCATCGCGTCGAGCAGCGCCGACGCCTCCCGCTCCTTGCCCGCAAACACGAACTCGGAAACCGGCCCTTGCAGGGCCTTCTCCCAGAAGATCCGCCGGCTGGCCGGTGCGGAGAACTTCGCTTTTACCTTGTCCCGGAAGGCGGCGGCCAATCCGGCCAGGCGCCCATAGGCACCCGGGATCAATGTCTCCAGCCGCGCCCGCAGGAGCCGGGCGAGCACGGGAGACGCCCCCCCCGTGGAAACCGCCACAAGCACCGGCGAGCGATCGATGATGGAGGGCATGATGAACGTGCAAAGCTTCGGCTCGTCGACGACATTCACCGGAAGATTCGCCGCGCGCGCGGCTTCCGACACCTGGGCGTTGACCCCCTCCTCGTGGCTTGCCGCGAAGACGAGCGACATACCGTCCATGGCCTGTCTCGAAAACGGCTGGGTTTCGTGGGCCAGCCGGTCCTCCTCGAGAAGGTGGTCGAACGATGCGCACAGCGATGGCGCCACCACGCTCACCCAGGCGCCGGCCTTGAGCAGCAGCGCCGCTTTCGCCGCCGCCGCCTCGCCGCCACCGACCACGAGACAGTTCTTGCCCCGCACATCCATGAATATCGGCAAAAATTCCATGACTTCCCCCTTGTTCAATATCCGCCTGCGTCAGCCCCCGAGCTTCGGCGCATAGATGCCGGGACGCATGAGCCCCTTCTCGCATTTGCCGAACGCCGAGGTGCACGGGTCGATCGCCGTTTCCAGCTCTTCGCACCAGGAAGGATGGCTGTAGCTAAGGTCTTTGAAAAACCACAAGCCGCGCGTCGACTGGCAGGCCGCCGTCAACATGTGGATCTGCTCGCCCGCTTCGGGGCCCACGATGCACCCGCCCAGGAGTTGCCCCGTCTGAGCGTCATGGACTACCTCCACAAACCCTTCGAAATCGTGGTGCGCACGGGCCTTCCCGGATCCCCCATAGCTCGCGCGCGCCACGTCGGGGTCGAACCCCGCATCGTCCGCCTGGTCCTCGGTCAGTCCCACCGCCGCAATTTCGAACGCGGAGTGGATCACGAAGGGCACTCTGAAGTAGTTCGTTTGCACCTTGTTGCCGTGCACCGCATTGGCCGCGGCAATCTTGGCGTCATGCAGCGCCGCGTTGGCCGTCATCGGGCCAGGCTTCATGTCGCCCACGGCATAGATGCCCGGGATGCTGGTCTCGAGGTACTCGTTGGTGCGCACGAACCCACCCTCTATGAGCTCGATGCCGATTTCCTCCAGCCCAAGCCCGCCCGTGCGGGGCACCCGCCCAGTAGCCACCAGCACCTGGGCAAACCGTCCCTCGACGCCGTCGGAGAGGCGCACATCGACCCCGGCAGGCCCCGGCCGCGCCCACTCGACCGTCGTGTTCTTGCGAACGTCGACGCCCAGGCGCTTGAACTTGCGCTCCAGGCTATCGGCCGCCCGCTCAGGAATGCGCGGGGTATTGAGGAGCCGGTCGGAAGCCTCGGCGATGCACACCCGGCTGCCAAACTGATGCAGCAGGAAACCCAGTTCGACGCCGATCGCACCGCCGCCGACGCACAGCACTGACTCCGGCAGATCCTTCGACCTGAACATGAAATCGCGCGAGGTGAGGATGCGGCTGCCATCCGGCCGGCAAGCCTCGAGGACCGCCGGCTCCGACCCAACCGCCAGAATGATGCGCGGCGCCTGAAGCCGCTGAATGCCTGGCGCCCCCGTCTGCGCGCCTGGCCCCGCCTCGGGGGCACGCACCCCCGGGTCCACCTCGATCGTCCGCGCGCCGCTGAAACGCGCGGTGCCGTAGAAGACCTGGATGCCCAACCGTTTCAGCCAGACGCCGAAATTGTCGCGAATGCCCTCGATGACCGCATTCTTGTGGGCAATGGCCGCGCCGAAATCGCCTTGCAGCCGCCCAACCAAGCCCCGCCCCTGCAGGGCGTTCACGTCGTGGATGAGCCCGGCCAGGTGCAGCAAGGTCTTCTTGGGAATGCAGCCCTGATTCAGGCAGGTCCCCCCGGCCAAGCCCTTCTCCACGAGGGCCACTTTCGCCCCCAGGTGCGCGGCGGTGATGGCCGACCGGTAGCCGCCGGGGCCGCTGCCCACCACAATGACATCAAACTGCATGGCCGGATCCTCGGGCAATCAGCTGCCGCAACCGCCGCCGCACCCACTGCCGCAACCGGAAGAGCCGCAGCCGCCCGTGTCGGCCCCTTGCGGCGGGATGAACACGAACGAGCGATCGCCGGAGTCCATCTCGACGAGATCAAGCGTCGCGCCCGCAAGAAAGGGCTGACTCGGCTGCGCGATCAAGACGACAAACCCTTCCAATTCGACCACGGCATCGCCCTCGCGCGCCTCGTCGAAGCCCATGCCAAATTGCAGCTCGCCATCGTCCATTTCCTTCGCGGCCACCCGCAACGCCACATCGGCAACGCCGGTACGGCTGGCTGCCTGGCGGATCTCTTCAGCCGCGCGACTCGTTACTGTGATCATCCGATCGTCCTCTTCCTCAAGTGCCTGGGAATCATCCCACAGCGGTTAGCGCGTTGCCGACCCTGCGGCGGCCTGCGTCGTAAAGCTTGCCCCCACGCGCGTCCGTTCGACGAACGAGAGGAAGGATTGCGTCCAATGCACCCCGCCGACGCTGCGCAAATGGGCATAAGACGCGAAAACGTTGTGGACCAGCACGCCGTCATGCCGGCCGTCGACGCCGAAGCCTCGCTCGACGTCATAGGCGAAGCCCACCTCGCCAAGGTTCTCGAGGCCGGAGTAATGAAACTCGTGGCCACACACCACCCCCTGCGCGTCCGGATCGACGCTCGACCACGGGCCTTGCCCTGTCTCGCGCAGGCGCACGTAACCGCGCCCTTGCGGCTTGTCGTGCATGACCACATCCCCGGGAATCACGCCGACCATCTCTCCTCGGTTATCCCGCCAGGTGATGGACCGCGAAAGATACATGAGGCCGCCGCACTCGGCATAGACCGGCAATCCCCCCTCGATCGCACGCTTGAGGGCAGTGCGCAAGGCAACATTGGCCTCAAGCTCGCCGATGAACACCTCGGGAAATCCTCCACCGCAAATCAGCCCGTCGATGGCGGGCAGTTCGGCGTCGCACAGCGCGTCGATGGGGACCAGCTCGGCACCGCCATCTGTCAGCCGTTCAAGGTCATCCGCATAGTAGAAGCCAAACGCCCGATCCCGCAGGATGCCGATACGCAGCCGAGCGACGGGCGGGCGCAGCGCGCCTGGCGCAGGCACGCGCGCCATCGGGGGCGCCTCGCGCGCAGCCTCCAGCAGGCGATCCAGATCCACCTGGCTCGCGACCATGTGTCCGACCTCCTCGACGGTCGCGGCGGCTGTCTCGGCCTCCCCGCTCGGCATGAGGCCCAGATGGCGCTCCTCGATCGCAAGCCGCGCATTCTCATGGACGGCACCGAGCACGGGAACATCGGTATAGTGCTCGATCACCGCGCGCAGCTTCTGCTCGTGGCGCGCGCCCCCGACCCGGTTGAGGATCACACCGCCGATGCGGATCTCCGGATCGAATGCCTGGTAGCCGAGCACCAGCGGCGCCACCCCGCGGATGGTGCCCCGCGCGTCAAGAACCAGCACGACCGGGGCGCCAAGCAGCCGCGCCAACGCCGCATTGCTGTTGGAGCCCTTGAGATCGAGCCCGTCGTACAGGCCTTTGTTTCCTTCGATGAGGCTCAGGTCGGCGCCTTCGGCATGCTTCCCAAAGAGCGCCGCGATCTCGGCGGGCGGCGTGAGATAGAAGTCGAGGTTGAAGCACGGGCGCCCGCTCGCCAGGGACAGCCACATCGGATCGATGTAGTCCGGCCCCTTCTTGAACGGCTGCACGGCGCAGCCGGCCTTGGACAGGGCGGCGCACAGCCCGATCGAGAGCGTGGTCTTGCCGGAAGACTTGTGAGCCGCCGAGATCAGGACGCGCGCAGGTGCCATGGTGTCGCCTCAGCGGCCCGGCCGTTACGCGGCGTTGAGCCGCGCCGGGACGCGCGCTTTCCACATCTCGGCCGCCATCTGCTCGGCATTGGCGATCGAACCGGCTCGTCCCAGGGCGCGCAGCGCGATCGCCGCCGTGCCCACCACGGCCGCTTCGCCATACTCGTCCCCGACCTCTCCGCGCCACACCGCCGCCAGGCGCTCGACCGCCATCGACTCGTCCTTCATGTGGCGGGCGGGGAACATGGCCGGCCATTCCTCCTCGCTCAGCACGCCCTCGTCCACGCGCTTCACGAGGCAGGCACTATCGGGATTGCGCTCGATTTCGCCGCCTTCCCCCTTCAGCACGGCCACATGCGGCTGCCCGAGGATGGCCGCCGCGTGCTGGTGGATGTCACGGTATCCGGGATGAAAGATGCCCTGGAGCAAGACCGGGGCACGAAAAGGATTCATCATGCGGGCGAGCGTATGCACCGGGGAACGCAGCCCGAGCAGGGGGCGCAGGCGCATGATCTCGTCAAGCCGAGGGCACAGGTCGGAAAGATCCATGAAGGCGAAGCCACGCTCGTTGAGGCGTGCCGCCGCATCAGCCATCGTCTTGGAAGGCTCGAGCCCAAGCGTGCGCAGCGCGTCCGGGGTGTACACGCGCTCCCCGGGGCCATCCGCCCCGTGCATGAACACCTTCACCCCATTGGCGGCGAGCAGCAGCGCCGACAGCAGGAACCAGGGCAACTGCCGCCGTTTCCCGGCATACGACGACCAGTCGAGCATCACCTCGGGACGCGGGTCGGGCAGAGGAAGCGACGCTTGCACCGCCTGCACGAAGCCGGCCAACTCTTCGGGCGTTTCCTCCTTCATGCGTTCCAAGGTGAGGAACGCCCCCAGCTGGAGGGGCTCGACATCCCCTCGGAGAATCATCTGCATGGCCGCGCGCGCCTCGTCCTGCGACAGCGAGCGCGACCCTTGCCTGCCCTTGCCGAGGATCCGGATGTATTGCGCGAACGGATGTTCTGCCGTCATGTTTGGCTCCTGTTGACCGCCGCGGGCCTTCCAGCCCGTGTGCGAGTGTGCGGGAAAGGAGCCCCTCGAACCGTCTAGACAGCCGTTCGAGACCGCGGGCCCTTCCTAATGTCCCTCACCATGATGGGCGCGGACCACGTGATCTTCAAGACTCTCGGGCAAAAATCTCAGCACCTTGATGCCGACCGCGACGATGAACAACGCGATCGCGACTCCTCCAAGCCCCAGGAACACCTCATAGCTGCTCGGGTAGTACGGGTGGACGACGCCGTCATAGAAGGTGCTCGATTCCTTCATTCCGGGGAAGAGCACCAGGGGATAGGCCTGCCCCCCGATGATCGTGACATACATCTGAATGAGTCCGCCCACGATCACGAGGCCACACGCCGAGGCGATCATCGCCCGAGATTTTCCCCATTTCGGATGAAACAGAATCACCAGCGGCAGGACGCTTCCCGCGAGGATCTGCCCGAGCCAGAACAGCTCCGTCTGGATCCCGCCGTGCAGCAGCAGCCAGGCCTCGACGGCACGGCGCTCGGCGTAATAGATGTTGGTGACATGGTAGACCGCGACGAAGTAGAGCATGGCCGCGATGAAGATGGCCAAAAGCTTCTTGAGCCGCATCATGATCACGTCGCCGACCTCCCGCCCGGTCCAGTTATAGGCCGCCATCAGGACGAGGATGAAGATGGCGAGCCCGTAGGCGAAGGACATCACGATGAAGGTCGGTGCGAGCAGGGCCGAATCGTAGAGCTGGCGTGCCACCAGGAACCCGAAGATGGAGCCGGTACCGGTCGTGAGCAAGAGGCGCCAGATGAACGCGGCCACCCCCGCCGCCTTGGTATAGGTGTTCATGCGCCGTTCCATCATGGTCCAAAGATACACCGCCACTATCGTCATGAAGCCGGTGTAGAGGAACACGTTGAGCGCGAAAATGGAGGTGAAGTTGAAGTGCGTCATCGCCACCGTGACGATGCGGTCCGGCCTTCCCAGGTCGAGCATGAGGACGGTCAAGCCGCCGACCAGCAGCGCGATGGCGAGAAGCCCCGAGAGGGGCGCGAGCGGCTTGTACATCGATTTTCCGAACACCGAGCCGATCGATGCGACATTGAGCGCACCGGATGCGGCCACGATCATGAACACCGCGAACACATGCGGCAACCCCCAGACGATCTGCTGGTTCATGCCGGTGATGATGTGGCCGCGCGTCTCCATGTTGTAGGCGGCCGCCAACCCCGCCAATATCATCACGCCCAACGCGGCCAGGATGCCGTAATAGCCCTTGCCCCGACTCTGGATCTCCCGGAATACGACACTGCTCATATGACCCTCTCCCGCCTGTCCTCTGGACGCGCGGCATTGCGCGCGCTCATTCTCGCTTCAAGCTTCCCGCCGGCGCCGCCTACAAGATGCCTTCGTAGCGCACGGCCGGCTCCGTGCCCAGATCCGCCCTGACCTGCAGGGTCGCAATCGTGGCGACCCGCTGCGAGATCTCGCTCTTCGGATCGTTGAGGTCGCCGAACAGGAGCGCGCCGCCCCCGGTGGATCCGCATGCTTCCACGCACGCGGGAATCTGTCCTTCGTCGATCCGGTGCTTGCAGAAATCGCAGCTCTCGGCGCACCCTTGGCCGCGCGGCACGTCGGGATTCTGATCCGTCACCGGATGATGGACGAACGAGCGCGCCTTATACGGACACGCCATCAGGCAATAACGGCAGCCGATGCACAGATGGCGATCGACCGACACGATGCCGTCCCACCGCTTGAACGACGCCCCGGTGGGGCACACGTCGACGCACGGCGGGTTGTCGCAGTGCTGGCACATCATGGGCAGGGAATAGTTCTTTCCGGTCTCCCGGTCGGTGAGTTCCATCTTGCGGATCCACTGAGAGGAGGTGGGCAGCGTCTCCCCGGACAGATGGTTCTCCTTGTCGCAGGCGCTCACGCACTGCGTGCACCCGCTTGAGCATTTGGCCGTGTCGACCAGCATGCCCCAGCGCACCTTGCCCCATTGGGGACCCGACTCGCCCGCTTCCTCGTCCGCCCGTCCCTTGCCGGCCGTCACCAGAAACACGCCCGGCGCCACCACGAGGCCCGCCACGGCGGCCCCGGCCCCCAGCAGGTGCCTGCGCTCCTTATTGACTTCGCTCATTTGCTCGCTCCCAGTCCAAGCCGCCCCGTCGAGGCGGATTCGCGCATCATCAAGGAAAGCCCGTGCGCATTCGCCCCCTCTCCGTGAGGTCCCATCGGCCCGTACAAGGGATGAAACGCGGGAACCTTGCCCTTCGGCGTCGCGGAGTGGCATTCGAAGCAGGTAATCTTGACTGCCGCATAGCGGTGGCAACTCACGCAAAAATCCTGCTTAGCCCCGAACACGGCGCCATTTGGCGCATCGGCCGCATGGCATTTCACGCAATTCTCGAGACTGTCCTTGCGGTCGCGTATGCCCTCCCGCACCCACTCGGTCCGCTCCTGCAGCAGAAGCTTCATGTGATTGTGCCGCATCCACTCGGTGGGCCGCACGCAATGGCCCGGCGCCTTCAGGATGGTCGGGCCCAGGTTTCCACTGGAAAAGACAGCGCCCTGGTTCGCCCCACACACGCTCGCCGCCGCCATGAGGGCGACAAACCCCAACACTCTCGGCCCCAGACACCGAGTGATTCGACCCAGAACACTCATACAATCTCCGCAAGGAAAACCTCGATTTTGCTCGAGGGGCAAGTGCGCTTGCTCTACACGCCGGTCTTTCTCCCTGAAGGACGTCCTCCGGGCGCCGGCATCGGCCCGCGAGGACCCATCACGCACTCACGCGACCGCCGTCGGCGCCGCGCACCGGTCCGGACGGCCCGTCGCGAGCGCCGCCGCGGCGCAGGAACCCGACGCCCTCGGCGGGCGGCCAACCAGGCCCTGCGCTGCGCCGCGAGGCCCGCCTCGACGCTAGTCCCCCATGCCCATTTGAATGTAACCCGTGGGGCACACATCGGCGCAAATATGGCAGCCGACGCACTTGCTGTAGTCGGTGTCCACATAGCGCCCGGTGCTCGACTTGTCGCGCTTGACCTTGAACACGGCGGTCTGCGGGCAATAGATGACGCAGTTGTCGCACTCGAAGCACAGGCCGCAACTCATGCAGCGCTTGGCCTCCCCGATGGCTTGCTTCTCGTCGAGCGCCTCCAGGCGTTCCGCAAAGTGCCCCAGCACCTCTTCGGGCGTCAGGTTGTCCATGCGGCGCTTGTTGCGCTCCGAGTAGGTGAAGTGCCCGAGGAACAGTTCGTCGGCGGGAATCACATACTTGTCGGCGCGGTTTTCGAAGTTGTGCATGGCGCAGTTCGTCGAATCGGTGCCGCGCAGCGGCTCCGTGCACTCGGCCGGCTGCAGCCCCTTCTCCGCCATCTTGCGTATCATGTCGAAGCTGTGCACGTCGACCTTCGGGCGTTTCTCCTGCCCCTCGCCCTTGAGGAAGCGGTCGATGCCGTCCGCCGCGATCGAGCCGTGGCCGATGGCCGTGGTGAGCAAGTGCGGCCGCAGCACGTCGCCGCCGACGAAGACGTTTTCCTTGCCGGGCACGCGGTAGTTCTTGTCCGCGGCCATCAGGCCCTTGCCGTTGTCGAACTGCTCGAGGCCGGTGAAGTCGACGGCCTGACCGATGGCGGACACGATGAGGTCGGCCGGCAGATCCTGTTCGGTGCCGGGCTTGACGACGACCTGGTTCTTCACCACTTCGCATTCGGCGACGCGCAATGCCGTCGCACGTCCGTCCGGGCCGACGACCACGGCGATCGGGGTAAGGCTGCCGCGGATCTCGATCCCTTCGGACAGGGCATGCTCGATTTCGTGCTTGTTCGCGTGCATCTTGTCGATCGTCGAGCGCGTGATCAGCACCACGTCCGCCCCTTCCTTGGCGGAAACGGCCGCCACGTCATGGGCCACCTGCCCCATGATCACGAACTCGGGACGATCCGTTTCGTTCTCTTTGGTGATGTGCCCAAGACGACGGGCAACCGTCGCCACGTCGATCGAGGTGTCGCCACCGCCGACCACCACGATCCGCTTTCCGACATGCTGCAGGCGGCCTTCGTTGAAGGCGCGCAGGAAGGCCACTGCATGGACGCAGTTGGGGGCCTCCGCGCCGGGGACCGGCAACGCCCGTCCGCCTTGCGCCCCGAGGCCCATGAACACCGCATCGAACTCCTGCTCGATCTGCGCCATGGTCACGTCACGGCCGACGCGCGTGTTCAGGCGTGCTTCGACCCCCATGTCGAGGATCCGCTTGATCTCGGTATCGAGGACATCGCGCGGCGTGCGGAAACCGGGAATGCCGTAGCGCATCATGCCGCCCAGTTCGGCGTGCTCGTCGAAGATCGTGCACTCGTGCCCCTTCTTGCGCAGCTGATAGGCGCACGACAAGCCGGCAGGACCGCCGCCGATGATCGCGACCTTCTTGCCCGTGGAATGCTCCGGCTTGGCAAAACCCAGGTTGTTGGCACGCCCCCACTCGCCGATATAGTGCTCGACCGAGTTGATCCCGACGTGATCTTCCACCTGGTTGCGGTTGCAGCCGCTCTCGCACGGTGCCGGGCACACCCGTCCCATCACGGAGGGGAAAGGGTTGGCTTCGGTCAGCCGATGGAAGGCATAGGATTGCCAGTTCACGCCCGCGGGCGGCTTTTCCATGCCGCGCACGATGTTGAGGTAGCCCCGGATGTCTTCGCCGGCCGGGCAGCTGGCCTGGCAGGGCGGAGCGCTCAGCACATATTCCGGGCATTTGTGCGTATGATCCCCATCGACGAAGATCTTCTCCTGCATCGACTCCCACTCATTGTCGCCGTTCTTGAAGCGCCGGAAATTCAGGGCAGATTGCTTCTTCACGTCGTCGGATGTAACTGACATCTCGCTGGTCTCCTTGAAAACGTTCCCTGCGGGAAGCTCGAGGGCCGGAGGCCCCCGCATCGCCGCCCTATTGTTTCGTACCCAACTGAATCGCCGTGCTCACCAACTGGTGCACGCCGCCAATCATGCTCATGTCGAACCCGTAATACGGGACCACCTTGGTGAACTGCGACTTGCAAATGGCGCAGATCAGGGCCATGAAGTTCACGCCATGGTCATCGACCACCTGCTTGAGCGCTTCCATCCGGGGCAAGGCACCCTTCACCCGGACCTCCATCAGGTCATCCGTGAGCAGGCCGCCGCCGCCCCCGCAGCAGAAGGTCTTCTCCTCGATCGTGTCCGGTGCCATGTCATGGAAATGGTTCGCGACCGACTTGATGATCGCGCGCGGGATAAAGAACTGGCCGCCGGGCATATTGCCCATGCGCGAGGCGCGCGCCACGTTGCACGAGTCATGGAAGGTGATGATGCGATGATCGTTGGCTTCCTTGTCGAGCGTCAGCGCACCGCGCTGAATGAGGTCCCAGGTCACTTCGCAGACATGCTGCGGCCATGGATAGCGCTTGTCGAGGAAATCGAGCGGGCCGATCAGGGTATTCCAGAAGCTATACGCCACCCGCCAGGCATGGCCGCACTCGCCGACGACGATCCGCTTGACGCCGAGATCGAGCGCGGCCTCGCGGATGCGCATCGCCACCTTGCGCATCTGCTCATAATTCCCGATGAACAGGCCGAAGTTGCCCGCCTCCGAGGCATGCGAGCTCAGCGTCCAGCTGATCCCCGCCTGATGGAACACCTTCGCATAGCCGATCAGGCTGTCGACGTGCGGTTCGGCAAAGAAGTCCGCCGATGGCGTAATCAACAGCACTTCCGCGCCCTTGACGTCGATCGGCAGGCGAACGTCCACGCCGGTGTCCGCCTTGATGTCCTCCTCCAGGCCGGTGAGCGTGTCTTCCAGCGCCGGACCGGGAAGGCCCAGGTTGTTGCCGATCTTGTGAACCTTGCCGATGATCTCGTTGGTGTACTTGGTGCCCACGCTGACGGTGTCGAGGATCTCGCGCGCCGCCATGGTGACCTCGGCGGTGTCGATCCCATACGGACAGAATACCGAACACCGGCGGCATTCCGAACACTGGTGGAAGTAGGTGTACCACTGGTCCAGCACGTCGCGCGTGAGGTCCTCGGCACCCACCAGCTTCGGAAAGTATTTGCCCGCGAACGTGAAGTAGCGCCGATACACCTTGCGCAGCAGATCCTGGCGCGCCACCGGCATGTTGTTGGGATCCGAGGTGCCCAGGAAATAATGGCATTTGTCGGTACAGGCACCGCAGTGGACGCAGGTGTCCATGTACACGCGGAAGGAGCGGTACTTGTCCAACAGTTCGCCCATCTTGGCGATCGCCACATCGTGCCAGTCCTCCGGCAGCTCGCCCGGGAATCCCAACGCCTGCTGGATGCCCGCATTGGCCGGAAAGGACTTCACCTCGGCCATCGCGTTCTCTTTGAGAACCGGGATGACGGGATAGGGCTTCAGTTTAGGTACTTCGAATTTGGCTTGGGCCACGGGTATCCCCTTACGAATCTATCGCTTGTCCTGTGCCGTCTGGCTCTACTCAAGGTTCCAGCTTGGGTGCCCACGGCGTCACATGCTGCTGCTCGCGGGCGTTGTCCGCCTGGTTGCGCGTGGGGCTGAAGAACACGCCGGGCGCATGGAGCAGCTTGCTGATGGGAAAGATCGCGAGCAAGGTCGCCACGAGAAACAGGTGCACGAGCAGCGGCGGATCGGCGGGCAGCGGCTGCCAGTCGAAGTACACGAGCCCCAGGGCGAATTCCTTCAAGGAAATGATGTCGGTGTGCGAGACGAAATCCATGCTCATGCCGCTCAAGCCGATCCCGAGCAGCAAGACCAGCATCAGGTGATCGGAGGGGGTCGAGATGTAGCGAATGCGCGGCACGAGGAAGCGGCGCGCCCACAAGCCCGCGAGCCCGCCCACCATCAGGAACGAGGCATACTTCCCGAACGGCTGGAGGAGCACGACCCAGGTCCACACCGGCTCGGTGAAGTAGCGCAGGTGGCGCAGCAGGACCAGCAGGAGTCCGAAATGGAACATCGCGCCGAAGAGCCAGATCCACTTGTTGGATTTGAACAGGCTCTCGAACAGCACGACCTCGCGTGCGACGCGAAAACCGGCGCCGGCGGGCGTCAGCGGCGCCGGCGTGGTGGGAATCTTGAGGGGCGCGGGCGTGCGCGCATAGCTGTAAATGCGAAATCCGACGCCGAACACGAACATCGCCGTCGCGGCGTAAAACAAACAAGCGTACGTCACCGTCAGCCAAGACATCAGTCAGTCTCCAGTTTCCCGGTCCGGTTGCGGAGTCGAGCGAGGGGGGCGCCCGCCGAAGCTTGACGCCTTTCCCCGCCCTCCGCGCTTTGCTTCTTCGCTTCTTAGATGCAGCCCGTGGGCTTGGGCAGGCCGGCGATCTTGCATGCCTGCTTGGCCGGGCCGTAAGGGAAAAGCTCGTACAGGTACTTGTTGCTGCCCTTTTCCGGGCCCAGCTTCTTGCCGATCGCCTTGGTCAGCACGCGGATGGCCGGCGCGATCTGGTAGTCGTTGTAGTACTCACGCAGGAAGTTGATGACTTCCCAGTGATTGTCGGTCATGTCGACCTTCTCTTCCTTCGCCAGATACTTGGCAGCCTCTTCATCCCATTCGCTCAGGTTGATGAGGTAGCCCTCTTCATCCGTCTCGTAGGTCTTGCCATTGATTTCGAAGCTCATCGCTTACTCCTCTGCGCCAAATAAAAAATCAAGAACAGCCTTTATTACAGCCAGGACTGCGTGTTGGCGTGTTCGGCCACGAGATCGACGAAGCCGCCGTAGTCCACGAGCTTGACGCCGTCCAACAGCAGGTTGTTGACACCCCTCGCTTCCACATCGGGCGATAAGGCGTAAACGCTTACGGAACCTAGGGCCGCCTTGACGCCCGCGGCGGCAATGTTGTCGCGCGTTGCGGCATAGACGCCATCTTCGATCAGCAGGATTGCCGATCCCGCCTTCGCGAGCCGCAGACAGCTCTCAAGGTTGCGGGTTTGGTACGGCGATTTATTCACGATATGCAGCATGTCACCACCTTGAGTGTTAGAAGCTAATGACCACGTCTTGCGCAGCCATCAGATCCGCCATTTCCTCATTGCTGAGCACCTCAACCGGGACGATCAGGTTCTCCTCGGTCAGGCCACGCGCCTTCAGCGACTCGGCGTCGACATAAAGCTTTTCGATGTCGTAGCCTTCAAGCGCCCGGTAGGTGGGCGAGAAATTCTTGACGTCGATGCCCTTGGTCGCTTGGCCCTTGACCAGCTCGTAGACGCCGTCGTCCACGAACGCAAGGCTCACGTCCTGGTCAAACGCCGCGCTGATCAGCACCACTTCCAGCCCTTCAAGGGCATAGATCGTGCCATAAGGCGCCTTGCGGTTGACGAACATGAACTTCTTGACGCGGCCGGCGGTCTCTTCCTCAACCTCGATGCCGCCCGTACTTTCCGTCATAACCTTCTCCTCAATCACCGAATACCACCAGGCGGTCCGCCTGGATGCCGGACTCAACCAACTGCCCGAGCCCCGAGATCCGGAAACCCTTCGCCAGGTTCTCTTCCAGGATGCCGCGGCGCAACGCCGCCGCCACGCACACCACCAGATCGATGCCGTGCTCCTCCGCGAGCTTCGACCAGCGATTCACGATATTCCGGTCGTCCTGCGGGGGTTCGGTCAGACGCGTTGCGTTGTTGACGCCGTCGTGATAGAAGAACACGCGGTGAATCTGATGCCCCTTCGCCAAAGCCGCCTTGACGAACTGATAGGCGGTGTCCGTCGCCTGATGCGTGTACGGACCTTCGCTGATCATTATTCCGAATTTCATACCCAGTAGTCTCTTTCAAGCCGCCGCGCCCAACACTGCGCCTTGGGCGCGGACGGGCCGATTAGAAGCGGATGTGTGCCGATGCGTTGAGGGTAGCCCGCGCACCACGCCAATTGTCGATGTGGTACTTGGTGAACGGCAATCCGGTCTTCTCGAAGAAGCGCGGCCAGCCAATGCGGTCGATCCAGTCGGCCATGCGCTCCCACGGCTGCGCGTCATTCTTGTAGGTGTTGAGGATGTTCTTCACCACCGCCGCCGTTTCCGGCCAACGCGGCGCGCTATTGGGCAGGCCCGCGGCCACCAGCTTGTGGAAGGTCGGGCGCGTACGCGCATTGGAGTTCTTGCCCCCCACCCAGATCGCGATCTTGGAGTGCTCGGGATCGTTGATCTGCATCGGCGGGCAGGGCGGGAAGCAGGCGCCGCAGCACACGCACTTGCGCTCGTCGACTTCCAGCGACGGCTTGCCGTTGACCAGCGCGGGGCGGATCGCCGCCACCGGGCAACGCGCCACGACCGACGGACGCTCGCACACGTTCGCGACGAGGTCATGGTTGATCTTGGGCGGCTTGGTATGCTGGATCACGATGGCGATGTCCGCCTGGCCGCCGCAGTTGATCTCGCAGCAGGACGTGGACAGCTTCACCCGGTTGGGCATCTCGCACTTGACGAACTCGTCATAGAGCTCGTCCATCAGCGCCTTGACCACGCCCGACGCATCGGTGCCGGGAATGTCGCAGTGGAGCCATCCCTGGGTGTGCGCAATCATGCTCACGGAGTTGGCGGTGCCGCCGACCGGGAAGCCGTTCTTGGTGAGCGCATCGATCAGCGGGTTCACCTTGGCTTCGCTCGACACCATGAACTCGATGTTGGATCGCGCGGTGAAGCGCACGTGCCCGTCGCCGAACTGGTCGGCGATGTCGCACAGCTTGCGAATGGTGTAGTGGTCCATCTGACGCTGCGTCCCGGCCTTCACCGTCCATACCTCGTCGCCGCCGTCGGCGCGATGGTACAACACCCCGGGGCGCGGGTGGCTGTGATATACCCAATGACCATAATTCTTGCGCATCACGGGATGCATGTACTGCATCGGATCCGGTGCACCGCTCTCAATTGGTTGACGCATTTCAGCCATTATTCATTCTCCAGCAAACTATAGATGCGGACAGCGGGCTGGGCACCCGCCATCCGCGCCCCACACGATAAGCCGGCTAGCCGCCCGACGCCTTGCGTTCCGTGGCCTTCTCGACCTCCTCGTCCCAACCATCCATCCGAATATACGGATTGGCGCGAGGCTGCAGGATCATGTTCGCATCGACTTCGAGGCCCATGCCTTCCAGGAAGTTCGACAGGCCGATGCGATCGATCATCTCGCCGGTCCGCTCGTGGTCCAGCGCATTCTCGGCAAAGAAGTCGAGCATGTTGCGCGAAAGCTCGTTCAGCTTGTCGAAGTCCTCGTCCGACTCGAGCTTCATGAAGGGAATGACGACCGTTCCCATGGTCGCGCCGATCTTCAGCACGCTCTTGCCGCCCACCAGGATGGTCACGCCCTTGTCCTTGCCCGGCAACAGCGCGCCCGGCATCACGTTGAGGCAGTGCATGCAGCGCACGCAGTTGTGGTTGTCGATTTCCAGGGCCGTCGCATCGTCCAGCGCGACCGCGCTGAAGCCGTCGGTCGTGCGCGCCTCGCCCGCCTTCTTCACGGCCAGGGCCTTGCTCGGGCAGCGGGTCACGACGTTGTTGACCAGGCCTTCCATGCCGTTGGCGGCGAACCATTCGCGGGCAAGCTTCTCGTCGGTCCGGATGTTGTCGCGCCAGGTGCCGATGACCGCCATGTCGGAACGCTGAATCGAGTTCACGCAGTCATTGGGGCAGCCGGCAAACTTGAACTTGAACTTGTACGGCAGCGCCGGGCGGTGCATGTCGTCGATGTTGTTGTTGATGACCGTCTGCAGGGCGCGCGACTCGTCGTAGCAGGACATTTCGCACCGGGCGGCGCCGACGCAGGACATCGAGGTCCGCAGGGCCGGTCCTGCACCCCCGAGGTCGAAGCCCATTTCGTTGAACTCGTCGAAGGCCGGCTGCACGTTCGCGGTGCTCACCCCCTGGAACATGATGTCGCCGCTTTGCCCGTGGAAGGCGATCAGGCCGGAACCGTGCTTCTGCCATACGTCGCACATCTTGCGCAGCAGATCGGTGCTGTAATGCATGCCGGCGGGCGGCTGGATACGCAGGGTATGGAACTCGGCCGCATCCGGGAACACGGGCTTCTCGTTCGCGTCCTTGAGCTCCGTGAAACGGGGGATGACGCCGCCGCCATAACCGAAGACCCCCACGGTACCGCCTTTCCAGTAACCTTTCTTGGTCTCGTAGGAGGTCTCGAGCTGACCCAACAGATCAACCATCATGTCGTTTTCTTGGGCGAGGCGCTTGAGCCCGGTCACAAAGCTCGGCCACGGCCCGCTTTCCAGTTGGTCAAGCATGGGCGTGTCGTGCATTTTCTTGGCCATGGTCAATCTCCGTAGGAAGTCTGCAGCAGTTTTATGAGACGCTTGGATGCGCGCACTTCGCCGCGCACCCCCGCAAAACGAAAATCGGTGCCTAGGCGGCGACCGCGTCCCCGGCACTTCCGGGAACACCACCGCCGATCAGGCCCGTCCACAACTCACCGATGGGCTGCATGTTACAGCCGTTCGCCGTTCAGCCCAATCACCCCGAGTGG
The DNA here is from genome assembly GCA_021788645.1 of Pseudomonadota bacterium. Taxonomy (GTDB): domain Bacteria; phylum Pseudomonadota; class Gammaproteobacteria; order Burkholderiales; family JAKAFK01; genus JAKAFK01. The sequence continues at coordinate 20,041 of JAJYKK010000011.1, forward strand.
TGCCTTCAACCTACCCGCATGGGTAGGTTATGGCTCCTCCCCTAGGATGGTCGGTCTCTTCGTCTATTGATTCAGCCCAGGGGAGTCCCCATACTTGGGGGGCAGGTCAAAGCGGGATCAAGTCGCATTCGTTCACCCCTTAATATTTTGCGTCTGGGAAGGATCGGCGTGGAAGAAATCACTCGCCTTCAAAAATTTGCCGCCACTCCCTTCAAGCAGGAGATCGAGCTCCAGCGCGTGGATCACGCGGCGGGGTTCACCACGTTGCGCATCCGCATCCGGGAAGGCAAGCGATTTACCATCTTCGACATCGACGAGGCCACCGCCCTCCACTGGGGAGAGGCGCTGACCGACTGGGCGCGCTCGCGAGCCCAGACAGGAGAGACAAAATAGGCTGGCCAGCAGAAGAGGGCGCCGCGCTCGCCGCGCGCGAGCCCGCCGTTACCGACCTCGTGTTCGACCTCAAGGGCACGCTTGTGCCCGAGGATCACGCCTACGCGCTCTTTTGCGCGCTCGAACGCGCGCTGCCCTGGCTCGGTTCCGAGGGGCAGGCGGGCGTGCATCCCATCGGCGGGGCCGAGACCGGGACCGGGGAGCTTATCTTGAATCGGCGCGCCAAACTCGCGCTACGCCTTCCGCTGCACCGCGTGGAGGACGCGAAGGCCTTGTGCGGGCGCGAGCTCGCGCTGGGCACGCATCGCGTGGGCGTGGGGCCGGCCAAAGAGAAGCCCCTGACACGGCACACCCCCCTGTATGCGCACTGCGTGGTCACGGGCAACCGGGACGAGGCGCAGTTCGCCCGCGACATCATGAAGGCGCTCGACGACCGAGGCATCGATACCCGCTTCATCTGCGGACGCGCGCGCTCGCTTGCGACGCCGGACGGGACCGCGTGGGGCTTCAGCCTGCTCCTCCACGGATTGCCGGTGGAGCATGCGATCGCCGTTCAGGAGACGGGGATCGGGGAGTATCACCTGCTGGGATGCGGCCTGTTCATTCCGCACAAGTCCATCGCCGCCTTGGAGTAGGAAAGATACCCGCGCCCTCGGTCGGCCGCTGAATTTTTATCTAAACTATCGAAGATTCCCAACCCAACTATCGAAAAACAGGAGGACCACGCATCATGGTGTACGTCGTTAACGGCCAAGAACTCGAAACGGACAAGGACGGCTACCTGCTGGAACCGGATTACAGCGAGGAAGTGGTTTCGGTGATCGCCGCTGCCGAAGGCATCGCCCTCACCGACCAGCACTGGGAGGTCGTCAACTTCATGCGCGACCAGTACCGCGACAATGGCCATACGCCGAATTTCCGCGTCATGCTGAAGGAGTTTTCGGAGATCAATCCGGCGGCAGACAAGAAATACCTTTATGACCTGTTCCCGATGGGACCGGCCAAACAGGCGGCAAAGGTCGCAGGACTTCCCCAGCCCTATGGCAAAGGCGGGTACTGAACGCGCGGCCCGGGGGCACCCCGGGCCCGGCCACAAGATTGTATCGCCCATGCCCTATACGACGCTCGTCACCACCGACGACCTCTCGGCCCATCTTCACTCGGCCGAATGGGTCGTCTTCGACTGCCGATTCACCCTGACCGATCCGGCCGCCGGACGCAGGGCCTATGACAAGGCCCACATTCCGAATGCGCGCTACGCCCATCTCGACGACGATCTGGCCGCGCCCCTGAGCGGCACGAACGGCCGCCACCCCTTGCCGGATCCGGCGCGCCTGGCGGCCAAGCTGGGCGCCTGGGGCGTGGGGCCGACGACCCAGGTCGTGGTCTACGACGACAGCTTCGGCGCCATGGCCGGCCGGCTGTGGTGGTTGCTTCGCTGGCTGGGCCACGGGCAGGTGGCGCTCCTGGACGGCGGCTGGCAGAAATGGGTGCGCGAAGGCCATGCCATCACCCTCGAGCCGCCCGCCATCACGCCCGCCCGCTTCGAGGCGCGCGCTCGCCCCGAACTCCTGCTGGACGCCCAGGCGGTTCTGGCGGCCCTGGAGCAGGACGCCCTCATCATCGACGCGCGCGCCGATGTGCGTTTTACCGGCGAGCACGAAACCCTCGATCCGGTCGGGGGCCACGTCCCGGGCGCGGTCAACTGGCCGTACGAGGACAACCTGGACCTCGACGGCACCTTCCTCCCGGCCGACGAGCTGCGCGAACTGTATCTGGGCGTGCTCGCGGGACGACCGGCGAGCGGGGCCATCCATATGTGCGGCTCCGGCGTCACCGCGTGCCACAACCTGATTGCGATGGAAGTGGCGGGACTGCCGGGCGGGAAGCTCTATCCCGGATCGTGGAGCGAATGGGTCGCCGACCCGACAAGACCGGTGGCGACCGGAGGCTGAAGACCCATGCGTGTCAAGACTTCTTGGTTCAACGAGGGGGGCGAGCGCGATGCCAGCGAGACGGCAAGCGTGCTCGCCTCCACCATCTGGCGGCTCGCCGATGCCGCCATCATCGACCTGTCCAAGGCGAACTACGACATCGTGACCCCCGAACGGGGCATCACGCTGATGGCCGAGTTCATCGCCTTCCTCGCCCACGTGAGCGATCGCTTGAGCGCGCAACATCTCGACGACGAGGCGCGCGCCGCCCTCATCCAGGCCCTGGGCCTGCGCCTGGGCGAGATCATGGAGGACAACGTGCGCACCCTGGTGCAGGATGACGGACGCGACTTCCGGGCAGAGTTCATCGACATGCTCAACCGGCGCGCAGCCGACTATGCCACCTTCGCGCTGGCCTCGGAACCCAGCTTCCCGATGCTGCGCTTCCTGGGGCTCAAGATCCGTGAACGAATGGAAAGCCATGACCAGCCCTGGATCATGGATCAGATCGCCGACATTGAAGCCCCCAAGGCCTTCGAGACCGTCAAGCGGACGGTCGACGGCCTATTGGGGGGCGTTTCCTGAAGCAGGACGCCCGATTTCAAAGGTGAGGACACGGCATGGTCTTAGCAACGCACTCCGGCCTGAAAGCCGCCACGAGCCCCTTCTCGCTGGACGCCGAAGCGGAATACGATCGGTGGCGCGCCGACAAGCTGCGCCATTACCCGAGCAGCATCGAAGCGCTGATCGTGGAGATCCGAGATCCGATGACGCTCCAGCCCGCCGAGCACGATGCCATCGTGTCCCGGATTCGCCGCGCCAACATGGCCATTTATGCCGCCCCCGCCGCCCTCGGGGAGAACAAGGCCGTCCCCAGGGAGCTCGGGCGCCAGTTCGGACTGACCCATCTCGACGGCAACCTTCTGGCCGACGATGACGCCATCAGTTCGCTCACCGTGGCGAATGGCGCGCCGCGTCGCGATTTCATTCCCTACACCAATTCCGCCATCAAATGGCATACCGACGGCTACTACAACCCGCCGGAGAACAGGGTGCAGGCCATGGTGCTGCACTGCGTGCGCCCCGCCTTGCAGGGGGGCGCGAACCAGCTGCTGGACCACGAAATGGCCTATCTCCTCATCCGCGAGCATGAGCCGGAGTACATCCGCGCCTTGATGGCGCCCGACGTCATGACCATTCCCGCGCGCGCTGAGGACGCAGGCATCGCCCGCCCGGCGCAGGCAGGGCCGGTATTTTCCGTCACCCCGGAGGGCCGCCTGCACATGCGCTACACGGCACGCACGAAAAGCATCGAATGGAAGGACGACGCCCTCACGAAAGCCGCCGTGGCCTTTCTGGAGGCGCTGCTCGCCAGCGACCTGCCGTATATTTTCCGGGGGCGCCTGGAAGCCGGCCAGGGACTCATCTGCAACAATGTGCTGCATGACCGCTCCGGCTTCAAAGACGACGAGGCCCGCCCGCGACTGCTGTACCGCGCGCGTTACCACGAGCGGATTGCAGGCTCCTGACGAGAAGGCGCGCTTCGGCCCGCAGACCCCATGAACATCGACGGCGTCCCCTACCGGACGATCTGGCGCGCATCGGATGGTGCCGTCAGCATCATCGACCAGACACGGCTCCCGCACGAGTTCGCCGTGACCTCCCTCACTTCGCTTGACGATGCGGTGCGCGCGATCCGCGACATGCAGGTGCGTGGCGCGCCGCTCATCGGAGCGGCCGCGGCCTTCGGGCTCGGGCTCGCGATGGCCGCCGATTCGTCGACCGATGCGCTCGACGCCGCGATGCACGCGCTCCTGCGCACGCGGCCCACGGCGGTCAACCTGCGCTGGGCCTTGGAGCGCGTGGGCGAGCGCCTCCGCCAGTGCCCGCCGGATCGCCGGGAGGCTGCTGCCTTCGCCGAGGCCGAACAGCTTTGCGAAGAGGACATTCGCTCCAACCACGCCATTGGCGCCCACGGACTCGGCCTGATCCGCGCGGCATGGGAAAGCAAGGGTGAAACCGTCAACATCCTCACCCACTGCAACGCCGGCTGGCTCGCCACGGTCGACTGGGGCACCGCGCTCGCACCCGTTTATGCGGCGAATGAGGCGGGCATCCCGGTCCACGTTTGGGTCGACGAGACGCGCCCCCGCAATCAGGGAGCGAGCCTGACGGCCTGGGAGCTGGCGCACCAGGGCATCGCCCACACCGTCATCGTGGACAACGTGGGCGGCCATCTCATGCAGCATGGACGGGTGGACCTCGTGCTGGTGGGCAGCGACCGCACGACCGCTTGCGGCGACGTGTGCAACAAGATCGGCACCTACCTCAAGGCGCTGGCGGCCCGTGACAACGATGTCCCGTTCTACGTCGCCCTGCCAAGCTCCACCATCGACTGGGAACTCGACGCGGGCCGCGCAATCCCCATCGAGGAGCGCAGCGCCCTCGAGGTCTCGCGGGTGGTCGGCTTGACACCGGCCGGCGAGCGGGTGGCCGTGTCCGTCACCCCGCCGGAGAGCCCGGTGGCGAATTTCGCATTCGACGTCACCCCCGCGCGGCTGGTCACCGGCCTGATCACGGAGCGCGGGGTCTGCGAGGCCTCCCGGGACGGCTTGGCCCGGCTCTTCGGGGAAGTTCGGCGATGAGCGATACGCCGTTGCGCGAGGCCCTCCTCGACGCCGCACGACGCATGGCGGCCGACGGACTCAACCGGGGCGCCTCGGGCAACTTGAGCGTGCGCGTCGCGCACGGTTTCCTCATTACCCCAAGCGGGCTCGACTACGATGAGATGACCCCGGACGACCTGGTGCAGATGAATCTGGACGGCACGTGGCGCGGGCCGCGCCCCCCTTCGAGCGAATGGCGCTTCCACCGCGACATCCTGGCCACGCATCCGGAGTTGGGGGCCGTGGTCCACACCCATTCGACCTTTGCCACGACCCTTGCATGCTTGAGCATCACCGTTCCCGCCTTCCACTACATGATCGCGGTCGCCGGGGGCAAGGACATCCGTTGCGCGCCCTATGCGACATTCGGCACGCAGCGACTCTCCGACCATGCGCTGGCGGCCCTCCAGGGGCGCCATGCCTGCCTGCTCGCCCACCACGGCATGATCGCGACCGGGCCGACGCTCAAGGCGGCCGCGGACCTCGCCTATGAAGTGGAAGCGCTCTGCGAGCAATACTGGCGAGCGTATCAGTTGGGCACGCCACCCTGCCTGTCGGATGAGGAAATGGACATCGTGCTGGAAAAATTCAAGGATTACCGGCGCCGCGCCTAGGCGTCGGCCCCAACACTTTTTATCGAGCGAATGCAAGACGGCTCGTATGCTTCAAACACGGGTGACGGCAGCCTAGGGACCCCAAGCAGGGCAAACAAGAATGCAGCAAAGCCGGCCGGAGGAGCCGCCCGCCTGGCGTGAGCGCAGGCTGCTCCACATCGCGGCGGGAAGGCGCTGCCGGCTAATGGTACTCCCACTGCATGCCGGACCCGGTCAACGCCTCGTTGTTCAGCAAATGGCTTTCTTGGTTCATCCAATATATTTGCTGCGCGTTGAGGCCCTTATGGTTGGGGTCGATTTCGTTCCCAACCTTCTTGGCATAATCGCTCGCGTTGCTAGGCACACCACTGGGCGGCGGGACCACCTTCATCGGGCTGGGCTCGAATACTTGCATCTTGCTCGGCATGAATACTTGCATTCCCCCCCCGGCGTGCTCCTGCCCGGAACTGGGCATGAAGACCTGGATGCCCCCGCCGGAGGACTGCTGTTGCTGTTGCTGTTGCTGTTGCTGTTGCTGTTGCTGTTGCTGCCGAAGCTCTGCCAGTCTTTGCTGGAGCATTGCGATCTGAGGAGGGGTCAAGCAGTACAGCCCTCTTGGCAACCGAACCACCCGGTTGGGCGCTTGGCACCCCACACGCTGTGGGCCATGGTTCCGCCCCATCGCCTGAGCCTGCGATCCGGCCACGCAGGCGGGACCCTGGCGAAGCATGACCAGACGATCGGACGGTGGGCATACCCCGGCACTCGCCGTGCTACTCGCCTCCAGGAAAGACACGCAAGCGGCAACGACGATGAGTTTTAAGTTTTTTGCCATGGTTCCTCCCTCCCCGGATCAAGGCGTCACTGGCCGTCCTCGTAGACGCCGGGCCGCCCTTCGTACCAATGGGTTCGCACCTTGCATCTCTTGATACCATCGTCGGCGTAGCAACCCCGTTTAGCCATCTGGTCAGCCCCGTTCAAGGTTTTGTATCCGAAGGCGCCAGTGACGGACGCTTTGTTCACGTTCGTATCCCAGCCGACGGCCACGGCGCCGTACCCTCCCTCGGCCTTTGCGCTTTCGGCTGTTCGGCAGGCGACGCCTCCTTGTCGAGTGCAGGCGCCCAAGGCGCAAAGCTCCGTCTTGACCAGGTTCAGCCCATTGATACAAATGCCGAACTTCAGCGTGGCGTCGTCGACGGCGATCGCGTCATACAACGTCTTCGCCTGAAGCTGTTGGGGTGAAGGGTGGCCGCGCAATACGGGCAGCGAACCATCCGGGCAGGTTCCCGGGTAACGGGAGTAGGTCTGATTTCCGCAGGCAAAATCGGCACGAGCCTGGGCGTGTCCGGCCATCGCTGATAGCAGCGCCGCGGCCAGGCACAGGACTTTTCGTATCATGGCTCCCCCCTGTGAACCGCCATGTTTTCGTTGATCGCCAATCGCGCGCGCACGAGGCCGCCTCGCGCCATGAGAAAAAACGCCGACTTGACGAGAAGTAACAGGTGCGCCGCGGGGCCCTATGATGAACCGCTAAAGCCGGCCGAACGCTGCCGGCTAAGCACGCGCAGACCGCGTTCGACCCGTGCGCGTCCGTTGCGTCACCGAACAGCTGCTTCGGCGTGTCGGCGGCGCGCTCATGTTGCAACCTTCCGCCGCCGATCAGGCTTCCGATCACCGGCGGGAGGGACGTGCGGCACGCCCCTCCCGCCTGGATCCCGCTTCTTATCTTCTCCCTATGGGTAGCAGGAGTATCTCCTTAGCATTTACGGATTGTCAAGATATCGCGACCGTTAATTCGGCATTATCGACAATCTTGCGCCATTCTCTATCCCAATTCAGGAAGAGCCCAGGTAAAGACCAACGCCTGCGAATTGCCCACATATACCCCGGAAGTCTCCACGACGACGCCAACGCGGCATGAGCGAGGACGACTGTCTGACGATCTGCCGCGGGACACGGCATGGCGCGGCTTCCGGCGATAAAGGGACTGAGCGAAGCCGCCTTCCCGTGTGCGGGCGCTGATCTGCTCAGTTATCCCCTTCTCGAAAGACGCGTCGCGGTCAGCCCCGTCGCGCAACTGGCCTCAACCAGGCATTTTCCGGCGCTCCGCTCGGCGCCGACATAGCACGCCACGGGCGGCCTCTCACTTCGGGGTGCACTCGCCGAGCCGCTTCCCGCTGATGTGGGAGACCATTTTCCGCCCTTCCGCCTCGGTGGTCATCGTGCCGTCATAGGCGGTGCCCGTCATGGTGAACGTGCCTATCATGGTCTGGACCGAACCATTGGTGTGGCAGGTCATTTTCCAGGACACGGTGCTGCCGCTGACATGGTAATACTCCCGGGTGCAGTTAGGCCTCTGGGCAGGCACCGTCGCATGTTCCTGGACCTCCTGCTTGGAATAGCAGAACCGCTGCGTCATGGGCGGCATGGTCATGGGCATGCCGGCAATCTCCATCCGGGTCGTGATGGCCCACTCGCCCGGCTGCATCGCAACGGGGGCGGCCTGGACGGACGGTACGACGGCGCAAAGGACGAAGAGGGTAATGAAGGCTCGCTGCATATTTATGCTCCCTAATACTTTTTAGCGTGACATGCCCTCTCCAGCAGCGCTGGGGGGGACCTCGCGGTCCAGGGTTGTTCCCCCATAAAGTTGCCGCAAGATCACGAATAGTATAGGCGCATTTGCGTCAGCTGACACCGGACGGCACCATCGTTCCATGACTATGCGCTCCCGTCCGGTCACAGGCATCGGCCTGCCGCGACCGGACGAGAGCGGGTGTCCGGTAGCGCATGCCTCGTTCCCTGGAAGGAGGGGTCGACGGACGTCGTCACGTGGCGTCTTTGGATCTCGCCTTAGGTGGTAAGCGCGCGAGAGGTCCGTATGGCAACGTGGGAGTTTCAGCCCCCGCACACGGGGGTCGAGCTCAGCGTTCGGCACGCGAGGGCGCGCGCCGTGCGGGGATATTTCAAGAACGTCCACGGGCCATTGTCGTTCGACCACCTAGGGTCCCGCCACCGCCTCGGTACAAGTCCAGATCGATGCCCACGCGGTCCGGAGCGGCGTCCCTGAACTCGACGCCCATCTGCGCAGCGCCGACTGCTTGGACGTTGCTCTCGTCCCCTTTCTCCATCCTCGTCGACCCATACATCCCGCGATCTGGGGCTCGCCATCTTCCTGGACGGCGAGGCCGGAGAAAATGTCGATGCGACACCCGATACGCCGCGCGGCATCTACAGCATCGGGTTAGGCTTCCTATGGGATCCCACTCGGCGCCTCCACGCCGAGCTGTATGTCGGCAAAGCCTTGCAGTCGATCCCCAGTCCCCGCCCGCAGGAAGCTCGGTAGGGCGTGTGCTATCCTGACTAGAAAATGCAAAACTCCCACCGTGCGTTGCGCGGCGAAGCCCTGCGCGTCGACCGCTTCCTGTTGCGCACGCTCAAGCGATTCAACGCCAACCAAGGATTTCTCCTGGCTGGGGCTCTGGCCTATTACATCCTGCTCTCGCTCATTCCTCTGGTCACCTTTCTGGCCGTCGTGTTGTCCAAGTTCGTCGATCAGCGCCTGCTGCTCACGACGGCGGCCCGCTATCTCCGACTTCTGGTCCCCGGCGAAGCGGGCCCCCTGCTCACACAGATCCGAACCTTCCTCGCGCAGCGAACGGCCATCGGCTTCGTCCTGCTCGCCGATATGCTCTTTTTCAGCGCCATGGCCATCAGTACGCTGGAAAGTTCGATGCGCCTCATCTTCCGGGACAGCGCCCATGTGCGCCCCCGAAGCGTCCTGGCCTCGATCCTGATGCCCTATCTGTACGTCCCGCTGCTGGGTCTCGGCCTGCTCGTCGCCACCCTCGCGGTCGGCACCCTGCAGGCCATTCAGCAGACCCAGATCACCCTCTTCGGCCATGTCCTTCCCTTGACGCGGCTATCGATTGGCCTTGCCTATTCCGTCAGCTTTCTGGGCGAGGTGATCATCCTGACCTTCATCTACTTCGCCATGCCCTTTCGCAACCTGCCGCTGCGGCGCGCGTTCATCGGTGGCCTGACCGCAGCCGTCTTATGGGACGTCACGCGCTATATCCTGGTCTGGTATTTCGCCCATATCTCCCCGGTCAATGTCCTGTATGGGTCCCTGTCCACGGTGGTCGTCGGGCTGTTCACGCTGGAAGTCGCGAGCATCATCCTCCTCTTTGGCGCCCAAGTGATCGCCGAATACGAGCGCACGGTGCGCGTCAAGACACTCACCCGTCGGCCACCGCAACCGCCTCCGCAATGAGGCCGGCTCAGACCGGCTGCGCCTCGCCGCCCATAGCCGCCAGCAAGGCTGGCAGCAGGCGGCCGAATTCGGCGCTCATGAGGGCAAAATCGCCATCGAACTGCTCGGCCGCACTCTCCCCAGCCTGCCGCTCCGATGCTTCCTGTACGACATCGAGAAACGCCAGCCGCTTGAGCTGGAAATCCTCGGTCAGCACGAAGGAAATCCGGTCGTCCCAGGTGAGGGCGAGCCGGGTGGCACACTTGCCGGCCTCGATGTGCGCCCTGATCTCCGCGCTGTCCAGATTGTGCCGTGAGAAACGGGCCGTCGCCCCCTCGTCGGTCGGCGCGACGAGCTCGCAGTCGGTATCGATGGTGAAGCCGCCGGCCGCATCGCCTTCCCGCAGCCACTGGGTCATCACCGACGACGGGCTCTCCTGGGTCCTCACCGGGCGCAACTGAAGGCCCTCCACCGACTTGATGAGCAGCTCCGCCAATTCATCGGCCTTCTTGGGCGTCGCGGCGTCGACAACGAGCCACCCGTTGGGGAGATCCCAATAGGCATACGTCGTTCGCAGGCGACTGAAGGCCCGCGGCAGGAGTTCGTCGACCACCTGATCCTTGATCTCGCGGCGGCGCTTCGCGCCCAGCCTGTGCGCCTCCTCGGCCTCGATGCTTGCGATCTTCTCGGCAGCCGCTTGCCGCACCACCGAGGCCGGCAGCAGCTTCTCCTCGACGCGGGCGCTCACCATCACGCAGCGTCCGACCCCATGCGCCAGGTCCTCGGCGTCCGCCCCCAGCGGCGGCACCCAGCCCAGGCTTCGCATGTCCATGCTGGCGCAGGACAGGTAAGGGTGCGCCCGGAGGCTAGCCTCAAGGGCGGCAGGAAAAGCATCAGGGGCAACGAAACGAAACAGCTGAACATTCTTGAACCACATGGAGATCGACCTTTTGCTGAACTTTGGGAATGGAACCGGCGACGAACGAGCGGGCCATTGTAACGCATCGGAGCCTCGCGCTGCGCGCGCCGACCGGGTGCCCGCCTGCGCCGGTGCCGGCCCGCCGAGGCAACAAGGGGCGCCTGTGCTATAAAGGCAGCAGAGAAACGCATGGGCTTGACCCGTTGCGCGACAAGCCCCGCCGTTCAGGGCGGGGAAGGATAGCGCGGACGGCGCAGCCGTCCTTGGGTTTCAGTGTGGTGTCTGCTGCTGTTCGATGTACTGTCGCACGATGGAGATGGGAGCGCCGCCGCAGCTTGAAGCGAAGTACGACGGCGACCACAGGACACCGCGCCAGTAGCGTTTCTGGATGTCGGGCCGTTCCTCGCGCAGCAGGCGGCTGGACACGCCTTTGAGGCTGTTCACGAGGTTGGAGACGGCGACCTTCGGCGGATATCCCACCAGCAGGTGGACGTGATCGTCCTCGCCGTCCATTTCGATCAGTTGCGCCTCGAAGTCGGCGCAGGTCTTGGCGAAGATGATGCGCAGCCGGTCGATAGTGTCGCCGTCGAACACTTTGCGGCGGTACTTCGCCACAAAGACCAAGTTAACGTGCATCTTGAAAATGCAGTGCCTTCCATGCCTAATATCGTTGTCATTGCTCATAGACCAAGAGTCTAATTCAACACATGCAGCGACTCCACGCCTTCAAGTTCGAACTGATGCCGACCGGCGAACAGCAGCGCCAGATGCGCCGCTTCGCGGGATCGTGCCGCTTCGTGTTCAACAAGGCTTTGGCGCTGCAAAAGGAGCGCTTTGAGCGCGGCGAGAAGAAGCTGGGATACGCGGCGCTGTGCAAGGAACTCACCGGCTGGCGCAACGGCGTAGAGACGCCCTGGCTCTCCGATGCGCCGATCCACCCGCTGCAACAGACGCTCAAGGACTTGGAGCGGGCGTATTCCAACTTCTTCGCCAAGCGGGCCGACTTCCCGCGTTTCAAGAAGAAAGGCCAGAGCGACAGTTTCCGGTATCCCGATCCGAAACAGATCAAACTCGACCAGGGCAATAACCGCCTGTTCCTGCCCAAGCTCGGCTGGATGCGTTACCGCAACAGCCGGGAAGTGCTGGGGACGGTCAAGAACATCACTGTGTCGCACAACAGCGGCAAGTGGTTCGTGTCGATCCAGACCGAGCGCGACGTGGAGCAGTCGATCCCCAGCGGCGACGCCGTGGGCATCGACATGGGAGTGGCGCGGTTCGCCACTCTGTCGGACGGCACGTTCGTTGTCCCGCTCAACAGCTTCAAGCGACACCAGGACAGGTTGCGCCGCGCGCAGCAGTCCATGAGCCGCAAGACCAAGTTCAGCAACAACTGGAAGAAGGCAAAATCCCGCGTCCAGCGCATTCATTCCCGCATCGGCAACGCCCGCCGCGACTTCCTGCACAAGACCACGACCACGATCAGCCAAAACCACGCGATGGTGTGTATCGAGGACTTGCAGGTACGGAACATGTCCAAGTCGGCGGCTGGCATCACCGAGAAACCAGGCAGGAATGTTCGGGCCAAATCCGGCCTGAACAAGTCCATCCTCGATCAGGGATGGTTCGAGTTCCGTCGCCAGTCGGATTAAAAGCTGGCGTGGAATGGCGGATGGCTTGTCGCCGTGCCGCCGCAGTACACCAGCCGGACATGTCCGTGCTGCGGCCATGTCTCGGCAGACAACCGCAAGACGCAGGCGCAATTCCTCTGCGTCGAATGCGGCTTCGAGGAAAACGCCGATGTAGTCGGCGCGATCAATGTTTTAAGGGCGGGACACGCCCGGTTCGCCCGTGAAGTGAGCGGTGCGGTAATGCCGCCAGCAGCAGGAACCCACCGAAGCGATTCAGGTGTGGCTCAATGCCACGCCTGAGCGCCGTAGGAATCCCCGGCCTTCAGGCCGGGGAGGATGTCAACAAACCGAGCGGCATGGGGAAGGACTCGAGATGACGGCCATCGCTTTGCGCAGATCAGGCATCTTCCTGGGGGTCATGGTCGCCATGTTTCACGCGCCCCAGGCGCCCGCCGTCGCGTTTCCGGACGCGCACGCCGTCTCCGCAAACGCATTGCAGCGGGATCGGCGGACCGTGAAAAACCTCCTGGCGCGTAGCGATGTGCAAACGGCCCTGCGCAGGCTAATCGTTCCTGGGGACATGGGGAAGGCCGGCACCAAGACCTCGGCGGACGGCACCGCCGGCACACCGCGAATCGGGATCTCTACGCTCCCGGCGGGAGGCATGTTGGGCGGGATAGATCTCCTCGTCATCCTGCTCATCGCCGTCTTGGTCATCCTCGCGCTGTGACGCGGGGGCTCGCCCCCGCCCATGGCCGCGCCCTCAGAAGGGCTGTCGACGTGAGCGAGTCGCGGCGCCGCTCCTCATGAACATTCAAGCGGGTGGTTCCGGACTAGTGCGCCGGAAACGCGGGATGCCTCTGCCGCGCATGAGTGCTGTGACACTTCGCGCCGGAAGGATCCCGCATCGAGCGCAGCACCACGAAACCCCGTGCGGCCCGATCCCATGGCCCCCTTCCCGTTCGGCCGAAGCCCTTCGGCGCCCCGCGCGACAGGTAAGAGCGGGACGCATCCCGCGGATCTTCCTGCTCGCACGCCGCCTCCGGGATTGTCCGAAGACCGTTCGCGCGCCCCTGCTCGTGCACCGTGGCACGAATCATTGGAGCGCGGCTCAGGCCGCCGCACCATGCACGAAGGCCCAGACGACGACGATCACCATGACCAGCACATACAGGCGCAAGCCCCAGAACAGGGCTTGCTGCCCCCCCGACAGGCGCACGCGCCGGACCTCCGGCAACGGATGATCCCACCCCTCTTCCTTAAGGAGCCTGTTGATCGCTTCGCGATCGAATTCACGGAGCGCTTTCATCGTCTCTAGCCTCCCAAGGCATGGGGCAACAGGACCGCAATGCCATACAGTCCGTTGCACAGGACCAATCCCATCATGATGGCGACCGAGACGGCATTGCGGGCGGGCGAGTTGACATGCACCCCCATGAGCTCGCGATCATTGAGGAGCATGAGCAGAAAGAGCATGGCCGCCGGCATAAACACGGTGGCAATGACTTGCACGGTCAGGTTCAAGAACCCCAGCGGCAGGCCCGGAACCATGACCGCCACGGCCGCAATCACCGTACCGATGATGGCCGGGAGATAGAACCAGACCGCCTGCCGCGGCGGCGCATTGATCGACCGGTCGATATCGAAGGCCTCGCCAATGGCCCACGCGCTGCTGGCGGTGATCACAATCGAAGCGATCAGGCCAGCCTCCATAAGCCCAAGGGCAAAAAGCGCCATCATCCCGCCGCCCAACCTCGTGCGGATGAAGGAGAGGACCTCCGCGGCATCGAGATTTTGCGGATTGGGCACCCCTTTCAAGGTTCTCGCCGCGATGACGATAATGGCGATCGCGACCACGACCATGCCCGCCACGCCCAGCATCAGGTCGCGCCGGCCCGCGCGGATGTCGCGGGGCAGCAAGCCCTTGTCGACCACGCATGACTGCTGGAAGAACAGCTGCCACGGCGCGATCGTGGTCCCGATGTTGGCCGATATCAGGACCAAGAAAGTAAGCGACAGGAAGCCACCGGACACGGCCCAGCCGTGCCCTGCGAACGCGCCCGCGACCGCGTGCCAGTCCGGATGCGAGGTCAACGCCAAGGGCACGAAGATCAGGTTGAACGCGGCAATGAACAACGAGATCCGCTCCCAGGTCCAGTAGCGCATGAAAACCAGCACATAGGCGATAAACGCCAGGGATGCAGGAACCGTCAACCAGGGGGAAAGGCCCAGGGCCTGGCTTCCCAGCCGGATACCGATGAACTCGGTGATCAGGGTCAGGACATTCGCAGCGACCAGATCGATGAGCGAAAACCACCCCCAGAAGGCACCATAGCGCTTCCAGATCAGTTCCGCATGCCCGCGCCGAGTCACCGCGCCCAGCCGGACGGTCATCTCCTGGACGACATACGCCACGACGCCAAGCAAAATCATCGTGGGCAAGAAAAGCCCCAATCCGTACGTCGCCCCGGTTTGCGCATAGGTAATGACCCCCCCCGCGTCGTTGTCGCCCAGCATCACCAGCACGCCGGGTCCAATCAGCGCCAGTCCCAACGCGAGCCGACCCCGCCAGCTGTTGGCGTTGCGCCGCAATTCATCGAGGTGCAACCGGTCGCGCAGGCGATGCGCCAGTTCCTCCGGTACGGCGCCTCCCGGCGCGGACCGTTCGGCATCAGGCACCGATGCGCCTCCCGCCGGAGTCGCCTCCATGACCACCGCGTGCTTGTACGACATGTTGAAGCCCCTCTCAATCGGTGCTAATCATTGCGCGGCAGCAAGCCGCCCGGGTGAACGGCTTTCAGCGTCCTACCCAGGGGAGCAGCAGTCCATAGGAACCGGCACAAGCAGGGCGATCGGCAGGGCGACTCCCAGTCACCGGCTTGTCCGCAGACCCCGCCGGAAAGGCGGGACTGGCGCGCCGTCCCTTGAAGGTCCCGAATACCCGGCGAAGCACCCCTTTGCGTTGGCGTTTGAGTGTCATTTTATGCACCCCTGTATTTCAATTTGGCGGTCGCACGACGCGCCGATGGCTCCGAGGCGCGCCGCCGCCTGTGCACCCGGCAGGCCCAATGGGAGGACCCGGGGGTACAGCGCGCGAAGGCCGTGCCCGAATCGCGAACGACCCGACAACGACTTGATCCAGCCCAACGACTGGGAGGTGCTTTGAAACTCGCCGAACCGGCGAATGGCGTGTTACTTCGGCACCGTCCCGCTTTCTCAGCGGAACGGCGGAGGAGAAATGGACTCTGGCCGCGGATCCCGCTGATTACTTGCTACAAGATCGACTAGGGCAACTGTCCATTGCGTGATTCCGCGTTATTGACGACGGTGCGCATGATAGCGCTGGCGCCATGTGAAGTCAATCACTTGCGAGCATTTTCTTGGGTGCATTCGAGCAACGGATCCTGCGGCGTGGCGCGCCTCGCCATCGACCGCAGGCAGGCGCGTGTCACGCGGCCCCTGCGTCGCGGGAAAGCTTGGCGGCAAGATAATCCTTGAGGACGTTTGCATTGTTGTGAACGGCGTCGTGCGCACTATACAGCAAGGTCACATTGCCGGCGCGCGCCTGCTGCAGCATCCCCTCCCAGGACGCCGGATGGGCATCAAGCTCGGCTTGATAGCGCCGCCGGAACTCAGCCCACTTGACCGGCTCATGGTTGAACCAGCGGCGCAGGCCATCGCTCGGCGCGACGTCCTTCAGCCACAGGGCCGATCCGAGCGCCGCTTTCGTGACGCCGCGCGGCCAGAGGCGCTCGACCAGATAGCGCGCGCCATCCTCCGCCGCAATCGGTTCGTAGACGCGCTTGGTGCGAATCATGGACGACGGCTCCCAACGACCCCTTCATTCCATTGTAGCCGCGCCGCGTGCCGCCCGAGCGCATGACCCCGGGTGTCGCGGCGACCCCGCCGCCGGCACGTTGTTGTTGGCACGCCGTTTGCGCAACCCGGCACTTTTCGGCAGAATGAAGTTTGCTGTGCACCCGTGCCGATGACCCCATGCCGCCCGTTCCCGTTTCAGAACAGTTTGGCATCACCTTGGCGGAGCTCTCGAGGCTCTGGCGCCGGAAGCTCGACGATCGACTGAGGCCGCTGGGCTTGAGCCAGGCCAAATGGATTACGCTGCTCCAGCTTTCTCTGGCGCCCAAGGGAACGACGCAGAAGGATCTGGCCGAGCGCATCGGCATCGAGGGTCCGACCCTCGTCGGGCTGCTCGACCGCCTGGAAGCCGACGGATGGGTCGAACGGCACGAGTCGACCACCGACCGCCGCAGCAAGACGGTCCATCTCTCCGATCGCGCGAACCCGGTCCTGGCCCAGATCCGCACCATTGCGGCCGCGTTGCGGGGCGAAATATTCGCGGATGTCGCGGACGAAGACCTCGGTGCCTGCTACGAGACGCTCCTCTGCCTCAAAGCCAGGCTGGAGAGACTCTGATCGCAGCCTCGCGGAAGCCCCTAAGCGGCGCGTGAGGCGCACGGGGGAACTCCCGTCACGGCGGCGCAGTCCTATAGCCGTCACGCCAATGCCGCGCGCGGCGGCGCGACGTCCCGGGCGCCTCGCGCAACGTGTCGGCACCCGCTCTGCCATACTGCGAATGCTCCGTATAATTACGGCCATAACAACGCATCGATCAGGAGAAGAATCGCCATGCCGCCCCTCAGCCCCACCCCTGGAAGAAAAACAATGCGGGCGCACCGCGCCTTCGGGTTCTGGCACATGGTTCGGGCGGCGGGAAGGGCGGCCATGCTGTCGGCCGCCTGTTTGGGCATCGCACACGCCGCAGGGACGCATCCGGGCGCCGTCCTGCGCGCCACGCTGCACAATGGCCTGCGGGTCATCATCGTGCGCAACCGCCTCGCCCCCGTCGTCACGACCGAAGTCAATTACCTGGTCGGCTCCGACGAGGCGCCGGCCGGCTTCCCAGGCATGGCCCATGCCCAGGAGCACATGATGTTCCGGGGCAGCCCCGGCCTTTCCGCAGGCCAACTCGCGGCGATCACCGCCGACATGGGGGGTGAGTTCGACGCCGACACCCAGCAGTCGGTGACGCAGTACTTTTTCACGGTGCCCGCGAAGGATCTGGATGTCGCGCTGCACGTCGAATCGATCCGCATGCGCGGCGTCCTGGACAGCCAAGCGTTGTGGCGCAAGGAACGAGGCGCCATCGAGCAGGAAGTGGCGCGAGACCTTTCCAGCCCGACCTACGTGTTCTACAAGCGCCTCCTGAGGACCATGTTCGCGGGGACACCCTACGCACACGACGCCCTCGGCACCAAGGCGTCCTTCGACAAGACCACCGGGGCCATGCTTCAGCGCTTCCATCAGACTTGGTATGCGCCCAACAACGCCATCCTGGTCGTGGTGGGGGATGTCGACCCTGACCAGACGCTCCGGAAAATCAAGGCACTCTTCGGTGATCTTCCCGCCAAACGCCTGCCTGCGCGCCCGAGCATCGCGCTACAACCGGTCGCGCCGCAAACGCTGCGGCTGAAGACCGACCAGCCGTATGGCATGGCAATCGTTTCCTTCCGCATGCCAGGCTACACCAGCCCCGATTACCCCGCGGCGGAGGTGCTCGCGGACGTTCTAGGCAGCCAGCGGGGTAATCTCTATGCCCTGGTTCCGGCGGGCAAGGCGCTGTTCACCGACTTCTCCCTGGATCCCCTGAAGGAAGCGGGGCTGGGCTTCGGCATCGCCGGGTTTCCCAAGGGGGCGGACCCCGATGCGCTGGTCGAGGAGATTCGCCGCGTGCTGGCAGACTACCGGGACCATGGCGTGCCTGCGGATCTGGTGGCGGCCGCCAAGCGTCATGAGGTCGCCCAGGCGGAATTCGAGAAGAATTCCATTCCGGGTCTTGCCGATGCCTGGTCGCAAGCCGTCGCCGTCGAAAACCAGCATTCGCCCGAGGCGGCCGTGCGCGCGATCTCCGCGGTCACCGTGGCCGACGTCGACCGCGTCGCGCACCGCTATCTGGACCTCGACCATGCCATCACCGCTGTGCTGACGCCGCAGGTCTCCGGCAAGCCGATCGCGTCCAGCGGCTTCGGCGGAAAGGAATCCTTCGCGCCGCGGGAAGTGAAACGCGTGGCCCTGCCGTCCTGGGCCAAGCAGGACCTCTCGCGCCTCAGCATCCCCGCATCAACCCTGCACCCCGTGGTCTCCATCCTGCCCAATGGGCTGAAGCTCATCGTGCAGCCGGAATCCATCAGCCAAACGGTCAGCGTCATGGGCCACATCAGGAACAACGCCGACCTGGAGGCACCGGCCGGGCAAGAAGGCGTCGCCGACGTGCTGGGCCAGCTGTTTTCGTACGGCACGACGCATCTCGGCCGCCTTGCCTTCCAGAAGGCCCTGGACGACATCGGCGCCGTCGAAAGTGCGGGGACGGGCTTCAGCCTGCAGGTCCTCGCATCCCACTTCGATCGCGGCGTCTCCCTGCTGGCCGCCAACGAGCTCCATCCGGCCCTGCCACAGGCGGCGTTTGCCGTGGTGCGCCAACAGGTCGCGGCGACGGCCGCGGGCCGGCTCGAAAGCCCCGACTATCTGGCTGAACGCGCGCTGAAGAAGTCGTTGTTCCCGAAGCAGGATCCCACGCTGCGGCAGGTCACGCCGGGCAGCGTTTCCCATCTGACGCTGCGGGCAGTTCGGCGCTATTACCGGCACGTCTTCCGGCCCGATCTCACGACCATCGTCGTCATCGGGGACATCACGCCGCAAGAGGCCCGTCGCGAGATCGAGAAATACTTCGGCGGCTGGAAGGCGAGCGGCCCCAAACCGGAAACCAGCCTGGCCGCGGTTCCGCTCAACAAGCCCTCCGTCATCCATGTCCCTGATGCCAGCCGCGTTCAGGACAAGGTGGTGCTCGCCGAGACGCTCGGCATCAACCGTTTCAGCCCGGACTACTATGCGCTGGAACTCGGCAATCACGTCCTGGGCGGCGCCTTCTATGCAACGCGTTTGTACCGGGACCTGAGGGAAAACACCGGACTCGTCTACTACGTGACGTCCGACTTCGATGTGGGCAAGGCGCGTGGGGTCTATATGGTCGATTATGGCTGCGACCCCGGAAACGTCCTCAAGGCCCGCGCGATCGTGGCTCACAACCTCGCCCAGATGCGCGCCACCCCCGTCTCGGCGGGCGAACTCACTCGGGCCAAGGCGCTCCTTCTGCGGGAGATTCCCTTGTCCGAATCAAGCGTCGGCCGCATTGCCGGGGGGTACCTCTCGCGCAGCGATCTGGGGCTGCCGCTCGATGAGCCCGTGCGCGCGGCTCGCCGGTATGTGGCATTGAACGCCCACCAAGTCCAGCAAGCCTATGCCAAATGGATCAACCCGAAACGGCTTGTGCTGTTGACGCAGGGCCCTCAGCCGCACTGACGGCACGCACCCGCCGCCTGCGCCGCTCGTCCGAGCGGATGCAGGCGCGAGGGTCCCGCGCCACGCAAAGCGCCACCCATGGCGCGAAACCCGAAAATCCCGTAACATAGGGCGGTAGCCTTCAGTTGACCCGGCCGGCAGGGCATCATGCCGCCTTCGGCGGACCGCTCCGGCGTGCATCTGTTAGGACAGTCAGGTAATCAGCGCATGCCCGGTTCAGGCACCTCGCGGCGACACACCGTCTCCAGGCATCGCATTGGGAGAAATCAAGCCGTCACGCCTGCGGCCGCGAGGCCTTGTGGCCCCCTGCCCTTCGTGCACGGCTTTCCGCAGATGATCATGAAATTGTCACGTCGATTTGTCACCACACCCCACGTACTGGCGCTCACCGCCGCGCTCTTGCTCGCGGCCCTGAAGCCCGCCGTTGCCGACACCTTTGTCTTGCCGACGGACGGCAGCACTGTGGTCGGGAAAATCCGGGCGGTCATCGCAACCCACAAGGACACCCTGTCCGGCATCGCGCGCCGCTATGACCTGGGCTATCGGGAAATCACCCAGGCCAATCCGCACGTGGACCCCTGGCTGCCGGGGAAAGGCACGCGCGTCGTGTTGCCCACGCGGTTCATACTCCCCAATGTCCCCTACAAAGGCATCGTCGTCGACATTGGGGAAATGCGCCTCTTCTATTTCCCAAAACCCAAGCCAGGCCAACGCGCGGTAGTCATCACCCATCCCATTGGAATCGGGCGCATGAACTGGGAAACGCCCATCGGCACCACGCAAGTGATCCGGAAAATCCCCAACCCCGTCTGGCACGTTCCCCCGTCAATCCAGGCGGAGCATGCGAAAGAGGGCTTCCCTCTGCCGGACATCGTTCCCGCGGGACCCAACAACCCGCTCGGGCAGTTCGCATTGCAGCTCGGCATCCCCGGCTACCTGATTCATGGGACCAACAAGCCCTATGGCGTCGGCATGCGCGTCAGCCACGGCTGCATGCATCTGTATCCCGAAGACATCGCCGCCCTATTCAAGGAAGTGCCGGTTGGCACGCAGGTGCGCCTCATCAATGCACCCTATCTCGCCGGTTGGTCCCACGGCAAGATCTACTTGGCCGCTCATCTGCCGCTGGAAGAGCAGAGGAAAGCCTGGGCGGGCGATATGACGCCCATGGTCGAGGCCGTGATGGAGGCGCCTCATACGGCCGGGACGCCGATCGACTGGAACAAGGCCATTCGGGTGACCAAGGCCGCGCTGGGCATCCCCATTCCCATTTCGCCGAACACCCCGGACACCAGGGCCGTTATTGCGGCCGCACCGGTCATTGGGGCCGGGCCGACCGGAAAGCAGGCGGCGCCCGAGGCCCAAAAGACGCCCGGGCCTTATCTGGCGAGGAACTCAGCCCGCTGAGCGCTCCTGCGCGAGAGGGGACGCCGAAAAGCAAAGGGCCCCGCATTCAACGGGGCCCTTTGCCGTTGCGGAAAGCCGTGATTACTTTTCCATGGCCTTCTTGAACATGCGGCTAGCTTTTTCGTTCGCTTCATTCGCGGCCGTTTTCGCTTGATCCGCTGCGGTCATCGCTTCATCCGCCTTGTTCATGGCGTCATTGGCTTTGCTCAGCGCATCGTTGGCCGTCGATTGGGCGGCATTGGCTTTGCTCAGCGCGTCGTCGGCGGTCGTTTGCGCCTTGTCCGCCTTGGCGGAAACCGCGCTCAGATCGCCCGTGCTAGCGCATGCGCTCAGGGCCAGGGGCAACGCAATCGCGGCCATCTTCAAGAGACTGGTCAATTTTTGATTCACGGTATTTCTCCTTTTCTTCTTTTGTCACACGGAGCGAAACAACATTAGCAGGATAGTCGAAGTGGCACGACATTTCCAGGGCATAGCGGCGCATACCGGCTTTCCGCCTAGCATTCGCGCCCGTTATCGTATCACGACTTTCGTACCGACCCCAATCCATTTCGACAAAGACGCGATCTGGCGATTCGTCAGCGCCACGCACCCTTCGGTCCAATTGTACGCCTCATGGATCAGCAAGCTGCCCCCGCCCAGGCCATGAATGCCGATCTGCCCGCCCAGGGGCGTGTCCTGCGGGGGTATGCGGTGCGCGGCCAGGCTAGCAATGATTTCGTCATAGACCTGCTTGTCGATCAGATGCGCGCCATAAGCCCGGTCGGCTTCCGCCATGTTGGGGAAATCCAGTCCATAGAAAATGCGGAAGCGGCTGTCGCGGTCGATCCATGCGATATGGAATGTGCCCAGAGGGGTCTTGCCGTCGCCTCGGAGATGCGTTTTCCCCACGCCTCCACGCCCAAGGGAGACGTCGTCATACCGGGCCAGCACATGATGATCCTGCGCCGTCCCCTCCATGACATAAACGGTCTCCGTTCGGGTGTCGACCAGGACCCAAGGGGCACGGCCCCGTGCCATCGCCGGCGCAGCCGATCCCAGTAACACTCCCAAAGCCCCGAGCAGGCCCAAAGCGGCACCCCAGCGACGCCTCCGAGCCCCCCCCTGGCGACGGCGCGTGAAGATTCCCGCCACGCAATGCAGCAGTCCAGCGGCCCGTGCCGGCCTGTGAGCCGGATGTCGAACGGTCTCCACCACCCCACGACCAGACATTTCCGAGAGCCTCGTTCCGATGACGTAAGCTTGGACGCCATGCCTCCCCATGAGGAGGCGCCCCCAAACAAAAAGGTGAGACAGTGCGCGCCGGAGCCCAGGCTACGAGCGCCGCTACAATCGTACCACATCGTGTGCTCATGCCCTATAGGTACACAGTCGGTTGCAGGGAACGAATCATCTGTCCGCCCCGGCCATCGATGTCCGGTCCCGCTTGAGCAGGCGGCGAGGACCGGGCCGCGTGCAGTCGCTGTCTCAGCCTATACTCAGAGCGACGGGCGCGATTGCGGATAGCGCGGCGCGATGTGGAGGGTGCCGACGTTGCCTGAAGCCCCGCCCCGTCCCCGCCAAGCGGCCTTGCCTACGCCTGACGCATCCCGTCGCTGCCACAAGTTTCAGGGTTTGTGGCCACGCGCGAGCCGACGGAGCGCTATACGACCGACTCGCGCGCCTCGCATGAGACCTGCCAACCATGGTCGAGGTTATCCCGCTCCCGTATTTCCGGGCTCATGGCCCCGTGCGCTTCCTTTTGCACCACGTCCGGAAACGCTTGACCGGTCACCTTGTCGTCCTCGTCGGCCTGATCACGGCGGTGGGCTCTGCCATCGGTGCCCAATACGCGGTCAAGGATCTCGTCGATGTGCTCGGGGGACACCCCAGCGACAGGGCTTTGTGGCGAGCGGTGGCGCTCCTGCTCGTGCTGGTCGGAAGCGACAATCTGGCGTGGCGGCTGGCCGGGTGGGGGGCCACCCAGGCCTTTGTGGCGGTGGGAGGCGACATTCAGCGGGAATTGTTCCGGCACCTGTCCGGGCACAGCTCCCAATACTTTACCGAACAGTTGCCGGGGGCGCTCGCCGGTCGCATCACGACGGCGGCGTCGGCGGCCTGGATCATCGAGAATCTGGTGGCCTTCAACGCCCTGCCCCCGGCGTTGGCGGTGGTGAGCAGCATCGCCGTACTCAGCCTCATCAGCTGGCGCCTGACCACCATTCTGGTGGCCATCGTGGTGGCGCTCGGGGCTCTCATCGGCTGGTTCGCCGCCCGCGGTCATCACCTGCACGAGCGCTTCGCGGGCCAAGCGGCTGCCGTGGCCGGAGATTTGGCCGATATTGTGAGCAATATCGCCGTCGTGCGCGCGTTTGGCGCGGAACGGCGGGAACAGGCACGGCTGTCGCACAAGATCGAGTTCGAGATGACGGCGCAGCGTGCCAGCCTCCGCTTCCTGGAGCGGATCCGGCTCTTGCACGCCGTCTCGGTCTTCGCGGTGACCGCCGGCGTGTTGGTCTGGTCGGTAAGGTTATGGCAGGAGCATCGTATCACGACAGGCGATGTCGTCCTGGCGACAACCCTCGGATTTACCGTGCTGCATGCATCACGGGATTTGGCTATGGCGCTGGTGGAGTTGGTCCAGCATATGGCCAAGCTGGGCGAGGCGATCCAAGTCCTGGGACTTCCCCACGAGATGGAGGATGCCCCGGATGCCATAGCGCTCGCGGTTCGGCGTGGCGGCATATCCATCGACGATGTGCATTTCAGCTATCCAAACGGCCAGCAGGTGCTTTTGGGCATCACCTTACAGATCGAGCCTGGGAGCAAGGTGGGTTTGGTCGGCCCGTCGGGTGCCGGCAAATCGACGCTGTTTGCCCTGCTTCAGCGCCACTACGACCCGGACCACGGACAGATACGAATCGACGGGCAGGACATCGCGCGGGTGACTCAGGCAAGCTTGCGCCGTTCCATCGCGGTGGTCGAGCAGAATATCTCCCTGTTCAATCGCACGGTATTGGAAAATCTGCGCTACGGCCGCCTGGATGCCACCGACGAGGAGGTCTACCAAGCGGTCGAGGCGGCCCGTTGCACAGAGTTCATCCTCCGACTGCCGAGCGGTTTCCGCACGGTCGTGGGGGATCGGGGGACGAAGCTTTCGGGAGGACAGCGGCAGCGGCTCGCGATTGTGCGCGCTTTCCTGAAGGACGCGCCGATCATCCTGCTCGACGAAGCCACTTCTGAACTGGACAGTGAATCCGAAGAAGCGATTCAAGAAGCATTGGCCCGCCTGTTCAAGGGGCGCACGGTAGTCGCCATTGCCCATCGCCTGTCTACGCTCAACGCATTCGAACGCATCGTCGTTCTCGATCGAGGCCGTGTTGTCGAGGACGGCTCGTTGAGCGCACTGCTCGGGCGCAGAAGCATATACAGCCGCATGTACGAGCGCCAGTTCGGCGGGGTGAAGGCGCGATGAGAAAAGCTTTGCCGCTCATTTTCCTGCTGTTGGCCGCCACTTCCGCACCGACTGCCGGGCACAGCGTCAAGCCGCCGATCGAGCGCATGCGGCCTGGCCAACTGCAGGGCGTGCTCGGCCGCAGAGTCGAAGGGATGGATGGAAAAGTGATGGGCCCGGTGGTCGATGTCTTGGTCGACGTGCGGGGCCGCCCGCGAGCGGCCGTGATCGATTTCGGCGGCTATCTCGGCGTTGGCACCCGAAAAATTGCCATTGACTGGCGACTGTTGCGCCACTGGCGAGGCCCCCGTGGGGCGCCTTTGCGGCTTCGCTTGCCGCGGGCGGACATTCAGGCGGCGCCTCAATACCTGCCGAATAACGGAAAAGCCATCGAGATCGTCGGGTCGACGCATGACATGTCCCCAAGGTGAGCCCGAATCACGGCGCTTGGCGCAACGCGGGCTGGACGCGCTCAACCTGTTTGTGGCCAACATCCAGACAGGCTTCGGCCCTTTCATCGCCATCTATCTCGCGACGCGGCATTGGACCCAGGCGGCGATCGGATTTGCCCTAAGCGTGGGTACCGTAACCTCGATGGTGAGCCAGATCCCTGCCGGCGTCCTGGTGGATCTCGCACCCATCAAGAGCGGGGTCGGCTTGGCGAGTCTCGCTGCCTTCGGGGTGAGCGCGCTGCTGCTGGCGATCGCGCCAACCCCGTTTTTCGTTTATCTCGCGGAACTGTTGCACGGCTTTTCGAGCTGCACCCTAGGACCGGCGGTCGCGGCGATCAGCCTAGGCCTCGCGGGACGTTCGGTATTGGGCTTGCGCCTAGGGCGCAACACGCGCTTCGCCGCGTTGGGGAATGCTATGGGAGCCGCTGCCATGGGGGCAGCGGGATATTTCGTATCGGAACGGTCGGTGTTCTTCCTCACGGCCATTTTGACCGTTCCCGCACTGGTCGCGGTGCTGCCGATGCTTCGGATCGAGCGTCCGGGCGAATGGAACCGGGTCGATCCGGACGCAAGCCGCACCACGCATGCCCATGGCATTATACCGATACTGCTGGATAGGCGTTTCTTCACCTTTGCGCTGGCTATCGCCCTCTTTACCTTGGGGGACAGTGCCATGCTTCCGCTGGCGGGGACGGTGCTGGCCAAACGCAGCGGCAGCGACGCCGATCTCCTGATCGCGGCAGGCATCCTCCTGCCACAGGCGGTCGCCGCAGCCCTCTCGCCCAAGCTGGGGCGTCTGGCGGAATCGCGCGGGCGCCGCCGTGTCTTGCTGCTTGGATTCGGTGCGCTGCCTTTGCGCGGTTTGTTGTTGGCCTTGGCCGCTCATTCAGCCTGGATCGTTCCGATCCAGGCCATCGACGGCATTGCGGCCGCCTGCCTAGGGACCATGATCCCGCTCGTGACCGCCGATCTTGCGGCGGGCTCGGGCCATTACAACATGTCTCTCGGTGTCATCGGGCTTGCCATGGGGGTGGGGGCGACGCTCAGCACGTCCTTGGCGGGAGAAGTAGCGGATCGGTTCGGAGATCCGTGGGCCTTCGCTTTGCTCGCGATCTCGGGTCTTACGGCGCTCATCCTGGTCGGTGTTGTGATGCCGGAGACCATGCCGCGCTGAACATTCCCTGGCCTAGACGATCATGGCGACCTCGACGTCGGGATCCTTCCGAAGGACGTTGATCCCGACATGCTCCGCGTGGCGTTCAAGGAGGATGTCGACGAAGCCCGTTCCGACCCGCAGGCCGGTGATGGCGACGCGATCGAGGAAGTCGGGCAACACGGGATGGACAAAGGTCAGTTGCGGCGCGCTGTTACGGAACGTGAGGCCGAGGCATGCCTGCAGCAGCCAGAAGGGTGCGCCGCTCACCCAGGCTTGGGGGCTGCAGGCCGTCGGATAGATGGTCGGCGATTCGTCGGGTCGCCGACGGAATCCGCAGAACAGTTCAGGGAGGCGGTGCAAGTCCACCTGCAGGCTCGATTCGAACTGGGCAGTCAACAGGCGCAGGGCGTGCGCCTTGAGTCCATAGCGCGCGAACCCCATGGCGATCATTGCATTATCGTGAGGCCACACCGAGCCATTGTGGTAGGACATGGGATTGTACCGGGCCTCGGAAGCCGCCACGGTGCGGATTCCCCACCCGGAAAACGACGTTTCCGGGTCGAGCAGGGTATCCGCGGTGCGCCGCCCATATTCCCTGCACGCAATTCCGCTGAACAGGCAATGCCCGGCGTTGGAGGTGCGCACGCGGCAAGGGCGCTTGTCGCCGTCCAGGGCGAGCGCGAAAGTGGACAGATCGTCGCACCAGAACACCTGATTGAAGCGCGTCTTGAGTTCGTCCGCCTGCCGCGCGAGGGTCTGCGCAAGCGCGGACTCGCCGAGTTCCTCAGCCAGTTCCGCGGCCGCGAGCTTGGCGGCGTACACATAGCCTTGCACCTCGCACAGCGCGATGTGTCCGCTGGCCAATGTGCCGTCCGCATGGAAGACGGCGTCGTCGGAGTCCTTCCAGCCTTGGTTGATCAGGCCCCGCGGGTTATGGCGCTCATATTCCACGAAGCCATCGCGGTCCGCATCGCCATACTGGTCGATCCACTGGATGGCGGCGACCACGTTGCGCCAGATGGAGGCAATGAATCCCCGGTCGCCGGTGCGGCGGAAGTAGTCACCGGCCAGCATGATAAACAGAGGAGTCGCATCCACCGTGCCGTAGTATTGACCGAATGGGATTTCCCCCAGTGCGGCCAATTCCCCGTCGCGCGACTCATGGAGGATTTTGCCCGGCTCGGCTTCGCGGCGCGTGTCGAGTACTTGGGCCTGGGTGGCCGACAGGAAGCTCAGCACGCCTTTGGCGATGCCGGGATTCACCCAGAGGCATTCCATTGCGGTGATGAGACCATCGCGGCCGAAAGGCGTGCAAAACCAGGGAATCCCCGCGAAGGGATAGGGGCCGTGGCGGGTCTCGGTGACCAGCATGTGCAGATCGGCCTGAGAACGATTGAGCCAATCGTTGAACTGTCCATTGGAACTCTCGATGCCGCAATCGTCCCCGTGGGCCCTGGCCAGGGCACTGGCGCCGGCCTTCACGGCAGCTTCGAACGTGGCGATCTGCGGCGGGGACTCGTCCTTATAACAGCGTATCGAAATAGACAGCGCCCATTCCGCTTGGGGTTCGAGGCGCAGGGAGAATGATGCCCCTTCCCGGGAGAGCGACGAGGGCGCGGGCAGGAAGGCGACTGCCGTGTGGCGGACAATGCCATCGAGCCCGCGGTAGCCGTAGACCATCCTGTCCGCCTCGACCAATGGCTCGAGCGCTTCGCCGCGCCTGTGCCGCTTCAAACCGCGCACCTCGAAGACGTCGGCATAGTCGGCCGCCAACTCAATCGCCAGCGTCAGATCGATCGCGCCACGGGCATGGTTGGTCACCCGCAGGTATTCATAGCAGGTCGCGTCCCACAACAGCTTCGCCCGGAATAGGTGGATGCTTCCGCTTCGCAGCTGGATGCGCCCCCCGGCGCGGATGTCCGGGTTTGTCATGTCCACGACGAGCAAAGTGTTCTGTGGCACCACTGACGAATTGAGCAGGAATGGTCGTACCCCGTTGAGCCGCAAGGCCAGGCACGAAAGGTGGCGTGTTCCCTGATGGAATAGCCCCTGCTCGCAATTGATTTCGCAGCGGATGTCCGCATGGCGGTCAAATACGGCAAAACACTCGCCTTGCTTGATGATGCGGTTGCGATCATCGATGGACGATGCCATGGTCCCTATGCCGTAGGCTGCTACGGTTTCGTCATTCTCCATGGGGCGCACGCCAGTTTCGATTCGGGTCCAAGCGCGAGCAGTCGCTCATAGAGCGCCACATACTCCCGCGCCATGCGTTCAACCGAGAAACGCCGTTCGAAGAGGGCGCGGCATGCGCGGCGATCGAGGTGGCTCGCCTGCCGGATCGCCGCCACCGCCTCCGCCGCGCTGTCGACCACAAAGCCTGACACCCCCTCCTCTATGATCTCTGGGATCGAGCCCCGCCGGAAGGCGATGACCGGCGTGCCGCACGCGTTGGCCTCGATGACCGCCAACCCGAAGGGTTCGGGCCAATCGATCGGAAACAGCAGGGCGAGCGCTTGGCCAAGGAACGCGCTCTTGGCACGCTCGCCGAGCTCACCGATGAACTCGATACCCGGCTGCGCAAGAAGCGGCTTGATTGTCTCCTCGAAGTAATCCCTGTCAACGCGGTCGACCTTCGCCGCGATCTTGAGTGGAACCGCTGCGCGCCGGGCGATCTCGATGGCCCGGTCGATGCCTTTCTCGGGCGAGATCCTCCCTAGGAACGCCAGGTAGCGTCCTGGCTGGAACTGCGGCGTATACAAGTCTAGCGGCAGGCCGTGATAGATCGTCGCTTGCCAGTTCGCCCAACTCAGAGGGGTCCGCTGCGCGTTGGAGATGGACACCACGGGGACATCGGAAAACTCTCGGTAAAGAGGAACCAGTTCGGGCAGATCGAGGCGTCCGTGCAAGGTGGTTACATGGCACCAGCCCATCGCCCGGCTCAATGGAAAGTGGAGATAGTCGACGTGAAAGTGAAGAATGTCGAAGCCGTCGCACTGGTTGCATACCTGCTGGAGCATGAGGATATGGGGCGCGAAAGGGTCCTGCGCCTGTGGATTCAGTCGCAAGGCGCGCTCGGTGCCGGGTCGCAGACGCGCGCGCGTCTGCGAATCACCGCTTGCGAACAACGTGACCTCATGCCCCAGCATCACCAGCGTTTCCGTGAGATAGGAGACGACGCGCTCCGTGCCTCCGTATAACTTTGGCGGGATGCTCTCGTGAAGGGGGGCGATTTGGGCAATTCTCACACTTGTCTCCTGCCCCCCGTCTTGACCGCTTCCCGATCTGCCGGACACGCGGCGGGCCTAGCGTCCGCCCGAAGAACGAGACCCTTGAACATGGCGAGAGGTTTGAACGTGTCGCCTGCGTCGTGAACCCGCCGCCGGAACGGCGGGCGGCTTCCGGGCTGAAGCCGTTCGGTTGTGGAGGGGACCGATTCCTGCGGGAGCGGGTGTCTGAGCCATTCCGGCGAGGGGTGGTGCTGAAACCGAGCGCAGCCACGAAGAGGAGAGGTGGCTGCTGCGCTTGGCTGCCGATGCGGCGCCCTCGCCGGGGCTGCGCGCCCGGCCCTTTGGACCCTCTGTTTTTGTTATAGCATGAGCGCGCCTGGCACGGCACCGCTTTCCCACAGGATCGCGAGCGAAAAGAAACGCGCCGCCGGTGCTAGCCGCTGCGGTGCCGCAATCCCAGCGGATCGTCGGGATCGATGCCCGCCATGAAGGGGACGGAACGCTCGTGGTTGGTGATCTGGTAAATCTTTCCGACCCAATTGCTGAGCACGGCTTCGGCCGTATCGTGCCACGTGTTGTCCAGGCGCTCCGCGATGATCGCCTCGGGCATGTCCGGTAGAGGGCGTCCGGCGGCCGAGGCGGCGAGCAGCCGATCCTTGTATTCCTCGAGCACCGCCTCGAGGGTCATGTCGAAGTAGTTCTCCGGGAAGGGCGGATAGTCTCGTCGCAGGCCGTGCGCAAAGCGGAGCACCTCGCGTTTGTATTCCTTCAGCAGGCTGATGGTGTCGTATTCGGGATGGCCTTGGAACAAGACCAGTCGGAACAGGTCCTCACTGACCGCCAGGTGAACGCCGGCTTGCGGGCTCTCGGCCAGAATGCGCACGCCGGCTTCCTCGAACTGTAACCGACTGATGTCGTTGAAGCGCGAGTGCGGGACATCGAAGCGCGTATTCACGCCGGTGACCAGAGGATGGTGATGGTCGACCACGCGGTGCGTGAACACCCCCCATCGCTTGGCCCCGAGAGGGCGCCGCTTTTGGCCGTAGCGAAACTGCATGACCGCATGCGTGGCGAGGCATGAACAGAGCGTGGAGGTCACGTTCCGATAGGCCCAGTCGACCACCTCGATGAGCGGTTCCCAGAAGGGCTCCAAAGACAGGTCGGGCTGACTGACGTTCGCGCCGGTGATGATGAGTCCATCGAGCCCTTGTGCCTTGATGTCCTCGAACGTCTCGTAATAGCGGGCGACATGGTCCGCGCCCTCGGAGCCGCGGGTGAGTGCCTTGAGCGTGAAAGGGTGCATGTAGAACTGGGCGATCTGGTTGCTCTCGCCCACGAGGCGGAAGAATTGGCGCTCCGTGGCCGCCAGGGCCGCATCGGGCATCATGTTGAGCAGACCGATGTGGAGTTCGCGGATGTCTTGGCGCAAGGCGGCGTCGCGCGACACGACGGTCTCGCCTTCCTGCCTTAGGCGCTCGAAGGCGGGGAGATCGGAATTGGCAACCAGAGGCATGATGAAATCTCGTCAGGGGGTTCCGTGGCTGAAAGGAAAGCCGTCCTGCTAGGCCTGCGATGCGACGACCCGCTCCAGCAAGCGCAGGAAGTCCGCTTCGCACTGGACGGCCGACAGATCGCTTGTGGTCACGATATAGCCGTGCGCTGCCGCGATCGCCTCGTAGCGGGGAATGCGCGAATAGAACAGCGGCCGGAAGATCCAGCGGACGAAGGCATCCGGGTCGATCAAGGCGACATAGGGAATGTCGTGTTCGCGCATGTAGCGCTCGAGCTGCTCTTCCAGAAAGGCTTCCCGGTAATAGAGGGGCTTGGGGTCCTCTTCCGCGCGCCGGATGAGCGCATGCTCGTCCTGATCGCTCGCCTTGATGTAGAGGATCAGCGTATGCTCGCTCAAGACCTGCAGCACGTCGGGGTCATCCAGCTCGCAAACGCTGCCACCCGCATCGTTGACGAAGTGCCGATAGCCATAGATCGCGCGCGCCTTGCGGATGAATTCGGGCACATCGCGCATGGCCGAAATCTCCCCCTGCCGGTGCAGTTCCTGGCGTCGCTTGAATTCGTGCAGCCCGAGCCCCCCCCGCGCAGGGTCACCGACCTTGCCGAGAAAACTGGACACAGGTTTCAGGTTGTCGACTGTGATATTGTTGCTGATGTAGATCGAATCCGTGCGCAGCAGGTCGCGCAGAAAGGGAATCTGCATGGCCTGGAGCTTGATGTTGTCGAGAATGGGCTCGTCGAGGTAACGGGTACCGATGCGATAGTCGCCCGAGTAGTGGAACCAATGGCGTCGGCGCAGCATATGGGCCAGTCGCGTCTTGCCCACGCCGGACATTCCCAGCAGGGTGATGCACTTATTGTCCCATGCTATAAAATCCTTAAGGCTGAGTTTCACCGCCGTGCTCCGTCCAATCGGTTGTCGAGTGCGGCAACGCGAGGGGCCAGGCCGCAGGGTGGCGATGCTCCGGTTGCGCAAGGATGCCTATTGTATTCCACTTTGGCGACGGCGCGGAGACGTGCGCTTGAAGGCCGCGCGCGCCATTTTGTGAGGGGGTGACACGTGTCTGAGCCGGACGGCGAGCGGCAAGGCGGGGCTGCCATGGAAGAGGCGGCCACCTTCGGGGGAGGATGCTTCTGGTGCCTGGAGGCGGCGTTTCGCGAACTGCGCGGCGTCATCCGGGTCGTTTCGGGCTATGCCGGCGGATCCGTAGCGAATCCGACCTACCAGCAGGTGTGTACGGGGCACAGTGGTCACGCGGAAGTCGTCCAGGTGACGTTCGACCCGCGCGCGATCGGCTATGCGCAACTGCTGGAGGTCTTCTTCGCGCTGCACGATCCGACGACGCTCAATCGCCAGGGCAATGATGTCGGCACCCAGTACCGCTCGGTCATTTTCTATCACTCGGCCGCCCAGCACGAAACGGCGCGCCGCGTGATGGACGAGTTGGCGGCGGCCGGCGCATGGGCGGCGCCGCTGGTGACCGAACTGTCGCCCGCGACAGCCTTCTATCCGGCAGAAGACGACCATCAGGACTATTTTCGCAAGAATCCCGACCAGCGTTACTGTCAATGGGTGGTTGGCCCGAAGGTGGCCAAGCTGCGTGCCAGGTTCTCGGCATGGCTTCGCCCATGACGGAGGCCCACCGGCTCAATGGTGCAGGGGCAGCAGGGTTTCTTCGATCCAGTCGTGGACGCGTTGATGAAACCGGGTCTGTCCCGCGCCTTCGCAAGGTCCATCAGCCCCTTCCGCGGCGGTGAACCGGAGAAACGACTTCTCGCAGCGAAGGGCTTCGAACACCTCGAGCGACTGCGTGGATAGCGGATCGTGGTCGGCTGCGACGATCAGCGTGGGGCATTGAATCTGCCCGAGGGCCCCGTCAAGGCGGTAGCGCGCCAGTCCGTGCAGGTATTCGGCCGCCCGCTGGGCGCCATGGGCGATCGTTGCGGACTGGATGCGGGAGGCGAGTGCCGGCGCTTGTGCGAGAATGGACTCAAGCACGTCATTCGCCTCCAGGTCTTCCCGGGCGGCCAATTCCAGGACGCTCTTGGGGAGCAGGGCACAGATGTCGGCATCCAGCGCGAGCAGGCCGGGATCGGCCACCAGAGCGGCCACATGGGCACCCATGGCCGCCGCGCGCAAGGCCAAATAGCCGCCTTCGCCGCGCCCCACCAACACGACACGCGAAGGATCGACGTCAGGGCGGGCACCGAGCCATGCAACGGCGCCTTCCAGGACGGCTTCGTAATCGGGCCGCAGAAAAAGGCCCTTCTGGAACAGACTGCTGCCTTGACCGGGCCCGTCAAATACCAATGCATGGAAGCCGCGACGCACGGCGGGTTGTGCAATCAGGCAAAACCCCTCCTCCGCGGTCGCGTCGATCCCCGTCAAGCCGATGAGGGTGGCGCTGCTGCCACCATCTTGGGGCGGCGAGAAAAAATAGCCGTCGAGCGAGCTCTCCCCATAAGGGATCTCGACCAATTCGCAATGCCAGGGGCCGAGGGCCACGGACTTCCGGAAGCAGTCGCGGTGGGCCAGCCAGTTTTCTATGAGACAGGCGGAGGAAGGATCGCTGCGGCAAAAATAGAACGCGGCGCGATAGTATTCCGATGCGCGCAGATAGGCCTCAGAGGCGCTCAATGCATGTCCGCGCGCATGAGCCGCCTGGGCAATCCGCTCGACTTCCCGTGCGCTCGCTTGCCATTGTCGCTGCCAACTGCTGATGTCCGCCGGCGTCATCCGATGTCGCGCCGCGAGGCATTCGCCGAGGTCCGAGGCGCCGCAGCTGGCTTTGGAGACAATGCGCAGGTACTGCGCATCAAGGCCGAGATCCGAAAAGAATTCCGTCATGGCGAGGCTCGCATCGAAGAACAAACGACGGGCAGTGCTGTGGTGCCCACAACTTCTTTCAGCTTAGTGCATTGGGCGGCGCGCAGGGGTGAGTCCGGGAGAGTGTGCGCGCGCGCACGGAGATCCGAAGCGCGTGCGAGCGGGTTTAGACTAAAAAGAATTCTCGCGGTATAATTGCACCCACTCCGGAAGGTTGGCTTGGGCGACCGTCGGGGCGATTCATCGTGGGCCGTTAGCTCAGTTGGTAGAGCAGTGGACTCTTAATCCATTGGTCGAGTGTTCGAGTCACTCACGGCCCACCACAGAAACCACGTCCAGCAATGCTTTCAGAGCAGTTCACAGGACCGATACATCCGAATAAAGGCCCGATTCCGGGCTTTTTTTGTGCCCGAGTGTGACCGTTTTGTGCCCGAATTGTACCCGCCCCATACCCACCCCGTTCGTGCCCGTTTTGTGACGGATCTCCGCTCCGGGGGGCGTTGACGCTCACTGCTTCCCGATGCCCATCTTTCCGAGCAGCTCGGAATTTTTCGTATCCACATCCGGATCTCGTCGAGTCCGAATCCATTGATCGGCCACCAAAACCACCTGCAAGAGATATAGCGCTCTGGGCTGTGCTATACGCTTGAACTGGCCATTTGTCGGTCAGGGCGTAGAACAAGGAGTCCCAGATGGCTGCTCATTTTTCCGACACACCTGCGGCATTCGTCCACCCTCTGCAATTTGTGGGCTGGGAAACGGCGTGTGTGTTGACTTCAACCAGCTTCGCGGTGCTACGGAAGCACCTCTACCGGCAAGTTCTCAGTCCCAGCCTGGAAGGGTTCCCCTCCCCAGCCGTGCAGGGCGGAAAAGTCTTGTGGGTTTTGCAGGACATCCTCGACTGGCTTGAGACGAAACGCACCTTTCGGCCACCCACCACAAAAATAGCCGTGCCCGTCGCAGAGTCGCAGCCCGTTCCTCCCGCGCGCGGCCGGGGCCGCCCGAGGAAAATGGCGGGGGACAAGTGATGGCGAGCATTGCGCATGAAGGCGAGATCTGCTACGCCAAACCACTGGCCCGCGCCCTACTCAGGGACGGCCGCCTGACCTTCGGCGCGCGCGGGTTATTTGCGTTTTTATGGGATTTGCCGCGGGGCTGGCGTGTAACCGTCGCGCACTTGGTCAACATGGGGCCGGAGGGTCGCGACGCAATCCGCAGTCGCATCGACGAGTTGCAGAAGATCGGCGCCATGAGAATCGAAGAGATCCGGAAGGACGACGGCAGTGGTCACATCGTCGGGACCCGCTGGATTTTGGTCACGCCTGACCGGTGGGCCGTCGAGTGGCCCCTGAAAGCCTTGGCGGACGCGGACTCCACCGAGTTACGGGTTTCCCGAAACTCGGTGATTCCGAAACTCGGTGATTCCGAAACTCGGCTTACCCGAACTTCGGGCAAGCCGACACTAAGGGTCTCCAAGGGAAAAGGTTCTCCCAGGGTTGAAGGTTCTCCAAATACCACCACCCCTCCACCGAAGGACGTAGACGCCCAGCCTAGTCGCGTGCCGGACGGTGGTGGGGGGGTGGATTCTGGAATGGTCGACGACTTGGTCGAGGCGGCAATTTGGGGTGCACGCATGGCCGGGGCGATCCGAAACGAGCCCGGACTGCGTCGCACGGTGCGCAAGCGCGTCGAGTCGCGGCCCTCGGCCGATGACTTGGCCACCCTCGCGGCGTGGCGGTCCTGGAAGGTTGGGCAGGCTGCTCAGGATTTGCCGCCCGGCCGCTGGCGAGGAGAGGATGGCGCGGAGATCAAGATTCCGCAGGATGGCGACATCATCACAATCCTCCCTCCCGGGAGCGACCGCTTCAACCCGCGTTCGGTCCCGCGTGCGGTTTTTGCGCGTGCCCTCGCCGCAGGCTCAGTGCGTCTGGTGGAGCGGCTGGCGTGAGGGAGCAAAAACACGGCGTCTGCAGCTACAGGTTCAAATACATGCATCAGGGGCCGGGGGCTTTGAGAGCCCCGGCCCTTGGTGTTAAAAATCGCGGTGGAGCTCCTCGGGGGTCGAGCTGAGCATTTGCCAGAAATGCGGCCTGTTGCTCTCAATCAGCGGCTTTGTCGGGATCGACGCAAGGGCATCAGCAGCGGCGTACGCATCCATCCCGGCGGTAAACGGTGCCCGCGCCTCCTCGCCGTATGCGACGAGCACTTTCCCTTCAGGCTGTCGCATCGCCATATCCAGCACAGCCTGGATCTCTCTGGCACGTGGAGCCCGAGCGGCGGTCAACAGCATGCCGTCCATGACTATCGCAAAGCGAGCGATCCCCGGCAGAAGGTCCTCCGTGGCCAGTGCTGCGAGCAGGGGAAAGTTCGTCGACGGTCCGCTGCATCTTTCGTCTTCTGGCGTACCCTGCGTCGGGCTCGCGTACAGACGAACTGTCCAACCCGGGCGCGCGACGAGATTGCACAGGTTAGTTTCGTTATCGCCGGTGTCGCCGCCTTGGTAGCGCCAGGCTTGGATGATCTGTAGCTTCGACATCAAGTCTCCTTTCGATTGGCTGTGTTCGCGAATCATGTTGTTAGCCTCTGACATATGCAGCCACCGCCCCAGGCCGCTTCATCGCCGTCCCCATCGACCGCCAAGGCATCGCGCTGCCCCCATCACCATCCGCCGTGCGCCAGAAGCGTGCGTCCACCTGCTCGAATGCCTCGCCACAATCGGCGTCGATACGCTCGCTACCACGGCTTCGCCTCTGACAACCGAACCTCGCGTAGGTAGACCAGGAACTCGTGACCGAACGTCGTAGGTTTAAGTCTATCCCCATCGACTGCTACCAATCCGCCGCTCGTCATGAAGCCCAGCCATCCTTCGAAGCCGTGCTTCGCATAGATCTGCGGGAATTGTTTTGCATAAGGCGTAAAAAACTCTCTTGCCTGCTCTACCGTGACTTCACCAAGTACATCGAGTTGTTTCAGCCCCAGGATCTGGCTTCCGAAAATTCGGTTGTAGGTAAATTCGAAGCCTGCTTGCAGGCGCGCTATGGCCAAATTACGGAGCAGAACCTCGTCTCTGTTGTCAATTTGTACCCCAGCCAGTTCTGCCTGTATCCTTTGCTCCATTTCCGCGACTGCCGGTCGTGGCGGGCCTCCCGCCAACGGCGGTGCACTCTTTTCCAAAGTCTGAGCAGCAGGGTTTTTCTCGCTCGCTTGCGACTGCCCCGGCGGTTCGAATGTCGCTCTAACCCCCGCCCCCTCCAGTTGTACCTTTCGCCCTTCGAGGAACGGCATAAGCCGAGGGCCAAGGCGCCAAACGACACCGCTTGCAACGATCGGCCACGCGATCGCCTTCGTGAATTCCACCCAGAACCATAGCCAGCCTTCTGAGAATTGTTGTTGCACTATCGTCCCTCCGTGGCGCTTCGCTAATACCGTCGACAGTATACCCCCGGTCTCCCTCTGCCCACTCTGATCTGACGATTTCCGAGCAGCTCGGAACTCCTGTGCATGCCCGCCGAGAGAGCTATACACCTTTGTGCAGTGCTATATGCGTGTGTGGAACAGGAAACCGCAGCCCCGGCATGGGTACGAAACATATCCGTAGCAACATTGAACAGGATGGGGCTGGTCACACCGCTACGCTAGGTGACCAGCCACGCCGGGCCCGTTCGGCGCTTCGCTTCTCCCAGGCCGGCTCATCCTGCCCAGGACTGGCGCCCCGGAGAGACACGCTGACGCGTAGGGAGGATTGATGGCTCGCGAACTGGATACGGTCGTGAATGTGCGACTCACCATGGAGGAGAAGAATCACTTGCGCGCGGACGCGGACCTGGCGGCACTCAGTGTTTCGGAGTTGGCGCGGCGGCGCCTCATGGGAT
Organism: Pseudomonadota bacterium; assembly: GCA_021788645.1. Taxonomy (GTDB): domain Bacteria; phylum Pseudomonadota; class Gammaproteobacteria; order Burkholderiales; family JAKAFK01; genus JAKAFK01. The sequence continues at coordinate 57,692 of JAJYKK010000011.1, forward strand.
ACCCCATTGTCGCCCACGCGGACGCAATATTGATCAAGGAGCTTCGACGGATCGGCGGCCTCCTAAAGTTGGTCCACAGCGAGAGCGGCGGGGCATACAGTGATGCGACCGCCGCCGCGCTGCGCGAGGTCCGCAATGCCATTGAGCGGGTCGCCAGATGATCATCAAGAAGATCCGGGCGAAAGCCGGGGCGCGAGCAAAAAGGAAGAGCAAGGCGGCTCACATTCGTGATCTGGTGGATTACATGCGCGAGCCGCACAACCGGAATCCGGCCGAGAAAGTTTTGTACGCGGGCGGCCGTGGGTTTATCGCCGACGGGCACGAGGCGCAGCGAGAAGAGATGGTTGCGCTGGCTTCCGAGGTCGTGCGCAGCGCGAATCCGGTCAACCACTATGTTATTAGCTGGCGCGAAGGGGAGCAGCCGACTCCGGAACAGATCGAACAGGCGGTCGAGATCGTGCTGGACGAGTTTGGCATGCAGGGCCACCAGGTGGTCTATGCCCTCCATCACAATACCGACAACCTGCATCTCCACGTTGCCATCAATCGGGTGCATCCGGAAACGCTCAAGTGCGTCGAGATCAACAAGGGTTTTGACATCGAAGCTGCGCACCGCGCGATTGCAAGAATCGAACACGAGCAGGGATGGGAGCGTGAGCGGAACGGGCGGTATCAGGTGTCGGATGTTGGCAAGCTTGGACGTGAACATGTCGACACCGATACGCGGCGCAAGCCCAGCCAGCAACGGCGGGACATGGAGAACCAGACGGGCGAGAAATCGGCGGAGCGTGTCGCCATCGAAAATGCTGCCCCGATCATCAAACAAGCGCGGACGTGGGAGCAACTGCACCGCGAGCTTGCGGCGAAGGGGCTGCGGTATGAGCGGAAAGGCAGCGGCGCACTGATCTATGTCGGGGACGTTGCCGTGAAGGCTAGTGCAGCGGATCGAAGTGCCAGCCTGTCGGCACTGCAAAAGCGCCTGGGGCCGTTCGAGGCCGCGCACAACCATCAGCCGATTGCCGTCCGCGAGCCCGAGCCTTTGACCGGCGGCGAGGCCTCGCCGCCCGGATGGCAGGATTATATTGCTGGGCGGAAGGAGCACTATGCGAACAAGGCACAAGCAAAGCTCGAACTCGACTTGCGCATCGAGCATGAACGGGGCGAGCTTGCCGCGAGGCAGAAACAAGAGAGGCAAAGCACATTCGCGGGAAGTTGGAAAGGGCACGGCGCCGAGCTCAACGCCATGCGCAGCATCATGGCGGCCCAGCACGCAGCGGCGAAAGCCGAACTTCGCGAACGGCATGCACGCGAACGTGCCCAGCACCGGCAGCGGTTTCGTCCTTGGCCTGGTTTCGAAGAGTGGCAGCGAAGCCACGGAAACCCCGAGTTGGCCGATGCCTGGCGTCATCGCGCGTCGGAACCGCAACATATGGAAGGTGAAGGCGAGCCACGGCCGAAGCTACGCGATATTCGCGCATTTACCGCCGAGGTGGTTGGCGCCAACGTCCACTATACCCGGCAGGACACCACGGGCCGCAATGTGCCGGCCTCATTCATTGATCGCGGCCGGCGTATCGATATTCATGATTGGCGCGACCACGACTCCTTGCTTGCGGCGCTACAAGTCGCGAGCCAAAAATGGCCCAAAGGGATCACGCTTACCGGTAGCGATGAATATAAAGCTGCCTGCGTGAAGTTGGCTGTCGCCAACGGGTTCCGGATCGCCAACGAGGAGCTGCAGGATGCGATCGCAGCTGAGCGCGAACGCTTGCAAAAAGAGCGGTTCGCAGGGCGCGGTCTGGATCTCTCACGGTCGATCGCCACGCCGGAGATCTCGGTGCCCGTCGAAAAGGTTACGCCTCCCGCCGCACCACTGTCACCACACGCGGCTTACAAGGTTCACTGTCAGGACATTATTCGGCGACAGAAAAAGGGGAGGCTCGATCCATCCAGGATCGACAGCATGGTCGCGTTGCGCATGCGAATGACCGGCCACAGCCGTGAGGAAGTTGAAGCCACGATCCGCCAATGTGCTGCCGAGCGCCAAAGCGAGGGTCGGGACTGGGATCGCTACGCGCAGCGTACAACCGCTTACGCCTTCGGCGCCGCGGGGAATAAGCAGACTGAGAGACTTGCACGCTATACAACTTTGTGGCGCCGCATGGAAGGCTGCGAGGTCATAATGATTGAGCAGGAACGGCGAGTGACTGGGCGATTTCTCGGGATTGAATCCGGCGCTGCGCCCGACCGCGCGATCTTGCGCATCGCGCGTGCCGGGCAGGAAATACGTGTCGACGTTGCTGCCGCCGCCACGCCGAGCGGTCTTCGCCCCGGCGATCCGGTCAAGCTCAGCTTCGATCCGAGAGTCGGTACGCAGGTTGAATTCGGCCGGGCGCCACGGTCGGAACGTGACAAAAGTTTGCAGTGACCCAACCCACCAGTAGGAGACAAATGATGAGCATGCAACGCAGTTTCGACATCGCCGATTATGTCACTCGTGTAAAAGCTGGGCTCGAGGAGATGAGGCGATCGCAGCAGCCGGGACAGGCAGCGCGGGGGGGCAAAACCGACGTCATACATGCCGCCAAGGCGGAGATCCTCGAAGCGCTACGCGAAGGTTACACGGCGCAGCAAATTGCCCTGGCTATTCGCAGTGCCGCCTTCCCCGTCCAACCAAAAACGATTACCGAGCTGGTGGGCTCCGGAACTAAGAAGCGCAAACCTGCTTCGCCCAGGGTGGTTTCGTCCACGCCGACCACGGGCGCGTCCCCAGGTGTTTTCGATCCAGGCGAAGCTGAGGTGTGATCGCTAAACGAAACAAGGGAGAACATCATGAAAATAACGGTATTTTGCTTGCTCGCGGTCGGCATGGTCGCGGTCGTCTCTCCACCTGCTTGCGCCTCCGGCATGATCGACGGCGCCACTCTGCCCGAGCAGATTGTGCAGGAGGCGACCGCCGTCCAGCGGTACGAGCAGAGTGTTCAGCAGACCTACCAAGGGTTCCAATCCTTGTACAACCAAGCGAGGAACCTGGAAAGTCTGGCTCAGAACCCCGTGCAAAATCTGGGTCCCCTCATGGGGCAACTGATCTCTGCGGTACAGACAGGGACAAACCTCACCTATGCTGGTCAAAACATCACCGGCATGTTTCAGAACCTCTACCAGAACTGGAAACCTGGAGAAAATTTTGGCCAGGAATACAGCAATTGGCGCAACACGACGCTTGCCAATCTCCAGAACGAGCTTACGGCTGCCGGCCTGCAGGCGGCGGATTTTACCAATGAAACCAATGCCATTAACCAAGCCACTAAGTTGAGCCAAAGCGCCACGGGGCGGTTGCAAGCAATCCAAGCAGGCACGGCAGTATCCGCGATGCTCGCCCAGCAAGTGCAGGAACTGCGCCAACTCGTGATGAATGAGCAGCAGAGCCAAGTGGCGTACCGCGAGCAACAGATTCAAGGAGAAGCGCATGCAGACGCCGCATCGGCGCAGGCAATTTCCACCTTTATAAGCGCGCCACCGGCCAGCGTGGGGAACGCAACCATCTCCCCAAGCAGCTTCTCCAACGTCCACTAAAAATCCAGGAGAAATTATGAAAAAGACAAATCTGCGCCTTCTCGCCCTCGCCACCCTGTTCTTTTTGCCGGCGGTCGCCTCAGCAGCAGGAATCTTTGACACGTTCCAAAGCTCGTTCGCGGTCGCATCCAGCGGCTGGTTTGCAAAAGCCCAAGGGTATGGCAGGGACCTCTTTGCCGCCCTTGCCGGCATCGAAGTCATTTACATGTCTCTCCAGTGGGTACTCGATCGGAAGACGTTCGATGAGTTGTTGCCGATCCTCCTCCGAAAGATCCTCACGCTTGGTTTTTTCGCCTACCTGCTCCTCAATGCCGGTACGATTTTTCCCACCATCATCCGCACATTTGCAACGGTTGGTGCGAATGTCGCCGGCGTCCAGCAACTCACGCCGTCGACCTTGGTTGACGAAGGCGATGCGGTGGCATACGGGATCATGACAGGCGACTACAGCCCGCTCGCGCGGTTCAATGTGACTGTTCCGAATCTTGGCGGCGGAGGTGGAGGCAGTTCGGGCGCCAGCCAAAATACCTGTTCCATCTTGAACGTATACTGTAAATTTTCGAATACTGCCAATGCGTTAAAAGATTCCGTCACATCGGCGTTGAACAAGCTCGTATGGTTTCTCACCACTCTTGGGTTCGCCGCCCTCACCTGGTTTTGTTTCCTCATGATCGCCATTGAGCTCCTCGTGACGACGATCGAGGCGGCGATCGTCGTCGGCCTAGCACCGTTCTTTCTTGGTTTCGGCGGGTCGCGATGGACCACGCAATTTGCCCAGGGGCCACTAAACTATGCTGTCAGTGTCGGCGTTAAATTAATGATCTTATATATGATTATTGGTGTCCTCATGGCGTCGGTCATCCCTTCTGTTGTCACTCAACTTGTCGCTGGCGGCGCCAGTAATTCGCTTCAGGGCGGATTGTCAGCTCTCCTTTCGGGCTCCACCGGCATCGTTTTAATGTTTATGCTTGCCAAGGCGATTCCGTCGAAAGCGCAAAGCTTGCTGTCGGGCGGATCGTTCTTGGGCGGAGCCCACGCGATCAAAGAAGCGACGGGAGGTGGCGGCGCGCTCGCTGGTCAGGCGGCGCTCGGGGCCGCCAGCGCAGTGGCTGTTGCTGCGACGGGTGGCGCGGGGCTTGCGGCGCGCGCCGCCGGCGGAAGCATTTCCGGAGGCGTTGGAAATGGCGGCGAATCATCACCGATTCCAGTACCGGCAGGTAATTTAGCGCGAAGCGCGGCAAGCGCCGTCCAGGCTGGCGCGGGAGCACCTGGCGCGGCAGGGCCCGCCATTCCCGTCCCAGGAGCCCAACAGTCGGGAGGCGCGCCATCGATGGGGGGCACCGAGTCGGCAACCGCCCTTTCCCCTATCGGGCCGCCGTCTTCCGGCCGTATCGGTTCCCCACTAGGACAAAAGGTGAGTGGAGCAATCGAAGGTCAGCACGGCGCGGGACAGGTCCAGGCAAACCACATCAATTTATCGCACGGCAAGGAGTAAGATGATGTTTTCTTTGTTTGATCAAGAGCTTCAGGCGCAACGCAAACAGGCCCTCGCTGATTTCATGGCATTCGCAGCCCACATGAAGCTCGAATGCCCTCGCGAGTGGTTTGCACAGAAAGTCATGTTTGCAGCCGCAGTCGTCGGCGTCCTCGTCCTGCGTAGTCCGTGGGCCGCGTTACTTGGTTTCCCGATCGCGCTCATCGGAGCGGCATACGTGCATGCGGACAAGCTGAGAGCGAAGTGGCAGATTTGGCAGCGACGTTAGCAGCCCCGGCGCCGGTCTCCAACCCCCTGTGAGCGGTTGGTCTACCGCGCCGCAAGGCGGCGCGAGCCGGTGCGAACGATCCACTTTATGCCGCGAATCGAGCGCGAGATTGCGATGAGCGTGAAGCCAATCACGTAGGCGAGGATCTTCACGATGAGTTGACCAACCGCCCCGCCAATCTTCCAGGCGATGTAGAAGTTGAAGAGCGTCCTCATGTTGTCTTTCCTCCCTTCGGGATCCTGTCACCTACAGCGGCGGCTTTCAGGCGAAATGAATTACTGGACGTTGCCGAAGGTGGCCGGGCTTATGCCGACATGCTGCACAGCCTGAGTTTTGGTTTTGTGCGCTTCGGTCCTCTTTGACGCTTCGGCAGCAACGGCCACCTTTGCGTCCTGGGCGGCGCGGCAGGTGGGCGTGAAGTTGTATGCCGTTCCCTCGGTGTTATAACACCAGAGCAACTCCTGCCTGCGCGCGGAGGCGTTGGCGGCAAACCACGCCTGCGTCTTGCCCGTGTACGTGCTCTGATTGGTCGGGGCTGTGCTGTTGGTAGGGCCATTGCCTGCGGAGCTGCTGGGACTAGTGGTGCCTGTGTTGTCACTGCCGTTGTGACATCCTGCGAAGAGGCCCATGAAAAAGATCGACGTGGCCAGGAGGAGGTTCTTCATATTCTTCAATCTCCCTCATTCACTGAGAAAACTCCGATTATGTCCCAAGCGCAATCTTTCAAGCGGAATGGACCATGTGTGACCATGTGCCGATCAAAACTTCTTGCTCCAGTGCCGAACCTTCATCGTTTTGACGATCGAGGGCGGGGATAAAGAACATCGACTCTTGAGTGCGCTGGCCGCTACGAACCAGGTCGCGCTTTTCTTTCCAAAGCCCCGTCGAATCGTCGTCGACTTCAGACACTTCATGTTCGGTTCGTTTTTTCGTCGTCATGAGAATCCTCCTTGCTCTTTGCCGGAAGCCTACAGCATTTAGCGTTCCTTCGGTCACCCACGGCGTAGATCATAAGCCTACTCGTGCCGCCCAGGCCTGAAACGCTGGAAGATGCTTGGCCATAACCCACATCTGCCGCAACGCTTTTGCATCGTGCAGCGCATGATGCGGGGGGCGGTCAGGGCCGAAATACGCGTGTTTGTGCTCACCTAGCTGTGCCTGATAGTCACTCCCGAGGCTGTAGCTATCGAATCGAAGGGGCACGGGGGCAACGCTTGCGGGCCACGGATCCAATATGCCTCTCAGGAACGTGAAATCGCACTCAGGCGAATCGGTCACGATCCGAACATTCCCGAGCTCCGAGATCCAGTTCTGTAACCGCATCTTCAGCTCTCCTGGCGGCAGGGTATGATGCCCGTCGAGAAGTGCCAGAATATGCTTGAAGACCCAGGGATCGCAGCACGCCAAGTAATCGCTTTCCGGCAACTCGGCATAGAACTCGCGCCCACCGTCCTCTGTCACCAGACCGATCGATATGAGCGAAGGTGAGCGCTGGTCCAGGCCAGTGAATTCCGTGTCGAGAAAGATCAGCATCCCTGAAGTGCCTTAAGGCGTGCCTGCGCCTCCGGATCCGAAAGGCCACAGCTCGGATCTGTCTGCACGAACCTATCCCCGTCGTAATCGAGGAACAGCCACATGGCTCAACCTTCCTGATGGCCTTGGCAACCCACTTCGTCGGCCAGGTTCTCAAGGTCGTTTTCAGCCGCTGTCGCTGTGTTGCGGATGAACCGCAACGCCACTGCGACATCCTCGATGTGCAGCGCCGCCTCCGGGGCACTCAGGACGGACAACGACAACGTTGCAAGCGCAAGGATCTCGACGAATCCCTTCCGTTGCCGCTCGTCCATTTCCCGGATTGTCCCACACAGGGTCTCGACTGTTTGCGGGCGTGGTGTAGTCATGCTATCACCTCCGCGCCCTTGTTGGACTGAAGGAGCGCCCGGAGAGTGTCCTGATGGCCGCGCACAAACATCCGTGCGTTCTCTTCGAGCATCTGCGCCAGGGCTTCATAGAAGGCCGTAGAGCCGTCCTCTCTGTCGAGGGCAAGGGTTACTTCCTCTCCGACGCTGATCGTGCCGTCTCGACCCATCTTGACGCGGAACTCGGCGGTCCACCCGTCGCCCCCAATCTCATACCATGCGCCGAGCAGGACGCCCTCTACCCCGGGACGTCGAATAAGCATCGCCCCCGTCGAGACGTTTCCCTCAGCCCAGCCCAAGACAGGGCTACCCTGCATTACGTTGAAATCTGTGCTACCTTCTGCAACAGCCATGACGCACCTCCTTGTAGGTGGGTTGTGGTTAGGCGTGAGCCGGGGCTGTAATCTCCGGCTTACGCCGCTTACTTCACTCCTTCAGCAATCCATGCTCAACCGCCCGGTAGATCGCCAAATTGATGATCGCCGCGCGGGACTGGCCAAGCTCCTTCGCGAGCTCGTCGACGCGCTTCAAAAGCTCAGGCGAGATCGTCAGGCTGATTTGCTGCTTGCTGCCTTTCCGCACACCACGCCGTTCCGCGTCCGGCGCCTTGGCCATGAAATCGTCGGCCGCCTTGTCCGGTAGGGGATTCTTGGCCTTCGGTTTCGTGATCGCCATTATGAGTGTCTCCGCAATGTTCCGCACATAATCTTAATATTAACGCAATGCGTCAACAAGTGCGCGCAGCTCCTCGACGGCTTTCCTGTCCGCCGGCTTCTGCTCGAGCACCGACAGGCCGGCCCCGGCCGCGTTCGCGAAGGCCTTGCGGCGCCGGATCGGCGTCGGCAGGTACTCGAATTGCGGGACGTCGGCGACAGCGGCAGCCGCCTCCAGGTTGTCGCTCGATGTCTCCCCCGGGTCGGCGCAGTTGAGTATGGCCAGAGCCCGCAGCCCGTCGCGCACGCTGCGCGCCTCGTCCACCAGCGCGGCGATGTGATCGAGCGCCCACACGTCGTAGCTTCTGGGCTGGAAGGGCACGAGCAGTATGTCGGAGAGCACCAGCGCCGCACGCAGGGCCGTCGAGTCGCGTCCGCCGGCATCGATGATCACGTCCTCGAATTTCCCTTTCTGCTGCAGGACCTGGGCGCGCAGGGTTGGCCCGTCGGGATAGGTCGCGCACGCGATCCCGGGTTCCTGCCCCGCCTCGGCCCGGATGCCGATCGCGGTTTGCGCGGTGCCTTGCCGATCCGCGTCGACCAGCCACACGTCGCGCCCCTGCATCGCTCGCGCGATGGCGAGGTTGACCGCCAGCGTGGTCTTGCCCACGCCCCCCTTGGTGTTGCCAACTGTGATAATCACGCCGTATGCCTTTCATCCGTGGTGCGGTCAATACGCGATGCGCACTAATATTAACACGATATGCTTAATGCACAACAGCAGGACGCGCTGTCAATGTATTTCTCTTGACGTGACTGACTCACATATTGTATTATGTGACTCAGTAGCGTTATTAAAGGAGCACGTAAGCATGGCACGCCCCGCATACTTGATCACTGAAAGAGACCTGGTCGCCGCGAAGAACTGGCTTGCCGAGAAAAACCGCCAGTTTAAGCTCTTTCAAATGGATGGCTCCGGCGAGGCGGAGTACCTGGCCAGGCGGGCCCTCGATGAGGCGATGCAGGCTTGCACGAACGCGTATATTCGGAATGATGAAGGACGCGGGGAGGCGTTGCAGGGAGCTATCGCCCAACTGAACACGGCGATCGAGCCGCTTACTCCCATGCTCCGCAAGCAGATGCATGCGGCGGTACGCGCGAATCGCGTGCGCTCGCGCCGGCGCTTGGGCGACAAGAGGGTCGGGATTCAGCTGACCTCGCGGGCGCACCACATCTTGGCGGGCATCGCCGAGGCGGAGGGGGTCACGCTATCGGATGTGATCGAGAAGCATCTCGAGCAACGGTATCACGCAATCATCGATGCGTGATTAAGTCACGTATTTGGCGACCGGAGGAGGAACGCTCGCTTGCCCACCCCCTGACTTGTCCACCGCCGCTGACGCGACCGTGGACAAGTCACCCGGCCTCTTTGGCGTGTTGAGCGCCGGGCCGGGCAAGGGGCGTGGACAAGACGAGCGAGCCGCGCCCTGTTCTGCTAAACAAGGCAGTGCTGGAACGGTCACAGGCGCAGGAGGCGCCGCCGGCCCGAGAGGGCGGCGGGGTTTCGGCGACGGTCACGGCGGGCATGCCGTGCGCGGGTTTGCCGGCGCCGACCGCCGGCAGCGCACATGCCCGGCCGAGCCCGGAACCTACCCCGATCGTGCGTCAAATAGTGATAGCGAAATCGGCTTCTAGTCGGACGGGATTTCTAGAGTCCGATCATGTTTAGTATCCGGTCGGCATGCGTTTGTGTATATCGTGCCTCTTCCAGATCCACACTGGCATTAAGTTGGTAATCGGCCTTTTCTCTTTTTCTCTTCAGGTCACGGCACTTATAACCCACCTGCTTAGAAAGAATGTGGCTCTGGTAACTGGTAGAGATGCTGGGGTTTTCAAGGCGGTGGAGAAGCGTTTCATGGATTCCCGTGGGATTTTGGGGCAAGTGGCCTGGGGAGCTTAAATTGGCATGGAAAAACTCGGCGGCATGGTATGCGCCATAATAAGCGCGGCTCACCGCTGATCGGCAAGTCATTTCGTCCGTACCTTGGGTTGTCAGTCCCGCTGCAAACTGAACAAGGTCTCGTGGCGTTACGGGCATTTCATTTCTCGCGAATGCTAATATGGAACGCGTCTGGAATTGGAGAGATACGTTCCGCTATACGCTTCGAGAGTTCATCGTACATGTCGGCTGCCTCCTCGCTCGACACAGGTAAGCGGAACGTATAATAGACACATGACGGAGTGGACCACTCTTCATCGGCGACATCTATTTGCGCGATGTCGCTCGGAAAGATGCGATGCTCACGCATGACTTCGCCGGCGATATCCAGCATCATGGCTGCATCGTCATCAGAGAACCCCGCTTTGGAAAAAATTCCCGCAGCCCTCTCGATGGTTTCTCTAGGAATAGAGGATAGGTCGACCCCCATCTTCTCTGCCTCCGCCATGTGTTTGCAAAGACGGTCATATGAGGCGATCGCGAGCCCACGCACCGCTTCCTCCAGGAAGTGGCCCTGGCGAGGATCTCCACATACGGCAAAGTGCGACTGCGCTTCTGCAAAATAGCCCAGATTGATACATCCAGCAGACATTGAACTTACGATTGCATACTTGTCATCACCGAGGTGCATCGCATTCTTAAAATGGTAGACCATTTTTTCATGATCGCCGCACAACTGCCAAATCATGCCGGTGACGCGGTAACCAACGCGGGCGTCAGCTTTTATCAGCTTTTTCGCGTTGCGAAAAAGCATCTGTATGGTGGTATCGCTGAGGTCAGAAGCGGAACGGAAATGCGTGGATTTCACCATTTCCGCATTAATGGTGTTGATAAGATCATTAGCGATTGTCGCGGGGACGGGGGCAGTCATTTTATTCTTCCTGGCCTGCGTTCAACTCCCTGGCGGTCTCACAACCTCAATGGGGCAAAGGCCCGAGTTGGAGCGCAGGTTCCGTGCGTAACGCAATGCGACCGATCACGTCTAGAGGCATTGTAAGCCTATCCCAATTTTTGCGCTAGGTCCTCGGCGCGCAGGTGGGTGTAGCGTTTAAGCATCTGAAGCGTTTTGTGCCCGGTGACGGAGGCCGCTTCCATAGGGTTGAAGCCTTTCTCGAATAACCGGCTGGTGGCTTCGTGTCGGAGATCGTGAAACCGCAGATCCTCGATGCCGGCGCGCTTCATCGCATGGCCCCAGGCTTGCACAACAAGCGATTGCGAGATCGGAAAGACCTGGCCATCGATTGATGTGGGCAGCGCTTCGAGGATCGCCACGGCGGTAGTCGACAGCGGCACCACGCGCGCATCGCCATTTTTGGTGTCTGACAGTGCTGCGGTCCGCCGCTTGAGATCCACATCAGCCCACCGCAGCCGCAGCAGTTCCCCCTGTCGCATGGCGGTTTCCAGAGCCAAGGCAGCCAACGGGCGCATGTAGCTGCTCTTGCATGCCGCAAGCGATTCCATGAGCCTGCCTTCCTCACCAGGCATCAAACGCCGGTCGCGAGCCTTCGCTGGCGAGGGCTTACGGATCCGAGCCGCAGGATTTGCGAGGCCTTCCATGCCCCACTCTTTCGCAGCGATCGTAAACACGTGTCCGATCAATGAGAGTTCCAGTCGAACGCTGTTGTTCGACATGCCTTCGTTTAATCGGCGGTCTCGATATGCTGCCAGATCAGATCCCCGGATGCTGGCCAGCATCCGAGAGGCGAGGGGATCCGCTTTCCATCGCCGAAGCCTTACGCTTTCGGGCCCCCGCCCCTTCTTGAGCGCAGATACCTCACGCTCATAACGTTCCAGGGCCTCATGCAGCGTCGTGGACTCGGCTTCTGTGGTGGACATGAATATGCCCTTGTCCATCTTGCTTTCCACGTCTCGCGCCCACCGCTCGGCATCCGCTTTCGTCGGAAACGTCTTCGATCCGTCCGGGTATCCTTTGCGCCGGACGATCGCTTGCCAGTACCCAGATTTGCGCTGCCGAAATGTCGCCATGAACCCCTCCCGAGAGATTCGGAGTGTGACCGTTTTGTGCCCGAAATTCGATATCGAGAGTCTAAACAGACCGGATACGCGCGTCAATAAAGGCTTTACGATTTTGTTATTTCTGGACTCTTAATCCATTGGTCGAGTGTTCGAGTCACTCACGGCCCACCATTTGCAAGCCTTATGCATAAAGGCGTTATCGACCCGCCACCGCGTTCCATCCTTCCTATCTCCAGCCTCGTCGCCAAAAGACAACCGCCTTGCACCCCATTTTCTGACCCCTGAGGGGTCGAGGCGAACGCCGCGCGCGTGAGATCTAGCGTCTGGTCATGCATTCGACGATCGTCCCCGGCAGACTTCCTGACAGCAAGTGGACCCCGAAAGCTAGACCTTAGCCGATCTTTAACGACGGTTTTAAAACTTCTTTATAAAACGCGTGGTTGCGTTCTAAGAAATTTCCGTGTGGCACTACACGTTCGATTCGGTGATGAGGTGATCTTCAGTGAACGTGCTTTTTC
>JAJYKK010000062.1 GCA_021788645.1 Pseudomonadota bacterium
GCCACGGCAGACGGGCACGGTTCGTCCCGGCTCGAAGAGGGCTGGGCAGTTGCGGAACCGCTACTAGAACGCGCGGGAGTGTGCCGGCATCACCAATCGACAAGCGGATTGGCCAAGGGCAACCCCACGGTGGCTATACCGTCAGAGTCGATCGCGCGTAAGAAAAGGTTGGTGCGAGGCCTCCACCGGGATGCTGTAGGGATAACCCCCGAGAGCCCGGATGCCCCTCGCATGCATGCCTTTAGAACCCCCTGGGTTTAGCCATGGGGAGGTTCAGTTCATCCGGGAACACGGCAGGCTCCATCGTCTTGCTGCTGCCTGTGGCGGGATACCAGAATGGCGAGTTTCTGGCGGCTGGGGGGCGCCTTGGCGTGGAGATCGTCGCGGTGTCCGATTACTGCCGGGCGCTGGCGCCGATGTGGGGCCTTTCCCCCTTGGCCTCGGTGCCCTTCGACCGGCCGCTCGCCGCGCTCCCGAGGGTGCTGCGAGCGCTCAAGGCGCGCCCTGATGCCGTGCTGGCGGCCGACGACCATGGCCTGGAACTCGCCGCCTGCCTGCGGGCGCACTTCGAGCTGCCGGGCAACGCGCCGGAGGCCATTCGGGTGACGCGCGACAAGTATCTGTTCCGCAGCCTGTTGGCGCAAGGCGGCTTTTGCTGCCCGGCGGTGCACGTGCTGGCAGACGCGCAGCAGCCGGCCGACCTGGCGGCCGCCCTCGACTTTCCCGTCGTGGTCAAGCCGCGTCGGTTATCCACAAGCCGCGGTGTCATCCGTGCCGACTCGCCCGGGGCGTTCTTGCGGGCGGTGGCGCAGGCGAGGCGCATTCAGGCGGATGCGGCGCCGGACGATCAGCCGCTGGGCCTGCTCGTGGAGCGCTTCATACCGGGCAGCGAGTATGCGCTGGAAGGACTCCTGAAACGCGGCGAGCTTCGGGTACTGGCTCTTTTCGACAAGCCAGATCCCCTCGATGGACCTTACTTCGAGGAGACTCTCTACGTCACGCCCTCGCGCCTGCCCGTGGAGGATCAGAAGCGCATCGCCGATACCGTACAGCGGGCATGCGCGCAAGCAGGCCTCACCGAGGGGCCCGTGCATGCCGAGTTGCGTCTGAATTCGGAAGGCGTCTTCCTGCTTGAAATCGCGGCGCGATCGATCGGCGGTCTGTGCGGAAGGATCCTGCGACACGCGCTCGGCATGAGCCTCGAGGAACTGATCCTGCGCGCTGCGCTCGATTGGCCGATTCCTGAGCCGGGGGTGGCGCTTGCAGCAGGCGTCATGATGATTCCCATCCCATGGCGCGGCATTTACCATGGCGTGCACCATCTCGAAGCAGCCCGCCGCGTCCCCGGCGTGGAAGACGTGCAAATCACGGCGCTGCCCGGCCAGCGCGTCAGTCCGGCACCGGAAGGCTCCAGCTACCTCGGCTTCATTTTCTCTCGAGGCGACCGGCCGGAGGGCGCGGAGGCCGCCTTGCGCGCAGCGCATGGGCGCCTCGCGTTCGACATTCAGCCAGAAATCCGACTAGACAAGGCGCCCTGAGCCGCTCGGTCGCAGTGCGTTCCAGCGCCTTGCTGGGGGCGGGACAATGCTGCACGGGGCGCCAAGGGCGGCAATCGGCCCCAGCAGCACCCGCCCTCCGGGGGGCGAGGATTGAAAATCGCAGGAACGGTTGCCCTCAACGAGACTGCCCCTATGCAGTTAAAACCTCCGGGTTTTGGACTTCAAGCACCTGGAACACGGCCCCGCGTGGAGCGACGTCGCTCATGCGGGTGAAGAAGCGCAGTGAGCGAATCGACCGTTTCGACCCAGTCTGCATCGTCTTCCCAGGCCTCCGCCAGGAAATTCGCCTGCGCCGGCGTCCAGAACGGCTCTTCCCATAACGCGCCTTGCGCCTCGAGCGCGCGATGGGCTGCGATGAAGCGCTCGATCGAGGGATCGTCCGACGGCAGACCCAGTTGCGCGAACAGCGCATTCAAGGTCTTGGCTGAATAGTGCATGAGAGGCCCCCTGGCCGAAAAGGCGCGGCGGTCAAGACTTCCGTCCTGCCTTGCGCCACCGCAGGCGAGTGGAGAACTCTAAGATAAGGCGGAGAGCGGGCGTGTCTTCACCCGTGCAGGCCGTGGTTCCTGCTTTCTTCGTAGCACAGGCCGCTGCAGGATGCAACGGGCGCGTGACGCCCCCTTTCCGCCCGTGATATGTTATTGTCTCGTCATTTGCCGTTATGGGGACCCTTGATTGAACACCAAGTTTTGGCTTCAGTTTCTGTCGTTCTTCGTGTTGCCGATCCTGCTCGTCCTCTGGTTCATGGGGTTCTTCAGCGGTGCGCACATTGGCTATGCCGAGCGCGGTCCTTATCATTACGCTTATGTGGTCCACGAAGGGGATCTTGCAAAGATCATCGATACGCAAAATCGGGTGTATCAGATCCTCAAGCAACAGGGCATCGCGCCAGGGGTGCCGGTGGCGAGACTTCTCGAGGACCCTCGCGTGACGCCGCCGCTGAAGATGAAGGCGGAGGCCGGGTTCCTCGTCGCGCCGGGCGCGCCGGTGCGTGCGCCGCTGCGCGCCGGGACGATTCCCGCCCGCCGCGTCCTCCTGGTGACCGTCAAGGCGAGTCCTCTTCTGGCGCCCAGCAAAGCCTATTCCGCCCTCCTGGATTATCTTTCGGCGCATGCGATGAAGCTCGCCTTGCCGACCGTTGAACTTTATCAGCATGGCACCCTGAGCGTCGAAATGGACGTTCGGCATTAACGTGCGGGCGTCCGCGCCCTGAGGCGGGCTGTTTCCGGCCCGAAGGATCGTCGATGACTTTATTTGCGCTTATCGCCGCTTTGGCGCTGGAGCACTTTTATCCCCTTGACCTGCGTGGAGAACTTCACCGCGGGTTCGCCCGCTATTCGGCATTCCTCGAAAACCATCTCAATGCGGGCCAGCGGTTGCACGGGTTTCTGGCATGGGCGCTGGCGGTGTTGCCGCTCGCGGCCTTGGGGGGGGCGGGCTATCTCTGGCTGCAGCATCTGTCCGTGCTCGCGGCATGGGCCTGGAATACGGCGTTTCTGTATTTTTGCCTGGGATTCGAGCGCTGCGGGCGCGAGCTTTCCGGCGTGGGCAGGGCGCTCAAGGAGCGCGATCTGGTGCATGCGCGCGAGCTGCTGGGGGCATGGGCGGGCGGGGAAGTCGCGGAGCTGCAGGCGCCCGAGGTGACCCGGGTTGCCATCGAGCAGACCTTCCTGTGCGCCCACCGCCAACTCTTCGGCGTGGTGGCAGGGTTCCTGGTGCTGTCCCCCTTGGGGCCGGTGGGTGCTGTCCTTTATCGGTCGTCGTGCTGGCTGGCTGACCTTTGGGCGGACCTTGATCCGCAGTCCCATGGCGACTTCGGTCGCTTTGCCGGTGAGGCGTTTCGCACGCTCGACTGGGTGCCGGCCCGTCTCACGGCGGTCAGTTTCGCCATCGTCGGCGACTTCGAGGATGCCCTGTTTTGCTGGCGCGCGCAGGCCGCGAGCTGGACCGACAAGTTGCAGGGCATCATCCTATCGAGCGGGGCGGGAGCCCTGGGCGTCAAGCTGGGAGATCCCATCCATCAGGCCGGCGGGCTCGTGGCGCGCCCTGAGCTGGGGCTCGGCGAGGAGCCCGACGCCGGGGACCTGCAAAGCGCAATGGGTTTGGTCTGGCGAACGGTCGTCCTTTGGCTTGCGCTTTTGGCGCTGCTCACGCTGGCCCGTTGGGCCGGTTAGCCGATGCCGCGCTTGCCGCCGCCCGTGAGCACACCCTCACGGCAGGGGTAGCGGGGGCGTTGCGCCTTGCATGTCCTGCGCCCATGAAGCGGGTTTGGCGCTCCAGACCTTCTCGGCGTATTCCAGAATGCTGCGATCGCTGGAAAACCGTCCCATGCTTGCGGTGTTGATGATGGCCTTGCGCGTCCAGTCGTCGCTGTCGCGGTAAGCCTGGTCGACGCGGTCCTGGCACTCGATATAGGGGCCATAATCGGCGAGCAGCATGTAGTAGTCCCCCCCGCTTGTCAGGTTGTCGAAGATCGGTCGGAAGCGGTCGGGTTGCTCGGGGGAGAAGAAGCCCGTTCCGATCATGTCGAGCACTTCCTTCAGTTCTCCGTTGGCGTGGTAATAGCTCCAGGGATTGTATCCGTGCCGCCTGAGTTCGGCCACTTCCGTGGCGTTGTGCCCGAAGATGAAGATGTTTTCACCGCCCACCTCATCGCGAATCTCCACGTTGGCGCCGTCGAGCGTGCCGATCGTCAAGGCGCCGTTGAGCGCCAGTTTCATATTGCCGGTGCCGGAGGCCTCCGTGCCCGCCGTGGAAATCTGCTCGGAGAGGTCCGTCGCAGGGATGATCAGGCTCGCCAGCGAGACGTCGTAGTTCGGCAGGAACACCACCTTGAGCAGGTTGTCCAGCGTTGGGTCATTATTGACGATGTCCGCGACGTCGTTGATGAGCTTGATGACCAGCTTGGCGATAAAGTAATCCGGCGCGGCCTTTCCGCCAAAGATCACCGTGCGCGGGACCGGATTGGCGATGCGGCCTTGGCGGATGCGGTTGTAGCGGGTGACCACGTGCAGCACGTTGAGCAGTTGCCGCTTGTACTCGTGAATGCGCTTGATCTGCACGTCGAACATGGAATTCAGGTCGACCTCGATGCCGAGGTCGTGCTGGATCAGGGCCGCCAGGCGCTCCTTGTTGTTCTGTTTGACGCGCCGGACTTCGGCCCGGAACTTGGCGTCGGAAGCGAGGGGCAGGAGCTGGCGTAGCTCCCCGAGGTCCGTCACCCAGCCTTGCCCGATGTGGGCGGAAATCAGGTCGCGCAGGCCATGGTTGGCCTGGTTGAGCCAGCGGCGGGGTGTGACGCCATTGGTGATATTGATGATGCGGCCGGGGAAGAAGCGATCGAGATCGGCAAAGATGGTGGATTTCATCAGTTCGGTGTGAATCTTCGCCACGCCGTTGACCTTGTGGCTTCCCACGATCGCGAGGTGGGACATGCGCACGTGTTTGACGCCTTCCTCGCCGATGATCGACACGCGCCGCAGCAGGTCCATGTCCCCGGGATAGCGGTGGGTGACCTCCCGCAGGAAGCGCAGGTTGATGTCATAGATGATCTTGAGGTGGCGCGGCAGGATGCGTTCGAACATCTCGACCGGCCACGTTTCCAACGCTTCCGGCAACAACGTGTGGTTGGTGTAGGAGAAGGTTCGCACCGTGATGTCCCAGGCCTTGTCCCACCCGAGCTTGTAGATGTCCATGAGGAGCCGCATCAGTTCCGGGATGGCGACCGAAGGGTGGGTGTCGTTGAGCTGGATGGCGACCTTGTCCGGAAGCTCGTCGAGCGACTGGTGGTGGGCGAGAAAGCGGCGCAGGATGTCCTGCAGCGAGGCGCTGACGAAGAAATACTGCTGCTTGAGGCGCAGTTCCTTGCCGGTGGTGGTGGTGTCGCTCGGGTAGAGGACCTTGGCCAGGTTCTCGGTCTGGTTCTTTTCCTCCACGGCCTTGATGTAGTTGCCTTCGTTGAAGTATTTGAGCTCGAAGTCGCGCGAGGCCTTGGCGGCCCATAGGCGCATGGTGTTGACGGTCTTGTTGCGGAAGCCGGGCACCGGCGTGTCATAGGCCATGGCCATGATCTCTTCGGCATCGACCCAGTGGTCGTGTTCCTGCCCGTGCTCGTCGCGAAATTCCACCAGCTTGCCGTAAAACTTGATGGGGTAGAGCACCTCGGGGCGCGGAAATTCCCACGGATTGCCATAGCGCAGCCAGTTGTCGGGGTGCTCGATCTGGAAACCGTTCTCGATGCCCTGGTGAAAGAGGCCGTACTCGTAGCGGATGCCGTAGCCGTAGCCGGGCAAATCCAGGGTCGCCATGGAATCCAGAAAGCAGGCGGCCAAGCGCCCCAGGCCGCCGTTTCCCAGGGCGGCGTCGGGCTCGAGGTCCCGTAGTTCGGACAGGTCGAGCCCCAGTTCATCGAGCACCGACTGGCAGGTGTCGTGGATGCCGATATTGCACATGCTGCTCGACAGCAGGCGTCCGATGAGAAATTCCAGGGACAGGTAGTAGACGCGCTTGGCATTGGTCCGGTGGTAAAGATCGAGCGTCTCGCGCCAGCGCTCGGCGAGCCGGTCGCGGACCGAGTAGGCCAGCGCATTGAACCAGTCCCGCTGGGTGGCGGTGCGCCGGTCCTTGCCCATCGAATAGGTCAGGCTGTTCGCCAGGGAGCGCTTGATCGAGGGCGCATCCAGGCCCAGGGAGTCGTGTTGAAAAGAAGAGGTGTTCGAGTGGCTTTCCATCGTGAATTGGACGCCGCCAATCCCCCGTGCCGCGCGCGTGGCGGCATGCGCGGTGGAGGAAGACGGGCGTGGCCCCCTTGTCTGTGTTGTACGTATCGTCTGCGCGGTCGGCGCCCTGCTCGCATGCCGCCCCGCCGCAGCCCGGGGTATGGCTCGAGATCGTCCGCCCGCCGTTGGGTGCGCCCGGCGCCAGGATCTTCTCGCGGGACGGGAGGCTTGAGGCGCGCGGCCCCGGGTATTCCCGCCCGGTCGCCCGACGTCGCGGCCGGGCGCATGATAGATAGTATAGGAAACTCGGCGGCGGCCTAGCGAGAAAGACTGCTCACGCGCTCCGTGGAAGCAGTTTGCGCGCTGGATGTTGCGCTTTTATGCTTCACCGATGGGTTCCACGTGCAGAATGCCTGAGCGGTGCCAAGCTCTCGATGATGCGATGGTAAGACGCGAGCCGCCGTGGGTCAATGGTCCCGACCCGCGCGGCCTCCAGAACCGCGCAGCCGGGCTCCGAGCGGTGGGCGCAGTTGCGGAAGCGGCACCCGCCCAGGTGGGCACGAAACTCGGGAAACGACCGGGCGATTGCTTCCGGCTCGAGGGTGGACAATCCGAATTCCTGCAAGCCGGGCGAGTCGATGAGGTGGCTTTCCGGGCCGAGCGAGTGCAGTCGCGTGGCGGTGGTCGTGTGGCGTCCGGTGTCGAGGGCTTCTGATATCTCGCCGATCGCCGCGCCCGCGCCCGGCAATAGGGCGTTGAGGATGCTCGACTTGCCCATGCCGGATTGGCCGACCAGGATGCTCGTATGGCCTTGCAGGCGGGGACGCAGGGCGGCGATGCTTTGGTGAGCCGACAGTCTGAGAAGATCATAGCCGAGCCGTTCGTAAAGGCTGAGCGAGCGCTCGGCGTGTTGGGTCAGGTCTTCCAAGTCGCATTTGTTGAGCACGATGAGCGTCCGGATGCTCGCCGCTTCGGCCGCAATCAGGCAGCGGTCCAGCAGATCCGGATAAAATGTCGGCTGGGCGGCCACCACCACTACCGCTTGCGTTACGTTCGCCGCCAGGAGCTTGGTGCGGTAGGCGTCTGCGCGGAGAAGCACTGTCCGGCGGGGGAGAATGCCCTCGATGACGGCCTGCCCGGCACCCGTGGCCCGGAGGGCGACGTGGTCGCCGCAGGCGATGCCCCCCTTCTTGCCGCGGGCGACGCAGGCCAGACGCTCGCCATGCCCGATGTCGACTTCGAAGTGCCGCCCGAATGCCGCCACCACGAGGCCCTGCGTGCGCCGGCCGGCCGCCGCGCTCACGAGCGCACGGCCCGCAAGGTCCGCGCCGAGGACGCCGGGCGTCTGGGCGTCAAAGGGCAAGCAGCGCGTCGATCTTGGCGGCGCAGATGAAATCGTTCTCGGACAACCCGCCGATGGCATGCGTCATGTAGCGCACCTGACACCGGTTGTATCCCACCTCGAGATCGGGATGGTGGTCCTCGCGGTGCGAGATCCAGGCGGTCGCGTTCACGAACGCCATGGTTTCATAGTAATTCTTGAACGTATAGGTCTTGCGGATGGCCGGACCGTCCTGGGTCCAGCCGGAAAGCTGACCCAGCTGACGTTCGACCTCGGCGGCGGGTAGCGGATCGACACCGCCTTCGCAAGGCTTGCAGTGTTTCTGGGACAGGTCGCACGCCGTTTCACGGGTGTTCATGAGAGCCTCCTGTTTCGAAATGAGGAATACGCGCGGGCCAGAGCGGACCGCTTGCCGCCTGACGGTTCGCTGTCCCCGGCGGGGCGCGCGGCGACCGCTCGGCTTAATTTGGGAACTGGCAGCGATTCAACCATGGTTGGGGGCATTTTGCAATCGTGCGATGCGTTGGGCCGCGGGCGGGTGCGAGTCGTAGAAGGCCGAGTGCCAGGCATCGGGGGTCAAGGTCGTCGCATTGTCCCGATAGAGCCGCACCAGCGCCTGCACCAGTGTTTCCGGGCGCGTGTGCTGGGCCGCATACTGGTCGGCTTCGAATTCCTGCTTGCGGGAGTAGTGGCTGAGCCACGGCTGCAGCGGGAACGTGAATACCGGGATGACTAGGAAGAACAGGATGAGGGCCATGGCGGTGCCATGGGCGGTCACGCCGAGGCCCTGGTAGAACCATTCTTGTCCCATGACCCGCCCGAGCGCCCACAGCAACACGAGGCTCAGGGAAAAGACTCCGACCAGCCGCTTCGGGATATGGTGGCGCTTGAAATGGCCGATTTCGTGGGCGAGGACCGCTTCGACCTCGTCGGGGGTGAGATGGGCGAGCAGGGTGTCGAAAAAAATGATCCGCTTGCTTCGCCCGAATCCGGTGAAGAAGGCGTTGCCGTGGCTTGTGCGCTTCGAGCCGTCCATGACGAACAGGCCCTCTGCCTCGTAACCGCATTTCTGGAGCAACGCCTCGATGCGCGTCTTGAGCGCGGAGTCCGCCAGCGGCGTGAAGCGGTTGAACAAGGGGGCGATAAAGCGGGGATAGATCATGAGGACGCCGAGGTTGAACGTGAGCCACGTCAGCCACACATACAGCCACCAGTGGCTGCCCATCTGCGCCATGAGCCACAGCACCGCCCAGGCGAGCGGCAACCCGAGCGCGGCGGCAAGAGCGGCCTGCTTGGCGAGATCGAGGGCATATAGGCGCGGGGTCATCTGGTTGAAGCCAAAGCGCGCCTCGATCGCGAAGGTGCGATAAAGGCCGAGCGGCAATTCGATCAGTGCGCTGATCACCACCACCATGGCGATGAGCGCGAGGTTTTGGAGCAACTCGGAGGAAAAGGCGTGATCCGCGAGGCCGGCCAGGCCGTTGAGGCCGCCCCCGAGGGTGAGGGCGAACAGCAGCGCGGCGTCGAGCGCGGTGTGTGCCCGCGCCAGGCGCGTCTTCGCGCAGCTGTAGTCGGCCGCCTTGCGGTGGGCATCCAGGCTGATGCTCTGCGCAAATTCTGCGGGCACCTGATCGCGGTGGGCACGGATGGTGTGCAGATGGCGCTGCGCGAGCCACAATTTGAGTGCGGTCGTGCCTAATGCGGCCACCACAAAAGCGGCGGTAAAGGGATGCATGCTGGTTTTCGCGATGAAGTCCTGTGACAGACCGCGCACCGGGGGTCCGTGCGTCCGTGCCTGCAATGTGACAAAATATCCGTCCTCTAGGCGGCCTGGCCGAGGGCGCAGGAGACCTTAAGCGCCGATCCCGGCAGCGATGGACTTTATATAGGACCTATTATGGCACAAGACAATAACCGCCTCATCTGGATCGACATGGAGATGAGCGGGCTCAATCCAGAAACCGACCGCATTCTGGAAGTCGCGCTGGTGATCACCGACGCGCAGCTCGAGATCGTGGCGGAAGCCCCGGTGCTCGTGGTTCATCAGCCGGAGGCCGTATTGGATGCGATGGACGCATGGAACAAGGCGACGCACGGGAAGTCGGGGCTGACGGAGAAGGTCAGGGCCTCGGGCCTGTCCGACGCGGGCGTCGAGGCGCAGCTCTTGGCTTTCCTACGCACCCATGTGGGTGCCAAGGCCTCGCCCATGTGCGGCAACTCGATCTGTCAGGATCGTCGATTTCTCGCGCGCTACATGCCGCAGCTTGAGGCCTATTTTCATTACCGCAATCTCGACGTCAGCACCCTGAAGGAACTCGCAAAACGCTGGCAGCCTGCGCTGCTGGACGGGTTCTCAAAACAAAACAAGCATGAGGCGCTGGCGGACATCCATGAATCCATCGCCGAAATGAAGTACTACCGGCAGAATTTCCTGCGCGGTTAAGGCAGGACGGCCGAGCACTCGATCCGGGCGGGGGGGTGCGGGCGTGCCGCAAGGATCGACCGGTACAGGGCCAGATACCCACGTGCGCTGTGATCCCAGCTGAAATCGCGCGACATCCCGTTGAGCTGCAGGCGGCGCCACGTGTGTTCGTCGCGATAGGCATCCAGCGCCCGCAAGAGCGCGTGTTCGAGGGCGCGTGCGGTCATTTCTCGGAACACGAAACCGGTCGCCTCGCCTGCCTGCACGGCCGAAGCGGTCGCGTCGACCACGGTGTCGGCGAGCCCCCCCGTGGCATGGACGACCGGCGGGGTGCCGTAGAGCTGGCTGTACATCTGGTTGAGGCCGCAAGGTTCGAAGCGGGACGGCATGACGAAGATGTCCGCGCCGGCTTCCACCAAGTGCGACAGCCGTTCGTCGAAGCCGATGTGGGCGGCGACCGCGCCCGGATGGCGTGCCTGGAGCGCGAGCCAGTCGCGTTCCAGGTCCCGGTCGCCGTTGCCTACCATGGCAATCTGTACGGGTGTCTCCAGCAGACGCGGCGCGGCCGCCAGCAGCAGATCGAGGCCCTTCTGCGGCGTGAGGCGGCTCACCACGCCGAGGATCGGCCTGTCCGGCCGAACCTCAAGGCCCAGCGTCTGCTGCAGCGCGGTTTTGTTGGCCTGTTTCCCGTCCCAGTGCCCCGGTCCGAAGGGCGCCGGCAGGAACGGATCCGATGCCGGATTCCAGCGTTCGGCGTCGACGCCGTTCAAGATGCCCGTCAGCGCCTGCTTGCGTGCAGCGAGCAGCCCTTGCAGGCCAAAGCCCAGCGGTTCCGATTGAATTTCCTCGGCGTAGGTGGGGCTGACCGTACTCAGATGGTCCGCGTAATAAAGGCCCGCCTTCAAGAAGGAGAACCGGCCGTAATATTCGACGCCCTGCATGTGAAAGCTGGACGCCGGCAGGCCGAGGCGGGTGGCGAATTGCGGCGCGAAGACGCCCTGGTAGGCGAGGTTGTGCACGGTCATCAGGGTGGCGGCCGTGCGACCGGGCATGAAGTGCATCAGCGCGGGCGCCAGCGCGCTCTGCCAGTCGTTGCAGTGGACGATGTCCGGGCGCCAGGCCAAGGGGCTTCCGGCACTTCCGAGGCGCGCGGCGACGTGCGAAAATAAGCCGAAGCGCCAGGCATTGTCGGGCCATTCGTGCCCCTCGGCGTCGAGGTAGGGGCCGCCTTCCCGATCATAGTAGATGGGATAGTCGACGAGCAGCAAGGGCACGTCCGAGTGGGGCAGGCCAGCGGACAGAAGACGCACTTCCCCGTGTTCCGGAATATCCCCGATGCGGGCGCAAAGCCGCATCTTCTTGCGCTCGCCCACGGCCGCACGATAGCCGGGCAGCAGGATGCGCACGTCGACCCCGAGGCGGCGCAGCGCCGCCGGCAAGGCCGCGCTGACGTCGGCCAGGCCGCCCGTCTGGACGACCGGGCGGACCTCCGGCGTCACGAAGAGGATCTTGAGCGGCGCGGCTGCTTGGTGTAGTGGGGCGGGCGGGGTCATGTGCTCGTCCGGAAGATGCAGGGAAGACAAAAAAGAGAGCATTCTAGCAGAAGATATCGCCGTGAGCGCCGCGTGAAACCGAGGCTGGGGGGCTGTCCCCCGTGAACTATACTTATTCTCAAAAGGGTGCGGGCCACCGGGAAGCGGCTCGACGCGCCACAAAAACGTCAACACCGCGTGCGAGACTGGTGCGTTGTCGTGACCGCAATGGAACCGCGGGACGCACCGACAGTCTGACCGGACGTGGTGTTCGCATCGGCCCGGTGAGGAGACAGGCATCAGCGGGCGGCAGGTATTCTTTGGTGAGGGGGCGACAATGACCATTGGCATGGCAGGCATGGGGCGCATGGGCGCGAACATGGCGCGTCGGCTCCGTAAGGCGCAAATGGAGGTCGTGGCGTATAACCGCACGCCTGCGGTGACCCAGGCCCTGGCACGGGAGACCGGCTTGACGGCGGCGGCGAGTCTCGCAGACATGGTCGCTCGCCTGACGGCGCCGCGGCTCGTATGGCTGATGTTGCCGAGTGGGCAGGTCACGGAGGAAGCTGTCGAGGAGCTGGCCGTGCTCCTGGGCCGCGGAGACGTGCTGGTCGACGGCGGCAATTCGTTCTACAAGGATTCCCTGAGGCGTGCGCAGAAGCTGTCCGAGCGCGGGATTCAGTTCGTCGATGCGGGTGTCTCGGGCGGGATCTGGGGGTTGGCCGAGGGCTACTGCCTGATGGTGGGCGGGGCCAAGGAGGCGCTCGGGCGCGTCGAGCCCTATCTGCGGGTCCTCGCACCCTCGGCCGACACGGGATGGCTGCATTGCGGCCCGGTCGGGTCCGGCCACTTCGTCAAGATGGTTCACAACGGCATCGAGTACGGGATGATGGAGTCGCTTGCGGAAGGATTGAGCTTGCTGGCGGCGCGCAAGGATTTCGACCTCGACCTCGGGGCGGTCGCGGAACTTTGGCGTCACGGCAGCGTGGTCCGCTCCTGGCTGCTTGACCTGACTACGGATTTTCTGAGGGCCGATCAGCGTCTCGGCGAGGTCGAGCCGTATGTGTCGGATTCGGGGGAAGGGCGGTGGACCGCCCTGGAGGCCGTCGAGTTGGGGGTTCCTGCGCCGGTGATGAGCTTGGCCCTCATGATGCGTTTCGCGAGCCAAGGCGCGAACGACTATACGGCCAAGCTGCTCGCGATGATGCGCAAAGGCTTCGGCGGCCACGCGGTGCGCGAGGAAGGGCCACAGTAAGCCGTTCCCGCCTGGACGACGCCGCGCGTCCGCCCCCCATTCTTTTTGCATGGGGTTGCGGGCTCCCGCTGCAGTGGGAAAATGGCCCAGCATACCCCTGTGCGCAGGGGGGCGGGCGGGGGAGCGGACGACGCAAGCCGTCCAGTGTGGGCGCGGGTTTCCTAGCGGAGAATCTATGAGTGTGGATGATTTGGCGACACCCTGCAATTTCGTGATCTTCGGCGCGACCGGCAATCTGTCCGCCAACAAGCTGATCCCGGCGCTGTATCACCTCGAGGTGGCCGGCCGCTTGCCCAAACGCATGGGTTTTACGGCATTTGCGCGGCGCGAGTGGGATCAGTCCCAATGGACCGAGTATCTCAAGCAGGTGCTGCAGGAGAAGCTGGGCGATTACTTCGACGAGGGGGTGTTTCGCTCCCTCTCCAGCCGCTTCAACTACGTGCGTGGCGAGCTCCATGACCCGCAGTCGTTCGCCCAGTTGGGCCAGGCGATCGCTACTGCCAAAACCGGCCCGTCAGGCTGCAGCATTTACTATCTGGCCATCAAGCCGACCGAGTATGCGGCGGTCATTCGCAATCTCGACCAGGCGGGCCTCAACGAGCCGCGCGGCCAGCAGCGGATCGTGGTCGAGAAGCCCTTTGGCGAGGACATCGAGAGCGCGCTGCTGCTGAACGAGGTCCTGCACAAGCATTTCGCGGAAGAGCAGATCTACCGTATTGACCACTACCTGGGCAAGGAGACCGTGCAGAACCTGTTGGTCTTCCGCTTTGCCAATACCCTGATCGAGCCGCTGTGGAACCGGAACTTCATCGATCATGTGCAGATCACGGTGGCGGAGGAGATCGGGATCGAGAAGCGGGCGGACTACTACGACAAGGCGGGCGCGCTGCGCGACATGCTGCAGAACCACTTGATGCAGTTGCTCGCCGTCGTGGCCATGGAGCCGCCGCCGGCTTGGGAGGCCGATGCCTTGCGTGACGAAAAGGTGAAGGTCCTGCGCTCGGTGCGCCCGATCCCTCGCCGTGCCGTGCACGCCCATGCCTTCCGCGCCCAGTATGGGCCGGGATTCAGCCGCGGGGTGCAGGTGGGAGGCTATCAAGACGAACTCGGCATCGAGAAAAACTCCGTGACCGAGACCTTCGTAAGCGCCAAGTTCTATATCGACAACTGGCGCTGGCGGGGCGTCCCCTTCTATCTGCGCACGGGCAAGCGCATGGCCAAGCAGATGTCGCTCATCGCCCTGCGCTTCAAGTATCCGCCGCAACAGCTCTTCCGCGAGACGCCGGTCGAGGTCATCGCACCCAACTGGGTGTTGTTGTCGATCCAGCCGGCCGAGAGCATGCATATGGAGATCCACGTCAAGAAACCCGGCCTGGAGATGGATACGCGCGTGCTGGCGCTGAACGCCTCCTACCGCAAGACCCATGAGGTTCCGCTCGATGCCTACGAGACGCTGCTGCTCGATGTCATTGAGGGTGACCGCAGCTTGTTCATCCGCTTCGATGAGGTCGAATGGGCCTGGCGCGTGGTCGATCCGATCCTCAAGTACTGGGCGCAGGAGCGCGAATTCATTCACACTTATCCTGCCGGAACCTGGGGTCCGGAGGAGGCCAATCGGCTCTTCGACAGCGAAGACCACGAATGGCGCAATGAGGTCTGAGGGCGATGGACGCTCGTACCCAAGTGCGCCGCTGGCACCTCTTCCCCGATGCGGCGGCGCTTTTTGAGGGCGTGCGGGCCCGTGTCCAATGCGCGTCGCAGCTGGCGCAGGCTTCGCGCGGCGAGTTCCGGATCGTCCTGTCCGGGGGGCAGACCCCGCAAGCGCTCTATGAGCGCTTGCGGGAGCTTACGACCGATTGGAGCCGCTGGCACGTCTACTGGGGGGACGAGCGCTGTCTTCCCCGTGAGTCGGCGCAGCGAAACAGCGCTTCGGCCATGGACGCATGGCTCGATCATGTGCCTATCCCGCGCCCCCAGATTCACCCGATCGAGGCCGAACGGGGGCCTGCCGAGGCCGCGCGGCGCTACCGTGAGCGCGTCCGGGGCGTGACCCTGGACTTGGTGTTGCTCGGGCTGGGCGAAGACGGTCATACGGCGAGCCTTTTTCCGGGCCATGACTGGGGCGCGCCGCGCGATGCCGAACCCGTGCTGGCCGTGTCGCGTGCGCCCAAACCGCCGCCCGAGCGCGTCAGCCTGAGTGCCAGAACCTTGAGCAGCGCCCGCGAGGTGATCTTCCTCGTCACGGGCGCCTCCAAGCGTCAGGCGGTTGAGCTTTGGCAGGGCGGCCACCGGATTCCCGCAGCCGCCATCGCCCCGAGCGCGGGTGTCGATATCTGCCTCGCCGGCACAGGGTGTGTGATCGCGGGATAGGGTCTTCTTGGACAGACGTGCCCGCGCCGCACGGCGCGTGTCGGCGTGCTTTGCCTTCCCCTGGTGGATGGCATGTCCGGCCGTGAGGCGCGAGCGATGGCGTACGCTTGGTACCGAAGCATCCGGATAGGAGCGAGGGGGGCTTGCGGTTACGGGCTTGCGCGAATCCCGCCGGATCCCGGACGGGAAACCTGCATTTGCGCTGGGGCTTTATTCGTTGCGCCTGCGCGTGTTAGCGCTTGGCATGAGCATAGAGTGCTGGCCCCGTTCGGTCGGGGTGACCAAGTATGAGCGCACGCCCCTGGCTTCAGACCTGGGGTGAGCGAATGGTTTTGGTTGATATCCTGATACCGCTGGAAGCAAACAGTACATCGAACAACAGAAACACGTTTAATGCCTAACGCGCAATCGCCATCCTTCATCCTTGAACTGCCGCTGGTGGTGCAACCGACGGCGGATCGGATCATGCTGGGCCGGTTCGAGGCCGGACGGCGGCGCTATAACGCCGTGCTCGATGAGGCGTTGAAACGGCGTGATCTCATGCGTCAATCAAAAGCATGGC